>NZ_JBGGWE010000014.1:0-158210 GCF_041321095.1 Fibrella arboris | reverse complement strand
GATTAATCCCGCAACTTTAAAAGCTAGCTTTTAAAGTTGCGGGATTAATCGCCTTCTCAAATCTTTCAGGTACGTTACTTACCCCTGCCGCCGCGACGGTTTTGGCCTTTAGGTGCTGCGCCTTTCGTGCGTTTTGTTTCGCTGCCAACTGCTTTTGAGCGACTACCAGACGACGATGTGTTAGCTGCTTTACGACCACGGGCGGCGTTGCGCTGGCTTTGGTCGATTGGGCTATCGGAACGGCGGCTGCGACCTCCACCTGAACGGCTGTCTGAATCGGAGCTGCTTCCTTCCCAACCTGCTTCAGCGGTTTTAGCGTTGTCGCTCAGTAAGGCGAAGTCGATGCTGCGGCGGGCCAGATTGGCTTCCTTCACACGTACCGTTACGGCATCGCCGAAGGTGTACATCTTCTTCGACTTACGGCCGATGATCCGATAGTTGTCTTTGTCGTATTCGTAAAAATCGTCGGTCAGGTCCTGCATACGCACCAAGCCTTCGCAGCTATTTTCGGGGATTTCCACGAAGAAACCGAACTCGGTAACGCCGGCAATGACGCCCGCGAACTCCATGTCTTTCGGCATCCGGCTCATAAACTCCACCTGCTTGTACTTGATGCTGGCGCGTTCGGCCTCGGTAGCCACTTTTTCCCGGTCGGAGGTGTGCTTGCAACGCGCCTCCAGCGTTTCACGGTCAACTGAGCGACCTTTGTTCAGGTAGTGCTGCAACAAGCGGTGCGCCATCATGTCGGGGTAGCGACGGATGGGCGACGTGAAGTGCGAGTACCGGGCGAAGGCCAGGCCAAAGTGGCCCAGGTCCTCAGTGCTATACCGTGCTTTCGACATGGTACGAACGGCCAGTTGCGACAACATCCCCTGTTCGGGTTTACCTTCGATCTGCTCCATGAACCGGTTCATCGACCGCGACAGTTGGGCGTCATCGACGTTCAGTTTGTAGCCCAGCCGACGGGCAAATTCAGAGAAGGTGCGCAGGCGATCTTCGTCGGGTCCCTCGTGGACGCGGTAAACCATCGTGTTGGCTTCGTCACCTTTCGAGAGGCTCATCACAAATTCGGCAACGCGTTTGTTGGCCAGCAACATGAACTCTTCGATCAGCTTGTTGGTATCCTGCCGAATTTTGGGCACCACGGCCAACGGCACACCATTCTCGTCCAGTTTAAACCGAACCTCCGGTGTCTCGAAGTTGATAGCGCCATGCCGGAAGCGGTCGTCGCGCAGTTTGTGGGCCAGCTCATTCAGCAGCGTCAGTTCTTTCACGAAATCACCGGCGCCTTCGTTCAGAATACCCTGTGCCTCTTCATACGAAAACCGTCGATCGGAATGGATAGCTGTCCGGCCAAACCATTCGGTTATCAGCCGCCCTTCGTTGTTCATTTCAAACACGGCCGAAAACGTCAGTTTATCTTCGTTAGGCCGCAGCGAACAAACCCCGTTGGACAGTTTTTCGGGCAACATCGGCACCACCCGATCGACCAGGTAAACGGATGTGGCCCGTTTATAGGCCTCCTCGTCCAGTTCGGTACCGGGTGTGACGTAGTGCGTTACGTCGGCAATGTGTACGCCGATTTCGTAGTTGCCATTATCCAGGTAGTTAACCGACAGGGCATCATCAAAATCTTTCGCATCGACGGGGTCAATGGTGAAGGTAGTCGTGGTGCGGAAATCCCGACGGCGGGCAATCTCGGCCTCATCGATGTCTACCGGGATCTCTTCCGACTCTTTTTCTACTTCGGCCGGAAATTCGACGGGCAGGCCGAACTCAGCCAGGATAGCGTGCATTTCGGTGTTATGATCACCGGCTACGCCCAGGATACTCATGACCTCTCCTTCGAAATAACCATCACGGTCGTCGCTTTCCGGATAGTTCGTCAGGCGAACAATCACCTTCTCGTTTTCCTGCGCACCGCCTAGCTTTTCCGATGGAATCAGAATGTCGTGGTAGATGCGTCGGCTGTCGGGAGCCACCATAAGCTGCTGACCGTGCCGTTCCAACGTACCTACAAGTTCGGGTTTTCCGCGCTCGACAAGGCTCACCACACGGCCAACCAGCCGACGAGCCGTTTGCCGCGTGCCGCGCTGCCGCGAATCGCTGAAAGCAATGACGCGAACCATGTCGCCATCAATAGCCCCGCCGAGGTCTTCGGCCGGAATCCAGATGTCGTTATCCCTGTCGCCGTTGCCGTTCTGGGGCACGATGAACGCAAACTTGACGTTCACGTGCTCGACCTTACCAAGAATGGTATTCTGGTTCTGATTGAACTGAAAGCGGCCATCGGGCAGGCGCGTGAGGCGACCTTCGTCATGGAGTTCACCAATCAGGCCCTGAATCATCAATTTCAGCTTCCGGTCATCCGCGTCGAAGTTCTCGACCACATCCATCGTGCTCCACTGGCCCGTGTTGTTGATCTCGAAAAAAGCCGCAACGTCGTTTTTCAGCTCGTCGATGTAGGAAGTGGCTTGTTTGAAACCAGCCGAACTTGCCGCTCTGACTTCTTTTCCATAATTACCCCGGCGGGTGCTGCTTTTCTGCTGCCCCTGCGCCGATGGTGATTTGGCGTATTTGTTCTGTTTGGGTTTCATTAGGAAGATGGTTTCAGGTTTCAGGTTTCAGGTTTCAAGGGCTCCGCTTAATCACTATTTGGCTGATAAGCGAAGCACTTGAAACCTGAAACTTGAAATCTGAAACTCTAAACATGTAATATGCCTTCCAGCCCGAGCGCGGGTACGTTGACCAGGTGTTGCTCGGTGATGCTGTCGGGCACGAAGATGAATTTTTTGTCGTAAATCTGGTTGCCAACATAATAGCTGACCCAGTATTCATTGTTCAGGTGAAACACATCGGGAATAATGGTTTCGATCAGTTCGTGGGCATTGGGTTCAATGGAGACGAAGAAATGGCGGAGGGTTGCCGTTTTTTGCTCTTCGCCGTCTTTCTCGCCATAGCCACGCGAGGTCACAAACACGGTATGAATGGGTTGCTCATTCTGGTTGATGAGGAACACCTGCCAGTCATACTCGTTAAGCTCATTCAATTTGCGGGCCACAACTACCTGTATGCCCTCAACGGGTAAAAAAGGAATGTCTTTTTTCATTGGAAATTTACCTCGCCCCCAGCCCCTCTCCTGAAAACCGGGAGAGGGGAGCCGCATTACAGTAGCTTCGCTAGGTCACTAAATAGTAAGTTAGCGTAGCTCTTGTAGTGCTGCTCCCCTCCCCTTGATTAAGGGGAGGGGCCGGGGGGTGGGGTCACATTTTCATCTCAAATAAATCAACCAGATGCCGCTGCACGTGTTGGGCTACTTCGGCTACGGGAACCGGATGGCCTAGCTCCTGCTGCATGGAGGTCACGGCTTTGTCGGCGATGCCACAGGGCACAATATGACCAAAATAACGCAGGTCGGTATTCACGTTCAGGGCAAAACCGTGCATCGTTACCCAACGGCTCGCTTTCACACCCATCGCACAAATCTTGCGCTCGCCTTTTTCGTCGTTGAGCCACACGCCGGTCAGCCCCGCTATGCGGCCCGCGCTGATGCCATAGGCACTCAACGTCAGGATGATCGCCTCTTCCAGTAACCGCATGTAGCGGTGAATGTCGGTGAAAAAATTATCCAGGTCCAGAATAGGATACCCCACCAGTTGGCCGGGACCGTGGTAGGTGATATCGCCACCCCGATTGATGCGGTGATACGTGGCCCCAATCTGCTTCAGAAACTCATCGTTGGCCAGCAAATGACTTTCATGCCCGCTTTTTCCGAGCGTATACACGTGGGGGTGTTCGCAGAAGAGCAGGTAGTTGGGCGTCGGCTGCTGCTCGTCGGGCGGGAGTTGCCGGTTGGCGATCTTCACCGCGACGGTATCGGCGAAGAGGCGTTCCTGCTCATCCCAGGCGGTCTGATACTCGATCAGGCCGAGGTCGCGGACGGTCACTGATTTGTTCTGAAGCGTAGTGGTACTCATTGTATAAATACAACACGCTGAGGCGGTAAGGGGTTCAGCTACATCTTCTGCCAGAACGCGGCGGCTTCCATGAGCCAGGCAATGCCGATATGGATGAACAAACCACCCCAGATGCTTCGGGTAGAGAGGGCCAATACACCTAGGATGTAGCCGCCGAACAGGGACGAGACAGTTTCGCCCACGGGTCGGCCGAAGTGGATGGTGGCGTACCAGACGATCATGGGCAAAACAGGGCCGGGACTACCCAGAGCCGACCACGATGCGCCGGATTCAGGTACGTTCCGTTGCAGGATCCGGCTGAGGCCGATGACCAGAAAGCCGCGAAAAAGGAGTTCGGTAGGTACGAAATCCCAGCCGTAGGCCAGTTCATAGCCCAGGGCCGTCACCCACTCAGGTACGTTCAGCAGTGTATGCGCACCGGTATTCCGGTAGGTCGGGTACGATTGCAGGAAATCGGGCTGAAACGAGGCGTAGATGATAATGGGCACCATCAGCCCTAACAGGGTTAGGTAAACAAGCAGGCCTTTTCGTTTCGGCTGCATCCCATAAAAGCCGTTGGCGGGTTTATCGATGAGCAGGTAATACAGCGCCAGCGGCAAAACAATAGTGAACAGGGAGTGTACATTACCCAGCACTTTGAACACGTACACATACAGGCCAAAATCAGGAAAACGCGCCTGCGCCCAGTCGGAATAGGCAATGAACCCCGCGTAATACGAATAGGCTACGAGCGCTACCAGTGTATGCAACCAGAACCGACGAGTGTACCAGATGTCATGGCGGTGGTGACACATACTCCAGATGCCGAATGCGCCGAAATAGGCCGTGGCGTACATCCCGAAATACCAGACCGGCCGCCAGGGACTGTAGGGTTGCCTGTCGATAAAGCCCGTTTCAACGCTGAACGTGTAGTTGATGGCGATCAACAGGCCTACCCACAAGGCAGTTCCGAGATACAAACCGGGCTTGAAATCGGCCCGCAGGTAAGCACGTATGTCCCGGAGAAGCTCTTTCATAAAAAAGAGTTTACAGTTTACTGTTGCTCCGCTAGCGAACAATACGTGCCTTGGCGAAGCAACAGCAAACAGTAAACAGAAGACAGTAAACGGTAAACAGCAAACGGTAAACTGTTAAATAATGCCAAATCCCACTTTTCCCGTTGCTTTCTCCATCAGCCCTTCAATATGCAACCGGAAATTGATTTCGGCCTGCTCCTGCTGTTCGGGCGGCCAGCTGCGCTCAACGGCCAGCAGGCTGGCGGTGGTGGGGATGGCTTCCAGCGTGGCTTTCCAGTCGATGAGGCCGAGACGGATGCGACGCATCAGTACGTCGGGCAGGGTTTGGGCCATTTCGGTACGGGCGGCGTAGATGACTTCGGCCTGAATGAAGGGGTGACCAGCCGCCAGCCGGGTTAGCCAGTCGGGTTCTTCGCGGAGAAGGCGCAGCACATTCAGCGCATCGGTACCATACGTGTCGGCCAGATGGTCGAGCACATCGGCGGGGTATTCAGGGTAACTTTCGGTCAGGTGCTGGCGGTACTTGTGGTTATACCCCTCGGCTCCCTGCAACAACAACGTTTCTGTCTGGCAGGGCGGTACTGTGCCAAGAAGTTTGCAACAGGTATCAACCGTCTCCTGTGCCATCAGCCGGTAGGTTGTCCATTTACCACCCATGATGCTGACCAGACCTGACGTTTGGTCGATCTCCACTTCATGATCCCGCACCAGCGATTGACTGGCGGCATTGGGGTCGGCCTGCAGTAGCGGACGCAGACCGGCGAAACCACCCGTCAGCGATTCCAGCGAAACGGGCTCTTTCAGGTAGTGATTGACGTGGTCGAGCAGGTAGGTGGCCTCATCGGGAAGTAGCGCAGGTACGTCGGTGGGATCGGCTTCGGTGTCGGTGGTCCCGATGAGCCACTGGCCCCGCCACGGAATGGCAAAGAGCACGCGGCCATCTTTTGTTTTCGGTACCAGCAACGCGGCCGGATCAGTTTGCCCATCGGCCGTGGGCAGGGCAGAGCCCGTCAAAACCACGTGGGCTCCTTTACTGGCCCGCATCCTGACGCCCTGCTTTCCGTTGGCGCCCTGCCGAATGGCATCGGCCCGCGTTCCGGTAGCGTTCACAAAGACACGGGCGTTTACCGGGAAGCGATTGTTGGTCAGTTTATCAAGCACCTCAACGGCAGCTATTTTCCCAGTAGCATCGGTGGTCATTCGTTCGACCAGCACGTGGTTGGCCACCGCCGCACCGTTGGCCGCAGCCGTTTGCACCAGGCTTAGATTCAGCCGCACATCATCGAACTGCCCGTCGTAGTACATCACCGCGCTATGCAGTTTCTCTGGATCGAAGGCTGGAAAATGACGCAACGTGCTCGCTTTATTGAGCCAGCGACTGGGCGCCATGCGGCGGCTTCCGGCCAGCAAATCATAGAGTTTCAGACCAATGGCATAGTAAGCGCCCTCGATCAGGTTATTTACAGGCGTGAGCAGCGCCAGCGGATGGCAGAGGTGCGGGGCAATGTGCAGCAGCGTCCGGCGTTCGTGCAGTGCTTTCCTGACCAGTGCTAACTGTTTGGGATCAAACGTTTTTACGGCCTGTTCCAGGTAACGTACCCCGCCATGCACCAGTTTGGTCGACGTACCTGACGTACCCGCGCCGAAATCATCGGCTTCGAGCAGGGCTACGCGCAGGCCACGACTGGCGGCATCAACAGCACAACCTGCGCCTGATGCGCCCGCACCAATGATACAAATGTCGAATGCGTCGGATTGCAGCCGGGCGAGGTTGGTAGAACGGTTCATTTCTTCTCGTATTTCTTAGGGGCATAAAGAAACCCAAAGGCTTCAGCCCCTTCGCGGGTGTGTACCTTATGGTGCACATAATGCGCCCGCATGATCCGCAGCAGATACGGGTTTGTTGGTTTGACGCTAACCTTGATTCGTCGGTGTACGATCACATCATGGAAAACGAAATAACCGATTCCGTAGAGCGTTACCCCCGCCGCAATGGGCGCCAGAAACCACAACGACGGTATGCCAAGCCCGGCAACAAACAGGCCAACGGCCACCCCGCTGAACAAGACGCTGAAGAGGTCGTTCACTTCAAAAAACCCTTTATGCGCGTTGTGGTGCGAGTGGTGCCAGTTCCACATGATACCGTGCATGATGTACTTGTGCGTGAGCCAGGCAACCCCTTCCATGGTAACCAGAGTGACTAAGGCAATGGCAACGTTTATGAGCATTTTTGCGTTTATAAAGTAATCGCGTTCGGGATAGATAACGGCCAGTACGACCGAAAAGTTGACAGCTAGTCAGCTATTAAGGTAAGCATAAAATAAGGTGCAGCCGCCGACCGCTTGCAAATTCGGTTGTTGGTTGTACATTTAGGTGTGATCGAAACGCATCATGGTGGGCAGATCAAGTACAGACTATAAAATGCTCAAAGAACTGGTTCGCCGGGGAGAGGGGCATTCGCTTGAGTTCAAACTCAAGACCAATCATCCCGAGAAAATTGTTCGGGAGATCGTAGCGTTCGCCAACACCGACGGCGGCACGCTCCTGATCGGTGTCGGCGACGACGGCACCATTCCGGGCCTCAAATACGCCGACGAAGACGAGTACCTGCTCGTTCGGGCGATCGAGAAGTTCTGTTTCCCGGCTATCCACTACACGCTCGAGCGCATTCCGCTCCACGATGAGCGCGAGGTGCTCTTGTTCCGCATTCCACGCAGCCCGAACCGGCCGCATTACGTCCTCCCCGATCCGACTGACCCCGAGAACAAGAAGGTCTACGTGCGGGTGGCCGACAAATCGGTGCAGGCGAGCAAAGAAGTGCGGGAAATCATGAAAGGCGAACGCGCCGACCGCAACGTGCGCTTCACGTATGGCGACAAAGAGCGGGTGCTGATGAACCACCTCGGCCAGAACACGTCGATTACCGTCGATGCCTTTGCCATGCTGGCCAATATTCCCCGAAAAATCGCCTCGCGCACGTTAGTGCTCCTGGTGCTGGCCAACGTACTCGATATTCATCCCAGCGACGTCATGGACAAATACACGACCAAACTGGTCATGTAAATGGAGGTACATTGCTGAGTAGAGAAAAGGGTCGCCCGGCTAGCCGGGCGACCCTTTTCTCTGTTAGTTATCCCGAACGTATCCGGTCCCGTAAACGATCAGCTTAGCTTAAACACCCAAACGGCCTGACTGGCTACTTGCTGCCGTATCTTCTCAGGTACGTCTACCAGAATACCTCCGTCTACCTTTTTCCACTTGAGGGCCTGTTTAGTCCCCAGCAACGTCAGCGTTTTTGTGGGTGTCAGCGGTAACATGATACTGGCGGGCAACTGCGTTTCCGTCTCAGCAGGCAGATAGGATGCGTACCGAACGTCGCCCTTTGCGGTGAATGCCCATTTGTCCTGCCGGTAGGGAGCCAATGGTTTCGTACCGTAAACCGACTCGCCATTTACCTGCATCCAGTTGCCAATCTGCGTCAGGCGCTGGTACGCTTCTTCGTGCCATTCGCCATCGGGGCCGGGAGCAATGTTCAGGAGCATATTGCCATTTTTAGCGACCACATCGACCAGTATCTGCACTAGTTTGCGGGCCGACTTGAAGTTCTCTTTCGGAATGTAGGACCAGCTGTCGCCCATGGTCAGGCAGGTTTCCCAGGGAATAGGCATGTAGTGGTCGGGGATCTGCTGCTCCGGTGTCACGTAGTTTTCAAACTCACCCGAAACGGTGCGGTCAACGACCAGGAGGCCGGGCTGTTTCTGCCGGGCCATTCCCGCAATCCGCGCCATCTCGATATCCTGATCGAAGGGGATAGTGCGTTGCCAGCTAACGGTCGGGTCGATAGTGCTAAAGGGACGTACCCAGCCGCCGTCGAGCCATAAGATGTCTACCCTGCCATAGTCGGTCATCAGCTCCTGAATCTGGTTGAAGGTAAAGTCTTTGAACTTCGCCCATTCAGCCGGGTACTTCTTGGGATCGTAGTTGACATTACGATCTTTGGGCGGGAAGTAGGGTTTCCAGTAGTGTTCGGTATGCCAGTCGGGCTTCGAGAAATACGTACCCACCAGGAAGTCTTTGCCGCGAAACGCCTGCAGGATCTCCTTCGTTACGTTGCTGCGGGGATTGGTCGAAAACGGGGTTTTCGAGCTGGTGATCTTATAGTCGGTCTGCCTGGTATCGAACATGCAGAACCCGTCGTGGTGTTTCGTGGTAAAGATCATGTATTTCATACCGGCTTTCTGAGCGGCATCGGCCCATCGGTCGGGATTGAACTTTACGGGATTGAATGTTGTCTGAAGCGCTTCGTATCCTTTTTTGTACTCGTACCAGTTGCCGGCGGTCGGGCCTTTGCGTTCGCACCAGCCTTCATCTTCCGGGCAAAGCGACCACGATTCCACAATGCCCCGTTCGCTGTACGTGCCCCAGTGCATCAGCAGGCCGAACTTTACATGCTGCCACTGATCAAGCTTTTGCCGGACGGCCGCGTCTTTGGGCCAGATGTAGTTGCTATGGTTCTGCTCCGAATGCTGCTGACCCAAGGCGTTTGTCGACAGCAGGGTAGCCATAGCGATTGCCAGGTACGTTGATTTCATGGGTAGATGCCAATGAGTAGGTTGTCATGGAATCTGTTCATTCTCGAGCAGATTCTGAAGGGCGTAGGCATGGGTACCGTAAAGCTTTGCCATTTCGCCCAGTTTTGATAATTCGGTGGTCAGGTTGTCGCGGTAGCTGGGGAGGCAGTATTTGGCCAGCGCCTGTTCAACGGGAAGCGTGATGGCCTCGGCCGCCTTTGCCAATACACCATTTACAATAATCAGTTCAGGGTTAAACAGGTGAACAGCCGTGGCGAGCCCTCTACCCAGTTCGCTGCCCGCTTCGCTGAGCAGATCAATGCAAAACGCATCGCCCAACGTAGCCTTTTCAATGATTGCCTCAATGGTCACGTTCTCAATGCCCTCATTCGCCAGCATCGATACCTGGCCCTGGGCCATCCCGAGCTGGGCGCGTCGGATCAGCGACGAGGCCGAGGTCAGCGTATCGAGGCAGCCCACCTTTCCGCAGGTGCACAGTTCGCCATCCGTTTTCATCTGAATGTGGCCCAACTCGCCCGCAAAGCCGGCGGTGCCCTGCAAAATATCACCGTTGATCACCACACCGAGGCCCACCCCCCAGTCGATGTTGATCGACAGTACGTGCTTTTTACCCTGAGCCAGCCCAAATTTATATTCGCCAAAAATGGTGGCTTTCGTATCGTTGATCAGGTAAACGGGGGCACTGAAGAGAGTTTCCAGCAGCGAACCCAGCGAATGACCCGGCTGATTGAGCTCGGTGTGGGTGAAATTCAGCCCCAGCTGCGGATTGACCAGCCCTGGCATTGTGGCCCCGATGCCAATTACCGTCAGTTTTTTGGCGTACAGCTGTTGGGCAAGCTGGCGTAGCGGTTCGCGCAACTCATCCGTGAAGGAGGGCGAGTCTCCCAGCTTAAGCGATAAGTCGACCCGATGGCGTACCTGGTTAGTCAGGTCGAAGACGAGCAGTTTCGTGTCATGGACGTTTATATCGACAACCACAGTTACGTAATAAGCTGGATTCAGGGCGAAAAGAGACGGTTTTCGACCCAGTTGCGCCACACCTGTGCCAATACCCCGTACCCATTTGGTAGCAATGAGCTCATCAATAAGGGCAGTAATAGACGGCACGCTACTATGAAGTGCGCTGGCCAACTGGGCAATCGTTCGTGATTCGGCCTGATACAGATCAGCTATAATCGCTCGTTTTAATTTGTTCTTCTTCGTATCAATTACGGAGATGACAGCATGGTCATGCATGAGAATGTAGTCGCTCCAGAACCTACCGGGTGCTCCCAGTCAATTCCTGATTAGTATGAATGGTGTTACCAAAAAAACAAGTAACTGGCTGTTAATCAGAAACTTTCAGAACAGCAACGAATAGGTCAATGCCTCACTATATCGCTCTGGCATACAGGCAGGGCATTTCCCCGCTATACAAATCATTGTTGGCCAAGCAGTTACTTATCCCACTCTTATTTCTGTATAGCTGCTTTTGCCGGGCCGCCGCCTTCTTATCGCCCTGTTGGTAGCAATCCTAATCGGTTCAGCACAAACTGGCCAACCTGCTCACCCTGTTGCATACCGTTTTCGATGGAATCGCGAAAGTGGATGCCGCCATATAAGCGGGAGATGGCCGCTTCGCGAGCCGCGTGCTTTACAGACAGATAGGGTCGGGCGGCTACGCCAAATTCTACTTCTACGGTATCAACGTACCCGATAGGCTTGCCTGCCAGTGCTGTCAGCACGGTAGCCACTGCCTGCGACGCCACACTGTGCCCGCTGGTATATTCGGGAAACGGCGGCGTTTGCAGGAGCGGTCGCCAGGCACGATCGAGGTGCTGATTGATGTACGTTTCGGGACGAATGCGGTTGCTGTAGTATTTCTCCTCCCAGCAGGAAATAAAGGCATCGGCCATGGTGAGGCTGACCAGCGCATGCCAGCGAACCGTTTCGGCCAACGACAGATTCTGTTGCTGGCTGATCAGACTGGTAATGCCCATCCAATGGCCACTGGGCGATATTTTCTTGGTACCGAAGCTTATGTGTCCTTTCTGATTCAGAAAAAATGGGTTACAGTCCCAGAAGTTGGCGATGTGCTGCTGTTCGGCCGTCAGCACCCGGCAGGTATCGTACACCTCCTTTGCCTGTCGGAAAAAAGCTGACTCTTTCTGCTCGCTGTACGGAATGGGACGCGCCGGGCGGAACTGAGCAGCGCTATCGAGCAGAAAGGGCCGCAGCGTGCTCCAGTACGGTTCGTAACTCTCGGAATACGCTGGTGGTGTGGGTTGCCAGGCACCCGGTTTTTCGTCGGGGGTGAACCGCAGATACCCGCTTGTTTTCACGTACCCATCAGCCGCTGCATATTTCAGGATTCGTTTTACCAGGCTGTCGGCGTAGGCCCGTGTAGCCGTTATCTGCTCATGGCTCAGTGGCGAACCAGCCTTGATGAGCTCGTTACGAGCGGCTTCGAGCAGATAGCCCGAAGGCAGCATTTCTTCGCCCATTCGTAGCAGCGCATACTGAGCGCCAAAGTCAACATCAATAGCCGGGTTCGGAACCGGGGCGTCGGGCAGTTTATAGGCGCGCAACTTGCCGGTCAGGGCAACGTACCCGGCCGGATGCTGCTGCCGGTACATCAACTCGTAGGCGGCCAGGTTAGCATAGGCGTAGTAGCGGGCGGCAGCGCAGGGACCAATCACGTCGGTCACCATCACGTCGGTCAGCTTCTTCAGCGACTGCGTGTAGGCCACCGCCGATGGTGGGCGGGCCGGTTGCGTGGCCTGGCTCAACCCGGTCAGGCGGCACAGCAGCAGCATAAGCAGGAGTGATCGATTCATAGTAGTAGACTATTCAGCTTTGTTCTGTCGTATCGAAGTAGGGTTAGTGTGGTGATACGCGAAGCAATACAGTAAAAACGCTATTCATACATCACATCACTTTGTCTTTCGGTACACCTGAATTGTATTGTTGTTGCGGCCGAACAGAATTTGCTGCCCGTTGCCTTCCCCCAGTATCAGCACGTCGCGCACGTCACCCTGCACGGTAAAGCCCGACAGCGTTTGCGGAACGTACCTGAACTGATTTTTTCCTTCGTTGCGGAATAGCTGCCCATAGTTGGCATCCATTTTCCCGATCTTGATACGCGTGTTCGACTGGTTACCGGCCAGTAGCAGATCGGTTTGCCCGTCATTGTCGGCATCGAGCAGGGCAATGGCATAGATGGGCGCAAACTGCGCCTCAACGGGTAACTCGTGCCAGTCGAATGTGCCGCCGCGATTTTCCAGGATGCCAGATGCAAACTGGGTAGCCTGCAAGGTGTCGGCCTGCTTCAGTTGTTCGGCCGACAGGATATCGCCCAGACCCGCCTCGGCATAGGCCTGGTAGGATGTAAATTTCCGCCGGAGCGAGAACAGCTGATTCAGGGCTTCGTCGCGGGTAGCCAGCGGGGCGGGTTTCCCCTGGATGTAGTAGGTCAGGAAGGGGTCGAGCGATTCGTTCTGGTCGAAATCGGCGTAGGTGACCTGAACGGGTTCGCGCTCGGTAGGTTTCATCTGGCAGTTCCGTCCAAAATTACCCAGCACCAGATCCTCATCGCCATCACCGTCGAGGTCGGCTTTTTCGACCCGGTTCCACCAGCCAGCCGGGGCCAGCGTTACGGGCGTTGTCAGGTGCTTTCCCTGTTCATTTTTCAGCCAAAGTACGGGCATCCACTCGCCAACCAGCACCAGATCATCCCAGCCATCTTTGTCTGAATCCATCGCTACTGCGTCGGTCACCAGGCCAACGTTGGTCAGGAACGGGGCCAGTTGAGCCGTGGCGTCCGTGAAATTGCCTTTTCCGTCGTTGGTCAGGATCCGGCTGCTGACCGGCTCCGGGTAACGCCCCGGCCGTACGCGACCGCCCACAAACAGGTCCAGATCGCCGTCTTTATCCAGATCTAACGCGACCACGCAGGCATCGCTGATGCGGTCGCCGGGAAGTCCTTCCGACCGGGTGAAGTTTCCCCTTCCGTCGTTCAGGTAAAGCCGGTCCTGAAGCAGCAGGTCGTCGGGCAGGTAGGCATACCCGCCGCTGACCACATACAAATCCTGATCGCCATCACCATCGGCATCGAAAAACAGGGCATCGGTATCTTCGCAAAGCTTATCGGCCACAAAGGCGGGTTGCTGCGTCGGTTGCCAGGAGCCATCCGCTTTTCCCAGCAGCAACGTACCGGACTGCCCTTTGGCACCGGGCAGGTACAAGTCTGTGCGCTTATCTCCGTTTACGTCGGCCCTGGCCATGTGCGGCCCCTGATTCGACAGCATGGTAGGCATCAGCGGCTGCCGTTTGAAATCGTTGTAGACGTCTTCGCGGTGGCGGTAGGGCAACGAATCCTGTTGAGCTTCGGCAAAAAAGGGCCGGGTCGGTTTCGCCCATGAATACGTATCCGAGGCCGATTCGGGCTGCACGATGAGCCGTTGATCAGCCTTCACCTGCCGGATCAGCTGCGTTTTATTGGTTGGCCACACAATCCGCAGGCTATCAACTACGGTTTGTTTGCCCAGCCCGAAGTGCAACGGCGTGTACATACCCGACTGAAAACCCCGCGACGGATTGAATTCCTGGTATTGCTGCATGCCCGCCGAATACACCCAAACCTTGGCGCCCACGGCCTGGGTAGCCGAGTTCTTGCCAAATTGGACGGTCAGGTAATGTTGTTTGGGGGTATCATTCCGGTAAATGGAGGCAGGTACGTTGACGTTGTTGGTGATGATCTCCAGGTCACCGTCACCGTCCAGGTCAGCATATACCGCTCCGTTCGACAAAACGGGCTGATCGAATCCCCAGTCGCGGACTTTGTTGTCGAAGGTGAGTTTACCAGAATTTCGGAAAATGTAGTTCCTGGTGGCCGAAGACGGCATCTGCTTCAGCATATCCATCATGGCCGTCGGGTTACCTTTCGACGCCTTCAACTGGGCATCGGCGTAGAACTTCATGAAGTCCATGTTGGTATAGTCGCGGAGGTAGCCGTTGGTCACGAAGAGGTCTTTCCAGCCGTCGTTATCAAAGTCGGCGACGAGGGGTGTCCAGCTCCAGTCGGTGTTGGAAATGCCCGCCAGCTGGCCAATTTCGCTGAACGTAGGTACGTTCACCCCTGCCGTTTTCAGGCCAGTGTTGCCGTTGTTGAGCTGGAGCATGTTGCGCATCAACTGGTGCGAGAACCCGTTGCGCAGCATGTTCTGGTAATTTTCGTAGTTCTCGGGGCCGTAGAGCAGTTTCTGCCGCCGGTTGTCTTCGGGCAGCATATCGAGCGTGAAGATGTCGGGCCAGCCGTCGTTGTTCATATCGACCACTTCGTTGCCCATCGAGAAGTAGCTCAGGTGCCCAACCGCCTCGTCGAGCTGGTCGATAAAATGGCCGTGGCCGTCGTTCAGGTAGAGATAATCCTGTTCAATGTAATCATTGGACACGTAGAGGTCGGGCCAGCCGTCGAGGTTAATGTCGGCGACGGCCACCCCCAGGCCAAAGCCAATGGGGTTGCCTTTGATGCCGGCGGCTTCGCTCACGTCGACAAACCTGTTGTTGTCGTTCCGCAGCAGTTTATCGCCGGCCAATTCATCGCGCATGGCTTTGGTCAGCGCCGCGTCGAATCGTTTGAAATCCTTGATGTTGTGGTTCAGGAGGAAGCAATCCAGATCGCCGTCTTTATCATAGTCGAAGAAAGCGGCCTGTGTGGTGTAGGCGGGCGAATCGAGCCCGTACTGAGCAGCGCGTTCGGTAAACGTTAGCTGCCCTTTTTTAGCGAGGTGATTGTTGATGTAAAGTCGGTTCCGGCGGGTGTCAGGTTCGCCGTTTCCCGAATAACAGACATAGATATCGAGCCAGCCGTCGCGGTTAATGTCAACGAGGGTCACGCCGGTTTTCCAGCCGGTGCCCTGCCCAACGCCAGCCGACTTGGTAATATCGGTAAAGGTTAAATTGCCCTTGTTGAGGTACAGGCGATCCGGCGTCATGTTGCCGGTGAAATACAGATCGGGCAATCCGTCATTGTTCAGATCACCCACGGCCACGCCACCGCCATTGTAGAAGTATTCGTAGGCCAGCACATTCTGCTCTTCCGTTTCAGTCAGTTGGTTCGTGAACTGAACGCCCGTTTTATCGGCCCCCAGGCGGGTAAATTGCCCCTTCACGGCAACCGGCAGGCTCATGCCTGTTACCCAAAGCAGCAGTAACCAGCAAAGACGTAGTTGACGAGTGTGATGCATCTTTTATGGTTACGGGTTAGCAAATCACGCTGACGATTGGTGATTTACTAACCCGTAATTTAACGTGAGATACGGATGGATAATTCTCTACGGCGCGAAAGCAACGCGCTAACTACCAATTATCCCAAATCCTGGATCTTACTTATCCCACCAGATGCGGGTCGTCAGCAGGTCTGGCCCCTGAACAGCGATCGCCGCGTTGTACTGCGCTGCATTCTTGCTGCTCTCGGTTGATGGATACCGCAGGCGACGGGGAATGACACCCGCCGTTTCGTTACCTACGTAATTGGTTGGCGTCAGCACCGGATAACCCGTACGGCGCCAGTTGGCGTAGGCTTCGTAGGAGTTCAGGAAGTTTACCGCCCAGTATTGGGTGCCGATCTGCTCCATCTGCTGCGCCGTTGTGCCGGTGCTCAGATACGGGTGCGCCGTCAGGTACGTGGTGATAGCAGCCGCACTGACGGTGCCTCCATACAGCGACATCATGCTCATGGCGGCCGTTACCCCTTTGTTGTAATGAATAGCAGCCTGCCCATCACCCCAACCCCGAACAGCTGCCTCGGCCAGCAGGTATTCTACTTCGGCGTAGCTCTGGAACACGGTTGGCGCGCTGTTGCTGGCAATCTTGTTCAGGTTTGCTTCTGAGTACGCCGGTAGCGAATCGGTCACGCCCCAGCCCGGAATCAGCGACTTGATCGTTTGCGCATCAAACCCGTTTGGCAAGCCTTTCTGCCTGGCTGGGTCGGTAGCTGTTGCTTCCAGGGCTGGGTTGGCGTTACCCTGCCATAACGTAGCGATGAAGGGCAGACGGGGGTCGTTATTGTTCTTCAGGAAGTTAATGAACGTGCTGCTCAGTTTGCTGTTTGCCTTTCCTTTCAGGTTGGCGGCATCGTATTCCTGCGTTCTGAGCGTATTGCCGTCCAGGTTCCTCGTGTTGTCGTTGCCTTCCGCGTGGTTGATCTTCGCCAGATCGTCGTTGCTCTGCATCACACCGCCCGCAATGGCTTTCTTCACGTAGGTCTGGGCCGCCGCCGCATCCACTTTGGTCAGGCGCATACCCAGCCGCAGCATCATCGAATAGGCAAACTTCTTCCACTTGGTCAGGTCACCCGCGTAGATCAGGTCTGCCGCGCCGTAGCCCGTCTTGGTATTATCCAGCGCAACCGCCGCCTGGTCCAGCTCGGTCAGCATGTTGGCATAAATGTCGGCCTGCTTGTCGTATCTCGGACTGAACACGCTCGTCAGATACCCCTGGCCCGCCTGCGAGTACGGAATGTCGCCGTACAGATCGGTGATGCGGTGATAGACGAACACCCGCCAGATCCGCGCAATGTTGTACAGGTTCACCTGCGCAGCATCGCCTTTTGTAAGGGCAATGATCTGCTCCACGTTCTTCACGTGTTCACCATAGGCCGTTTCGAAATAGGCATCTGAATAAGGGGCATTGTACAGGTACTTATCGCCCGACCAGTAGGTGGTCAACGACGAGAAGTGCTGGATCATGGCACCGGCATAGATCAGGTTGCCCCGGTGGTTTTCGTAGCCGGTACCCGCCGTTTTAACCTGCGAATACGACAGCAGGTTAGGAATAACCGGAGTGGTCAGTGCGTTGGGGTTGGTATTCAGCTGCTCGAAGCCATTATCGCAGGACGCCAGGAGCAGGCCTGCTGCCAGCAGAGAGGCCAACGCCGGTAATCGGTATGTCTTAAGAGATCGTAACATGGGTAAATGCGTTAAAAGCGGTGAGTTAGAAACGAACGTTCAGGTTTAGACCGTAGCTGCGAGCGGGTGGTACACCAAACATCTCGAGCCCCTGGGCATTGCCGTTGTTGTAGTTCGATTCCGGATCAACGTTAGGTACGTTCTTGTACAGGATCAGCAGGTTACGCGCCACCAGCGACAGGCTTGCGGCCTGAATCGGCGTTTTGGCCAGGAATGACCGGGGCAGTGAATAGCCAAACGTCAGCTGACGCAGTTTCACGAAGCTGCCATCATACACGAAGTTCTCGGTGATGTTCCGGTAGGCGCTGCTGCCGTAGTAATCCTGTGCCGACAGGGTTTTGGTGAATGCATCGCCGTTCTGAGTAACGCCCGTCACGGTGATGCCCCCTTCGCGACCGTTCAGCGTTTCCTGCGTCAGGCCATTGGCCGTGGCGTAGTAGTTCGTGGCGCTGTAGATTTTAGAGCCGAACTTACCATCGAGCAGGAAGCTGAACGAGAAGTTGCTCACACTGAATGTGTTGGTCAGCCCCATGGTCACGGGCGGAACACCACGACCCAGTGGCATCAGCGCGCTTTGCAGCGGTAAACCCGTTGCCGAGTTGTAGACGACCTGGCCGCTGGCATTCCGCAGTGCCTGATAGCCCGTGATCATGCCGTAGGGCTGGCCAGCGTAGTGATAAATATAGGCGCTCTGGGTACGTGACTGATCGACCTGGAAGGTGGTCAGGTCGTCGGTGATCTTCACCACTTTGTTGTCGTTGTACGCAAAGTTGTACGACACATTCCAGGTAAAGCCGCTCGCTTTTTTGATCGGCGTGCCGGTCAGTAACACCTCAATACCTTTGTTCACCACTTTACCCACGTTCAACAGTACGCTGCCGTAGCTGGTGGCCGATGAGGTAGAGGCCGTAACGGCATCGTTCGTCGTCGTGCGGTTATAGAACGTTAGGTCGACACCCAGTTTGTTGTTGAACAGCTTGCTTTCTATACCGAATTCCGTCGTGGTCGAGGTGTTGGGCTGCAGCAGTGCGTTCGGGATGGTACCGCCGTTGACCGACATCAGCGGGATATCGCCGATGTAGTTGTTGGTCTGAAGGTTATACGTCAGGTTCAGGGCGTATGGGTTGGGGTAACCACCACCTACCTGCGCCACCGATGCCCGGATTTTACCGTAGTTGAACCAGTTTGGCCGGTTGTTCATCACGTCAGACGCTACGAAGCTCAAGCCCGCCGATGGATAGAACAGGCTGTTGTTCTGTTTCGATAAGGTCGAGAACCAATCCTGGCGGCCCGTCAAGGTCAGGAACAGGATGTTCTTGTAGCCAATATCGGCCGAGCCGAACACCGAGTTGATGCCCAGCGCGCTGTAGTCGTAACCCGGCGTTTTCGTCACCGTGTTGTCGAGGTAGTAATTGAACGGCACTACGAAATACTGGCCGTTGTAGCGCAGGTTTTCCGTAGAGCGGCGCATCTGGTTACCACCAACCAGGGCGTTCACCGAGATGCTGCCAAACTCCTTGTTGAAGCCCAGCAGCAGTTCGGCGTTTGTCTCACCAATCTGCGTGTTGGTGCGGCTCATGCTACCCCGCGTTGAGTAGGCAAGACCAGTTGGTTCAACGCTGACAAATTTGGTCTGGTTGTAGTCTGTTCCCACCCGGCCACGCAGATACAGGAAGTCGGTGATATTGTACCGCAGCGAGAACTGGCCGATAAACCGGTTCCGGACGTCGCTGTTCGGCACTTTGTTTACCGCGAAATACGGGTTGGTCGAATACACGTTGCTGTTCCAGAGCGCTTCGTACCCGCGGCTGTCGTAGCCCGGATTCAGCGTGCGGATGTAGACCGAGTTGGCGATCAGCTGCACACCATAGTTCGGGTTCTTCGGCGTATCCGACAGGAACGTCCGGTTGGTACCCGTTTCGATGTTGTACTGGGCAACGCCTTCAAACACGATTTTCTTCGAGAGATTGGCGTTGGCACTGAGGTTGAACGACTTACGGTTGAAACCCGCATTAGGCACTACGCTGTTCGAGTTCATGTCAGACGCCGAAAACCGGAAGCTGGCCGCATCGGTTCCGCCCGATACCGCAACCGTGTTCGAGAACGTGCTGCCTGAATTATAGAAATTCTTGACGTTGTCTTTCTGAGCAACGTACGGACGAGACACCCCATCGAACTGGATGACATTGGTGCCATCTAGCTTGGCCCCCCACGACGACGTACCCGTCTGGATGGCTTCATCCTGCGTCAGTGGCTTGGCGCCCCGCGTTCCCTGGCCGTACACATATTGCCAGTCGTTCAGCGAGAACGGCTTGTCCATCGTGTAGGTACCATTGTATTCAACGCCGATACCGCGCTGCGATTTGCCCGTTTTCGTCGTGATCAGGATAACCCCGTTCGACGCGCGTGAGCCATACAGGGCCGCGGCCGTTCCCCCTTTCAGGACAGACATCGTTTCGATATCGTCCGGGTTGATACTGTTCAGGCCATCGCCCGAATCGGTGCCCCCCCACATACCCGCCGAGTTGACGTTCGTGTTATCAATAGGTACCCCGTTGATCACGTACAAGGGCTGGTTGTTGCCGCTCAGCGAGCCGTTACCCCGAATGATAACGCGGCTCGACCCACCGGGGCCCGTTGCCGTGCTGCTGGCGTTCAACCCCGCTACCCGACCCGACAGGGCATTGCCCAGGTTAATTTCCCGGGCCTGCGTCAGGTCGCTGCCCTTCACTTCGGATACGGCATAGCCCAGGGCTTTCTTGTCTTTCGAGATACCAAGGGCCGTAACAACCACTTCGTCCAGCGTTTTGTCGCTCACGGCCAGCGTGATGTTCAGCGTAGTCTGATCGCCAACGGTAACCTCCTGGGCCACGAAGCCCAACGACTGAATAACCAGCACACTGCCTTTGGGTGCGCTGATCGTGAAACGCCCCTCGGCGTCGGTCACGGTACCTCTATTTGACCCTTTTATCAAAATGTTAGCACCCGGAATGACGTCTGTTGCATTTTCAGACACCTTCCCCTGGATAGTCACCTGTTGAGCAACTGCCGCATAACAACTCAATAAAATGAAAGTAATCAACAAGGTAAATCTGTTTCTACATTGCTTCATCGTTTTTTAGTTTATAGTTAAGAATTGGCACGCATTGCAATTATTTATTCTCATTTAACTGAGATTTTTATTCCCTTAGGCTTTTATACTATAGCTGTAGTCGATCTTATTTTTTGTATTGCTCTTTTCCTAGCTATTAACTACATAAGTATCAAACCGCATACACTCATACGAATAGGGAAATACGCTGTGCTTCTGGCGCCTGATCAAACAGCTACCCTACATAGCTGACAATCAATAAGTATACGTTACACTACATTTTCGATTATTTAAGGCATCGCATTGGTAGGCCCTCAATCGGCTCGCGACAGCTAAATGCACGTTCGCTTCAAGATATTATTTGGCTTAATCAGCCTGGCAGCAAATATATTCTTAGTTTTTAAAATATTTTAAGATCCGTTGACCTTCTAGCGATATTATTTACAATTTGCTATAATTTCCTATTATCAAACTATTAAATACAATCGGTACACATCGTTGAGAGGGTAAATAGGTGCTGGTAAATTCTACAGACATTACTCATTATTTATGGCCGTAACTTGACAGACGTCGGCGTATTTTTGAGCGGAACTGCTCGTAAATTCAGTGTGTTGCTGGTCATCAGACTACTTGCATACTATTCAGCCTGTATATAATTGCGGTGAGTATACTGAGTACTTTTCTGAATTTTTTTCACAGTTACTACTCAAGTAAATGTTATCCTGATGGTCAATTTGTTTAAGGGTCAGAACTATTTATAAATTAATTTAATAAGTATCATCAATTGACTCTGCCAGTCTTATTTTTGGCCGACCTTTGGCTCTACCCAACTGCTGGGTACGTTGGCCATTAGCGTTCCTTCCTGTTACTGATCCATCAGCTCCGCTATGACTATACCCTGTACGCTTCGTTGCATCCAGCGTTTTTGTGTGGCCACAAGCCTACTGATCGCTGGCTTATTCACAGAGACCCCTGGGCAGACAATCAATCCGAAACCGGTTGTTATCGGGTATGTCTCCGATAAAGGCTGGACGAAAGACCAGATCGAGGCCCGTAAGCTGACTCATATCAATTACGCCTTTGCCGTACCCGCGGCAGACGGCAAGCTAGCCCCGCTCAACGCACGCGATTCCGTCAATCTGGTAGCGTTAACGGCGCTGCGGGCGATCAATAAGGACCTTAAAATTCTGATTTCGATTGGTGGCTGGGGCGGTTGCCAGTATTTTTCGGATGCCGCTCTAACTGCTGCTTCGCGGAAGAAATTTGCCGACGATGCCGTGGCGCTGTTAGCGAAGTATAAGTTGGATGGGCTGGATATTGACTGGGAATATCCAGCTCAGATTGGTGCCGGCAACATCTTTCGCCCGGAGGACAAGCAGACTTTCACCCTCTTTCTGAAAGCCCTCCGAGACCGGCTTGACGAGCAGGGCAAACTGGACAAGCGGCCCTCATCAGCTCATTATTTGCTTACAGCGGCCACTGGCGGCGACACAGCGTTTGTCCGTCATACCGAACTAGGCCAGGCGCAAACGTACCTGGATTACGTAAACATCATGACCTATGACCTGTATCACGGTAATGATAAAGTGACCGGTCACCATAGCCCATTAGCCCAGTCGAAAAAGGGCGATCAGTCGCGGAATAGCTCTATTTCTGCCGTAGAAGGCCATATCCGGGCGGGTGTGCCAGCGAATAAAATTGTTCTGGGGATCCCGTTCTATGGGCGTGGCTGGACCGATGTAGCGCCTGTGGATCATGGGCTGTATCAGCCTGCTACCGGTAAACACCTGTTTATTAGCTATGATGAACTGGCCGACAACTACATCGGCAAAAATGGTTTCACCCGCTACTGGGACAATGATGCCAAAGCACCGTACCTGTGGAACCCCACAACGCGCACCTTCATCACCTACGCCGATGAGGCTTCTTTTGCCCCTAAAGTGGCCTACGTAAAGCAGCAAGGTCTGGCCGGCGTCATGTTCTGGGAGTATATCTACGATCTCCATCAGAAAAAGCTACTCAACGCCCTGATACGCGATTTAAAGTAGATCAGCCATCCGGGGAGGTAACCCATTTACTATGACTGGGATACGTGGTAGACCGGTGACGCTAGGCAGCGCACCCAACAGGTTATGGTCTTTTAGCGTCTACTGGTTGTCAATCACATTTTAGCTACTTATAATTAGGCCCAAAAGCATAAGGAGCTACTAATAACGCCTGAACTACGCCTTATTTCGCGCGATGAACCCAGAACTACAAACTTACATTGCCAAGCGACATGCCCAGATTACGACGCCTTTAGCGTTCTTCTTTTTGTGCTTTTTCACGTTTGGCATCTACTCTATTTGGTGGCAATACAAGGCATGGCGGTTTATCAAGCAGAAAGACAATCTATCAGTGAGTCCGGTTGCCCGCGCCTTCTTTGCGGTCTTTTTCGTACATGGCCTTTTAGACAGGATCGACTACGACGCGCGGGAAAAAGGCCATCAGGGTATAGCCACGGGTGCCTATGCCACTGCTTATGTCATTCTGGCCATTATCTCCAATATACTTAGCCGACTGCCAGACCCATACTGGTTCGTTACGATTGCCATTCCGTTTTATGCCTTCCTGATCCCGAGCGTAAAGCAGCTAAACTATTATTGGGAAACTGAAGAGAACGTTGCCCTGTCGCGCACGATGAGTACCAAAGCCATTGTGTTGCTCTTATTTGGGATACTCTTTTTCTTGCTGGTCATTTTAGGCCTCTTATCAGAGGCAGGACAGTAATAACCTGAAGCGGCTTTTGCTATTCCGCCACCTCGGCAGCGCCCATCGTATCGAATAGGGTGTGCCAGTAGCGGGTAACGGTGGGGTTGTTTTCCTTGGCCGACGCAGTAGCAGCGAAGGGCAGCACGAGCCGGATGGCTGGCGAGCCGATCACGTACTGGGCAGACAGCTTTTTAGCGTCGGCCTTAGCCCATTCGTCGGCTTGCTGGTTAGTGGCGGGGGGTGTTTTATGAAAGTCGCGGCGACCAGGGCCGTTCATGCTCTCGACCATGTCGCTCAGGTAGTAGGCACGTACCTGCTTACCTGATTCATCGGCGCGGGCCAGTACGTCGAGACTTCCCCACAGATCGGTATGCTGATTCGATAAGTCGGTGTTGGGTTGATCGAGCCTGGTCAGCACCTGCCGCTGCATGGTGGCCTGCTCGCGGGTCAGTTGCAGCTCGTAATCAGACTGGGCAGCCTCCCGGTCGGTAGGGCTGGCTCCCTCTGTTTCGGGTAGCTGGGTACGTGCCGTCAGTGCGAGTGCGCGGGCTTTGGCGGTGTTGTCGTGCACGTAATACACCACCACCTTGTCGCCTTTCTGGTGCACATTCTCAGTAATGGCTTCGCGGATGACACGCTCGTAGACAGCCCGGGCCTCTGACAGGCTGTTGTTGCTCAGGCTCTTATCGATAAAAAATAGTGTATAGCTCGGCTCGTCGGCCGGTGCCTGGGTACGTTCCTTCTTGTCGGAACAGGCGGTTAGCAGGAGGAGTAGTGAGAGTAAGGCGATTCTAGGCATGATTGATAGTCGTTCCCTAAACCTATAAGGTCTCGGAAACCTTATAGGTTTGCTTTCGGCGCAGAAAACGCAACGCGGCCAGGAAGCCAAACACACTGAACAGCAGGTTTATCAGGGTAAAAACAGCGTGCGAAAACGTAGCCCAGACTGTACCCGCCAAAATTGGAAGGCCATAGGCAACCAACCCCCGACTGGCCAGAAAATGATATGACCCGATACTTGCCTGGGTAGGAATGGTTAGGCTACCAAGCGACGTGAGGGCAAAAATGGTCAGTGACGCCGAGTCAGGCAGCGCTTCGGTAACAGGTAAAGCCCGGAAAAGGGCAACCAGCGTAACCAGCGATAGGCTGTGAATAAAAAATGTGGTGAGCCAGTATAAGAATGGATTGCCCACGAGCCGGATACTTAACAAACCTCGCCGAAAACCGTCGATCCGGTCACGCAGCTTCAATCGGCCGGCTATTCGTTGCATAGATGCCTGCCTGACCAGCCTTTTCAGCCCCCAAACGGCCAGTAAAATGGCCAATCCAATAGCTGCCGCCACCCCAATCCACTGTGCCGTTGTCATGGTCTTTAGCCAGGCGGGTGGTTGCATATACTGGCGCACGTAGGCCAGCAATCGGCCCGATTCGAGCAGGATGGTTAGGGTCAGGAACACCACCGTGGCCAGCAGATCGACCAGCCGTTCGGTGATGATCGAGCCTACACTTTCGGTGATCGGTATGTTGTCGCTCCGTTGCAGCAGCGTACAGCGCAGAAATTCGCCCGAGCCCGGAATAATCAGGCCCGACGCGCTGCCGGCGAGCATGGCCGATAGGGCTCGTCCGTTCGAGGGTGTGTAGCCAAGACCCTGGAGCAACATTCGCCAGCGAATCGCGCGTAACAGCGTTTGTATACCTACAACCAGCGTAGTAACGGTAATCCAGAGAGGCGACGCCTGGTATAGTTGATCAAGCAGGCTATCCATAGACATTCCCCGTAGCGCGTATGCCAGTAGACCAACTGCCAGCACAAGGGGCAAAAGCTGTTTAAGTGTCTTTTTCATGGAGACAGATCGAGTTGGCACAGCCTTTGATATGGGGACATTATAACCGGCTTAAGGGGTCGAAAATAACAGGTCGACAGGAATCCCCTACCGGCAAAATTGGTAAATTTGTCTGATTAGGCTACACTGTTAACAGGCCTTGTTCTCATTAAGTGATCAGCGCACCACGCTGGCATTTAGTATAGCCGGGGCTTGATGAGCACTTAACAGCGTAGTAGCGTGCCATTTTAGTACCCGACCCATACTGAACTAATGAGTAAAAAAGGCAAAAAACCAGCCGATTCGCCGGCTACTGATCGTCCGCGTCCTGTTGTGTCTACTGTGGCACCGCCTCAAGTGCGGCCTGCTCCTGTGGCTTCAGTTCCGCCTCCGGCACCGCCAACACCAATACCTACTGCGCCGCCAGGTACGTTAATCTGGTTTGACAAACGCGTAAAAATCACGCTGGGGGTATTTGTGGGCGTATTTCTGCTGTTCGTGCTGTTCAAATGGCATTATATTTCTATACCCGCCTGGAACGAGATTCTGCCCGACGGTGGCCCCGCCAAACGCGGGTTGGTGGCTGGCACGCCAAAACGAATTCGGATGGATGATTACGCCGTTGGGGCGCCCTGGATTTTATCGAATGCCAACACAGGCTTTAAAGCAGAGAATGAAGCAGTCGGCGGCCTGAAAACACCGTTGCTCACGTTGCCGGTAAAGCACCCAATCACAATTTTTAAATTAGGCTACTGGGGGTTCATGTTTCTCGACGTGGAACGGGGCTATTCATGGATGTACAATAGTAGCCCGCTGGTGCTATTGCTGGGTACGTTTCTGTTTTTCCTGCTGGTTTCCCGAAATCAATACTGGCTTTCACTGACGGGGGCCTTCACCCTGTTTCTTTCTTCAGGCACGGTCTGGTGGTCGTTCATTCCATCGTCGATGATCGGGTATTGCGCGGCAGCGTTTGTGGCGGCGGTCTATCTCCTCAGAAGCACCAACCCCCGCGTTTACATTCCCGTTGCCTTTGCCCTCATCTGGATCGCCATTTCCTACGCCACGCTCCTCTATCCGCCCTATCAGGTGCCTATGGCCTACCTGTTCATTTCCCTGTTGATTGGGTACGTTCTCAACGAACGCAAGGCGATTTTTCCGCTCAAAGCCTTACCGCTTAAGCTGGTTAGCCTGGTGAGTGCGGTTGCGCTGGCGGGTATTGTGACTTATATCTTCAAGAACGATATTGATGAAACGATTAAGGCAGTTACCAGCACCGTGTATCCCGGTAAACGCAGCGAAACAGGCGGCACGGGCTTCATTGCCAACTGGTATTCTGAATATTACAGTTGGTTTTTCAACGATCAGCAGTTCCCGAAGGGGTGGCTGAATATCTGTGAACTGTCGCACTATCTGAATTTTGCCCCGGTGGTGATGCCGCTGGCCATTGCCCTGTTCGCCTTCACGCGCCGAATTGACTGGATGCTGGCTGGGGCTATGGTATTTGTCTGCCTGATGTGGCTCTGGATCGAAGTAGGCTACCCGGAAGCCATTGCCAAAGCGTCGCTGATGAGCATGGTTCCTACCCGTCGCGGACAGATTCCGATGGGCGTGGGTGGCATTGTGTTACTGTTCCTGTACCTCGCTTCGCTCCGTAATCTAAGCCTTGCCGACATCAAACAAGCCATTCCGGCCTGGTTTACGCCCGTCGCCATCGTTGGAATCATCGCGTTTGTGGTCTATACCGCCTACGTAAACGTGAACGATTCGGAAGGGATGCTCCGGTCCGACCAGACATTTTTGCCGGTGCTGTTTTTTATCCTGATGAATGGGCTGTTGCTGTTTTCGCTGAATGTCCGCTACCGAGTAGCCCTCTTCTGCGGGGGAATCCTTCTGTTCCTGCTGCCGAACCTGAAAGCCAATCCGCTTTCGAAAGGGCTAACCCCACTGACCGAGAACCTGGTGTACCAGAACGTGAAAACGCTGGTCGACAAAGACCCCGATGCCCGCTGGATAGTCAATGGCAGTCAGTTCGTTACGTATATGGTGACGGCCACCGGTGCGAAACAGATTACGGGGGTGAAATACATTCCCAACCGGAAGCAGATCTTCAGCGTGCTCGACCCCACCATGAAGCGCGACTCGGCCTATAACCGCTACGCGCATGTGACCTTCCAGACGTACATTAACGGCGCACAGGGCGATACCACCATTCTGGCCCAGCAGTTTGAAGATGGGTATGTGATTGCGGGCGACCCCTGCTCGCCGAAGTTCAAAAAACTGAATGTCAAGTACATGCTTTACGACCACGCGCCCCAGATTCCGTATGAGGTACGTTGCATGAAGAAAGCCGTAGAGCTGGGATCAATGACCATCTACGAACGAATCGATTAAAAATAGTTTACTGTTTTCTGTCTTCTGTTATGCTGCTTAAATCAGCGGTTCTGGAGAAGCGGAGCAACAGCAAACTGTAAACAGTAAACTAATTTTGAAGATCCTCATCGTCATACCGTGTTTCAACGAGCAGGCCGCTATTGCTGAGGTGGTGCGCACGATTCAACGGACAACCCGGCAGCAGGGATTCGATGCCGATGTGCTGGTGGTGAACGACTGCTCGACGGATAGCTCGATTGAGATCATCCGGTCGCTGGGCTGTCTGTACCTCGACTTGCCGGTGAACCTGGGGATCGGCGGGGCCATGCATGCCGGTTACAAGTACGCTTACCGGCATGGCTACGATGCGGCGGTGCAGATGGACGGCGACGGGCAACACCCGGCCAATGAACTATCGAAAATTCTGACGCCCCTCTTGCAAGACAAGGCCGACGTGGTCATTGGGTCGCGGTTCCTGACCAAAGAAGGGTTTCAGTCGTCGCTAACCCGGAGGCTGGGCATCAAGTATTTCCGCTGGCTCAATCAGCTGCTTATCGGGCAAACGGTGCACGACAGTACGTCGGGCTTTCGGGCGTTCAACCGCAAAACACTGGCCGTTGTTGAGCGTTATTACCCCGACGAGTACCCTGAGCCAGAAGCCATTGTACAGTTTGGCCTATACGGTCTACGGATGATGGAAGTACCCGTTCTGATGCAGGAACGGCAGGGCGGCGTATCGAGCATCAACAGTAGCCGGGCGGTTTATTACATGGCTAAAGTATCGCTCGGTATTCTGTTCATCTACCTGCGGCTACGGGGAAAGGGACTAAAACCAGTTTGAAAAAGTCCTCTGTCTTCCGTCCTTAGCCTTCTGTTTACTGTTTTCTGTTGCGCTGCTCGTTAGCAATACGTACCCAGGCAGCGCAACAGAAGACAGTAAACAGTAAACAGTAAACTTTTTAGAAATGGAAGGCCTATCGTTTATCATTCAGCTTGTTAGCATCGTGGGGGCGTCGATCTTCATGATCATGATCTTCCGGCTCATCATTCAGGGGCGGCTGCGGGAAGAGTATTCCATCGTCTGGATTCTCTGCACGCTGATTCTGATCGTGTTTTCGATCTGGCGGAAAGGGCTTGAGCAGATCTCGCTCTGGCTGGGCGTGTACTATCCGCCCTCGCTGATCTTTCTGGCGGCCATTTTTGCCATTATCGTGTTTCTGGTACATCTCTCGGTGGTGAACTCCAAGCTACAAAACCAGATAAAAATGCTGACGCACGAGATGGCTTATATGAAACTTGAACTGGACCGGCAGCAGCAACTTATTTCGCCCACCAAGCCGACGAAGTCTGAAGTAGAGCCGGCTGAATCAGCTGTATAAGATGCTCCCTGCAATTACCGTCATTACGCCCTCCTACAATCAGGGACAGTTCATCCGTCAAACCATTGATTCAGTGTTGGGGCAAGGTTATCCGAACCTGCAATACCTGGTTCTCGACGGGGCATCGACCGACGATACCGCCGGCGTAGTGGCCCCCTACCGTGACCGGCTGACGTTCATTTCCGAGCGTGACCGGGGCCAGACAGATGCCATCAACAAAGGGCTGCGCATGGCAACAGGCGATATTGTTTGCTGGCTTAATTCCGACGATTATTTTCTGCCAGGTACGTTGCAGGCTGTGGGTACGTTCTTCGCAGCCAACGCCAATAGCCTCTGGCTTACAGGCGATTGCCAGATTGTGGATCAAACGGGTCAGGTCATTCAGGAGCCGATTCGGCAATATAAACGGCTGCTTCGGTCGCTGTCGCCCGCTGCTTTTCTGGGCCTCACCAACGCCGTTTGCCAACCCTCCACCTTCTGGCGACGAACGGCTCATGCGCAACTTGGTTACCTGCGCGAAGACCTTCGTTACACGATGGATTATGACTGGTGGCTCCGGCTGGCACAGCAGCAGGCACCGGTCGTTAGCGGCCAACTCTTTTCTGCCTTCCGCATTCATCAGGCCTCAAAAGGAGGTAGCCAATATGTAGCTCAGTTTCAGGAAGACAACGCGACGCTGCGTCGGCATATGACCTCGCCACTCGTGCGTAGCCTGCATACCCTGCACAACCAACTTATTACGGGCGCATACCGGGTAATGAAAGAATAATGGATCTTAAAACCGTTATCCGGCTCCTGAAAACGTCGCCCTGGCTGGCTCCGGTGCTGGCTGGCATTGATGCACTGCTTTGGCTAACCGACCGGCTGGCTATGCTGCTGGCAAAACGGACAGCCGGTCAATCCAGATCGCTGGTCGTTCTCCGCTTCGATGTGCTGGGTGATTACCTGGCTTTCCGGGGCTACCTCCGCTACCTCAAAACGCAGTCGGCCTACCGCACCCATCGCCTGACGCTGGTGGGCAATCAGACATTTCGCGGGTTGGCACATCAGTTAGACGCCGATATTGTTGACGAATTTATCTGGGTAGACATCTATAAACTGAGTACCAACCTGGCCTATCGGTTCAACGTGGTGCAGCAACTACGGCAGTTAGGGGCCGAAACCGTCTTCTGCCCCACCTATAGCCGGGTGCTGGTTCTCGACGATTTCCTGGCCCGGGCCACCAATGCACCCGAACGCATCGGGTGCATTGGCGACGGCATCAACCTGACGCGCTGGGAAGTGGGCTGGGGAAACCGGCAGTACACGCGCCTGTTGCCCACGCAAGCTGGCTATGTGTTTGAACTAATCCGTAACCAGCAGATTATCAGCGCCTTCCTGCAAATCGACGTACCCATTCTGCCGCCTCACATCGACCCTCGCCGGCTACCGGCGGTGGCAACCCCCGTTCCGAGCGTAGTGCTGTCATTGGGGGCTGGGCAGGCGTTTCGGGTTTGGCCTGCCAACCGATTTGCGGCAGTGGTGCAGCACCTGCACACGCATTATCCCGGCCACACAATTCTGCTCACGGGCGCCCCTGGCGAAGACGTGTATGCTGATGCCTTGCTGGAACAGTTGCCCCAACCCGACTGGGTACAAAACCTGACGGCCAAGCTCTCTCTGCTGGAGTTACTGGCCATTCTGCGCCGTGCCGATCTGCTCATTTCCAACGAAACGGGCACTGTGCACCTGGCCGCCGCACTGCATACGCCTACCATCGTTATTTCGCAGGGGAAATCGCTGGTGCGCTGGCATCCTTACCCGGCTACGCTCAAGGCACCAATCCGGCACATCTATCCGCCTTATATTGAGCAGCACCGCGCCGATCTCACCGCCATTGCCGCCCAGTTCAACCCTGAATCACCCTTTGCCATCACCGACGTTTCTGCCGAACGAGTCATTGAGCAGCTAGACCTGCTATTGGCTCAAAAGGCGGGTTAACGAATGAAGCAGGAGCGACTTAGATCTAGTTGAAACGGCCGCCTTGCTACCTTCCTGACTGGCAAAAAAATTGTAAAGGCCGCTCAGGGGTGGCTCGGTGACGCCATCCATCCTGAAGCCAGTCTGACAAGACGTTAACAAATCCGCTGGCTGTGGGCAATGGAGAGACCTTTGCAGCAATGACTGACCGACATGCAAAAAGCAGGCTGCTAGTCTACAGCAGCCTGCTTTTTTCGGTGTATCAATTCATTCCAGGTAGCCGAGCCAATCGTTTTTACCGCCGTAAAATTACCAGCCCAGGCTCTCATCACTATAGCCGTTATGGCACTTAGGATCATGAATGGTACGTAGTGTGGGAAGTAGCGCCTCGTGAAGCGGATTTTATTACGCGCAAAATAATACTCACCCCTCACCGATAAGCGGCCGGCAGTGGCCCGTGTACTCCCTCCTTCGCGGTGATAAACCAGGCTACCAAGGCAGCACGTGTTCGCAAATCCACGCCGCTCGGCCTCCAGTGACCAGGCGGTATCTTCATAGTACAGAAAATAATCGTCGGGCATGAACCCAACCCGAAGCAGCGTCTGCCGACTTAACAAACAGGCGGCACCGATTATATAATTCACATCGGGCAATAGCTTACTCAACGCAGCCGTAGCAGCGGGTAACCCTTCGCCCACCGGCGCCGAAATGCCTAGCCAGGGAATATGCCGGCCACCAATAGCCTGTACCACCGTCGGTTTATCGTAGTGCATCAGCACAGAGCCCATAATTCCCTGCTGTGTAGCTGTGGTCTGGCTGTACTGACGGATCAGCGCCCCAAGAGCATCGACATGGAAAGTTGTGTCATTATTGAGCACCCAGAAGTAAGCAGCCTCTGTTTGTTCCAGACCCCAGCGTAGTCCAACGTTTATACCAGCGGCGTAGCCGTCGTTTGTCGCTGACTCGATAAGTGCTACCTCCGCATTACCCAACGTATAGGTACGTACAGCTGTATCCAGTATATACACGAGCGGTTGGTTCCCCTGGTGTGAGTTCAGGTAATCGGCCAGGTGTTTCACCGATTCGTTGGGTGAGCAGTTATCGACCAGGGCAATGACAAGGGCCGGATAATTCATGGCCACCAAACTGGCGATACAATCCTGACTATACTGCCAGGTACCGTAATTGAGCACAACGGCACATACCAATGGTGCCGACGGTGCAACGTGGCTAACTAAGGCGGACTCTTCGCTACTCATTCGTTCGTAACTCACGCTCGCCACTTGCCTGCACCAACGATGTGTTGGGTAGCCACTGCGAGCAACCTCCTGATACAATCCTGCGTAAGTTGCCGGGTATTGCCATTCAACACAGTGGTGTAGACCTTCCCGAGCGATTGCTTTAGTGTAAACCCTTACCTGACGGCGTCGTTTGTGAGAATGAAAGCCAGCGTCTGACTTTGACGCGTATCCCGGTTCAGAAACGGTAGCAGACCTCGCTTTACCACACGCAACGCCTGTAGCATAAAGCGCATAAGCACCCCGGGCTTTTCAACCGGATTAAGCACATTACCCGTTGGGTCGAAGGTGGGAACCCGTGGCTGAAGCGCGTCATTAATCACTAGCGCGTAATTACCGGTTTTGCGATTGTAATCAGAGAAATCCAGTAGCTGATACTGCATGTTTAATCGCCGGGCAATGGGCTGAACCGACTGTTCTGAAAACCACCAGAAATGAACGGGCGGCAGGTCTGACTGCCAGGTCTCCCGGTTTTTATGTAAAAAAGACTTATTCGGGGTCGTTATCAGCAATTTGCCGTTAGGTGCCAGTAACTGCCGAACCTCGCTTAGAAACAGCAGTGGATCTTCCAGGTGTTCAATAAGCTCGGTCATAATGATAACGTCGTAGCGTTCCTGACTGCGGCCACTCAAACCAATAATATTTTCGGCCCGGTAATAGGGACCATAGCAGGCTGTTGCATTGCTAATGGCTTCGGGCGAAATATCGATGCCAGTAGCCAGATACCCTTCCTGACGGAGTGCGTACGTTAAATAGCCCAGTCCACAGCCTACTTCCAGAATTCGATCTGTCTGTACAATAAGCTGATCCTGAATACTCTTCAGAATTGTCCAGTAGATACCTTCCTGTTCAGCCAGGTACTGTAACGGCCGGGCCTGCTTTTTTATCTGATCGTGAAACTGCTGATAGCGGCAGTACCCCCCAACTACATCAGCGTTCGCATAGATGAGATCGTAAATTTTGTCGTGGCTGGTGCGGTCGGCAACATAAGCGGTATCGCAGCCCGGACAGAATAATACATCGAAAAAAACGCCCTGTTGATACCCCTCGAGTCGTTTTGAAGCTTTGGGCTGCGAATTTTCACAGATTGGACAAATAGTGGCGGGCATACAAACGAACGTGTTCAATGAACACGATGGCGATAACGCTATGGGTTAGATCAGGCAAGTTAAGACAATCTCGCTGAAGCACGACAAGCTGTAGCTGGCGATTGATAGGCCCTCCCCAATTTTCGTGCCATTAACCACATATGTGTCCCTACTCACCAAATACATCTTTCACACATATACTTGCCATCAAGCCTCACTTCCAGGCTTTTAAATAAGCCCCATGATTCCTGTCAAAAAGATACCACTCCTCATCCGTGTATTTTCTTGCCATGCTTTGTGAGTGCCCACCTGAGGTTTTGCACTGAGTGGCCATTAGGTCACACCAGATAGCCTGAAAGGAGCTTGTTGAACGCCTTTCAGGCTATCTGGCTACCGGACGTAGACGTTCAGGTCCAGAAATTTGTTGCGGAAGTTGCCTTGCGGATCATACATACGCGCCAGTTGCAGAAACTCAGGCAGCATCTCGTACCGCTCTTTTAGTACTTTCGGATCTACTTTGAACAGTTTACCCCAGTGCGGCCGGGCATTGAACGGAGCCAGTTCGGCCTCAATCTGCGGCAGTATCTTTTGAACCTCCTCCCAGTTCTGTTTCCAGGTGAAGTGAAACGCCACTGAATCCTGATTTCGGCAGGGGCTCATCCAGAAGCTATCGGCAGCAATGGTGCGGATCTCGGAGATCATCAGCTGTGGATAAATGATATTCCCCATTTTCTCCAGCGCCTGAAACGCTTCAACGGCATGCATCTTCGGTACGAAATATTCCGACTGGAGCTCTTCGCCGCTGCTGGGTGTGAAACCCATCTTGAAATGCGGCAACCGCTCATACCAGGGGCCAGGCACGCCCATCTGCTCGGTACAGTTCTCGGCCGACAGTTTCGTGATCGGGTGCAGGTTCTTTGTGGCTGCTTTCGCCCCGAAAAGGTCTGGCCCCATCGACTTCGTATCGGCTTCGACCCGACGTTTTACCCAAACCTGGCTGATCTTCTTATCCTGCCAGTCGGTAAACAGGCTTACACTGTAGCCGCTCGCCAGAATCGCGTCGAAATGATCGAGCAACGACTGTAAGGGTAAATCCTGAAACAGATCCTGACGTACCTGGTAAGTCTTCTGAATATCGAGGGTCATTTTCGTAATGATCCCCAACGCGCCCAGACCAACCACCGCCCCGTTGAACAGTTGTGCATCGTTGTTGCGCGTTAAGTTGATCACCTCGCCCTTAGCCGTAATCAGTTCCATTCCCGCCACTGCCGACGACAGGTTTCCATTTTTCACACCCGAACCGTGGGTAGCCGTGGCGCAGGCTCCCGCCACCGAAATGTGCGGCAATGAGGCCAGATTGTGCAGCGCATACCCTTTTTTGTCGAGTTCGGGGGCAAACTGGCCGTAGCGGGCTCCTGCCTCGACAGTTACCGTCATGGCCTGCTCATCAATAGACAGCAGTTTGTTGAAGTGTTTCGTCGAGATCTGGCTCAACGGGCTGTCGGCGATGTCGTTGAAGCAATGGCACGAACCGAGCGCTTTTCGCTTGCCCGCCCGCTTCATTACCGTTAGGAGTTCGTCGACCGTCTTCGGCTCATAGTATTCGGGGGCCTGATACTGGTAGTTACCCGCCCAGTTCCGGCGGACGTTTTTTGCCTGCCCATCGCAGGAGAGTAAAGGAGATAACATGCTGCCAGCCATCAGCATAGATGACGTTTTCAGGAATTCGTTGCGCTTCATCGGTCAAACGTATAGGTACGGTAAGGGAAGGAGGTGGAAAGATACCACCTAACCCAGGAAAGCGCGACGATGACAGAACTTAATTACGGCCGAAAATGGAGCAGTGACCTCAGCGACACGGCCAGCTTCAGGCGATCAACATACAGGAGACGTACCTACTACAACAAGCTATTAAAAAAAGCGCCCTGATCAGCCGATCAGAGCGCTTTTACAAATCATAGTTGGATAAGTTGTAATGACAGTCCACTCACGTGTTTCGGCACCAAAGTGGATAGGCTGGATACGGCTTAGAGACTCATTTCAAACGTAGTCTTTATTAAATGATCTCCTTACGATATGACCTAGACGACATATGTACGTCAATGCCTCACCGTTCGGATTTAAATTTTTCAGACTTTTTTCTCAAAGTGTGACTCGGCACGATTTGGCGTAACTTTGGGTTCCGAAATAAAGCCGTACGAGTCAACCACTTTATGAAAGTAACGCTTCACCAAACAGACCGTTTTGAAGACCGTCATAACGGTCAACTTGATCAGGAGTTCAACCAGATGCTCGAGGCCGTGGGTGTTGATACCATCGACGAACTCATTGACCAGACGGTTCCGGCCACTATCCGGCTCCCGCGCCCACTTGATTTGCCAGCGCCGAAAGGCGAACATGAGTTTTTGAGCGATTTCAGGAAACTGGCGCAACAGAACAAAGTTTTCACATCATACATCGGTCAGGGGTACTACGATACACTGACGCCGAACGTGATTCTCCGCAACATTCTGGAGAACCCAGCCTGGTATACCGCCTATACGCCCTACCAGGCCGAAATTGCGCAGGGCCGTCTTGAAGCCCTGTTGAATTTTCAGACGGTGGTTTGCGATCTGACCGGCATGCCCATCGCCAACGCCTCGCTGCTCGATGAAGCCACGGCCGCCGCCGAAGCTATGACCATGCTGCACAGCCTGCGTCCGGCCGCCCGGAAAAACGCCGAAACGTTCTTTGTATCAGACCGTTGCCACCCGCAAACGATTGAGGTAGTACGTACCCGTGCTACGCCGCTGAACATTCGCGTTGTGGTGGGTGACCACCGGATGGCCGACCTGACGTCGGGCGCCATCTTCGCCATGCTGCTTCAATACCCCGCCACCGATGGGGAGGTGTTCGACTATACAGATCTGATCTCCGCTGCCCACGAACTAGGCATCCACATCGCTGCTGCCGCCGATCTGATGGCCCTGACAATGCTGACGCCTCCCGGCGAAATGGGAGCCGACGTGGTGGTTGGGTCCGCGCAACGCTTTGGCGTGCCAATGGGCTTTGGTGGGCCACATGCCGCCTACTTCGCCACAAAAGACGCCTTTAAACGGCATATTCCGGGGCGTATCATCGGCATGTCGGTTGATGCGCAGGGCAACCCCGCGCTACGGATGGCCCTGCAAACCCGCGAGCAGCACATCCGCCGCGAAAAAGCTACGTCGAACATTTGCACCGCGCAGGTTCTGCTGGCGGTCATGGCGGGTAGTTACGCCGTTTATCACGGTCCGCAGCGCCTCCGCGAAATTGCCGAACGTACCCATGGCCTCGCTCGTTTGTTTGCCAAAGCGGCTCGCCGGAGCGGCTATGAGGTGCTTTCCGAAACTTATTTTGATACCATCACGCTTCGGGTCGATGATATCGAGTCGTTGAAAAAATCGGCGCGTGCAGCACAGGTCAATCTCCGGTACCAGGCCAATGATGAGTTGGTGACCATCTCATTCGACGAAGCCAAGACGCTCGACGACCTGAAGATCCTGCTCGACGTGTTTGGCATTCAGGTGAGCGAAGACGATCTCACCGGTATGATCGACAGCCTGGAGCTGACCTGGCCCGAGCGGCTGGTCCGTCAGTCAGATTACCTGACGCATCCTGTCTTCAACACGCACCACACCGAGCACGAAATGCTTCGGTACCTGAAGTCGCTGGAAGAAAAAGACCTCTCGCTGGTGCATTCGATGATTTCACTGGGCAGCTGCACCATGAAACTCAACGCCACCGCCGAGATGATTCCGGTGACCTGGCCTGAGTTTGGCAAGATGCACCCCTTTGCCCCGAAAGAGCAGACAGCCGGGTATCAGCAGCTTTTCAACGACCTGAACGCCTGGCTGTGTGAGATTACGGGCTTCGCGGCCATGTCGCTGCAACCCAACTCGGGTGCCCAGGGTGAATATGCAGGCCTGATGGTGATTCGGGCGTACCACGAAAGCCGGGGCGACACGCACCGCAACGTGTCGTTGATCCCGCAATCGGCGCACGGCACCAACCCGGCCAGCGCCGTTATGGCTGGCATGAAAGTGGTGATCGTGAAATGCGATGAGCGCGGCAACATCGACGTACCTGACCTGAAAGCCAAAGCCGAACAGTACGCCGCCAACCTGTCGTGCCTGATGGTAACGTACCCAAGTACCCACGGTGTGTTTGAAGAAAGCATCATCGACATCTGCGATACGATCCACCAGTTTGGCGGACAGGTGTACATGGACGGGGCCAACATGAACGCGCAGGTAGGGCTGACCTCCCCCGCCACGATTGGTGCCGACGTTTGCCACCTGAACCTGCATAAGACCTTCTGCATTCCGCATGGCGGGGGCGGTCCTGGCATGGGGCCAATCGGCGTAGCCAAACAACTGGTGCCTTTCCTGCCGGGCAAAGGCTCAGGTGCCGTATCGGCAGCGCCTTACGGATCGGCCAGTATCCTGACCATTTCCTATGCCTACATTGCCATGATGGGTGGCGAAGGGCTGACCAATGCCACCAAGCGGGCCATTCTGAACGCCAATTATATCAAGTCGCGGCTGGACGGGCATTTCGAAACGCTTTATGCGGGCATTAACGGCCGTGCGGCCCACGAGATGATCATCGACTGCCGGCCCTTGAAACAGGCTTCCGGCATCGAAGTAGAAGACATCGCCAAACGCCTGATGGATTACGGGTTCCACGCGCCAACCGTGTCATTTCCGGTAGCGGGTACGATGATGATCGAGCCTACGGAATCAGAGTCGAAAGCGGAGCTGGACCGGTTCTGCGATGCCATGATCGCCATCCGGAACGAGATTCGCGAGATCGAAAGCGGCCAGGCCGACAAGGCGGAGAACGTGCTCAAATATGCGCCGCACACCGCCATTGTTGCGCTGGCCGACGACTGGCACCGGCCATACACCCGCGAGAAAGCCGTTTTCCCGTTGCCCTACGTGCGCGCCCGCAAATTCTGGCCAAGCGTAAGCCGGATCGATTCGGCCTACGGCGACCGGAATCTGGTTTGCTCATGCGTACCTACCGACGCCTACGCCGACGTGACGGCTGAAACCCACATGGTCCCCTCCGACGTGGTTTCACCGGCGTAAAACTAAGTTTGACGTTTCAGGTTTCAAGTGTCATGTTTCAAGTGCGTTGCTGATTCAACTAAATGAACAATCAGCAACGCACTTGAAACATGACACTTGAAACCTGAAACTATTTTAACCCCACGTTATGCAAGACATTGAGCCTTTCTATGGCTGGGAGAAGTACTATGCCGCATCCGACGACCCGCAGTCGCCTTTCTACGAGCGGACCTATAATACGACCCAGTACGAGAACGACATTTACGGCTATTACATCCACCCGTTTTGGGACGAAATCGGCTCCGAAACCCTATACTGTAAGATTCTGTACGCCAACTACGACCGTCGGGCCGTAGTCATTGAATTGTTTGGCGAATGGAACGACACGCTGCACAATGATATCATGCACCTGAAACGGCAGGTCATTGACCCGCTGGTGAAAGAAGGCGTCAGATACTTCCTGCTCATTGGCGAAAATGTGCTCAATTTCCACGGCTCCGACGATAGTTACTACGAAGAGTGGTTCGAGGATGTAGAAGACGGCTGGATTGTGGCCATCAACTTCCCTGAGTTCGTCGAGCAGGAATGGAAACGATATCACCTCGATTATTATATCAATTTCGGCGGCACGTTGCACCTGCCCAACTGGCGCACGCTGAAACCGATGAACCTGATCGAAGCCGTAGGTACGTTGATTACCAGAAGGCTGGGATGAAACGAGTGTACAGTGTGCTGTTTTCTGTTTGCAGTTGCGTTGCTGACATTGAAGGCTGTAACTTGGCAGCGCAGCAGAAAACTGCAAACAGAAAACTGTAAACTGTAATCCAGAAACAATGGAGAATAAAACCACCGCTACCGAGCAGATTCAGGCTACTAAAGTCGCTGCTGCCGAAAAATTAGATGCATTCAAAACAGAGGCTGGCGAGCAGTTGAACGCCGCTGCCACCCAGCTGGACGAACTGAAAGACCAGCTGGTTGCCAAAGCGCAGGAACTGGGAAAACAGGTAGACTTTGATGACCTGAAGGCAAAGGCGGCTCAACACGTCGAGACCGTGAAAGCAACCACGGCCGAAACACTCACCAACCTGCAGGCGCAGGCCGAATCGGCGTACGCAACGGCGGCCGCCAAAGCCGACGAGCTGTCTGACATTGCCGAAGATAAATTCGATGATGTTCGGGCCGAAGCCGCCGTGCAGTTAGAAGCGGCACAGGCTAAACTGGATGAACTGAAAGCCGAAGCGGCGCATCAGGTTGAAGCGGCTAAAGAAAAGGCCAAAGCTGTCTGGGGTCAACTGTTTGGCGAATAGCCTGTTTTGTTCAACCAATACGCTCGAAGTGCCGGTTGCCAAATTGGTAGCTCGGGCGTATTGGGCCAGAACTAATCGAACCGATAGTACGTACGTGTTCCTTTAGTACAATTACGCCGGCAGTCCAGGAGTTACCATATTCGTTTTGTCCTAGTATTGGTGTATTTTTGCAGGCTTGTGTAACCCGTTGTCTGTCAAGCGCGGGGATTGGCAGAAACATTACCTTCTGCTGATTTGTTTACAACCGACATTTATCACTTCACGCAGTATATCATGCTGATCACCCCCGGCAACCTGTTAGCGACCATTCGCACTCCCGAAGACCTGCGTAAACTACCTAAATCAAGCTTACCCCAACTCTGCGACGAACTACGCCAATATATCATTGACGTGGTGTCGATCTACGGAGGCCATTTCGGATCAAGCCTGGGTGTAGTTGAGCTGACAACAGCGTTGCATTACGTGTTTAATACGCCCGACGATCAACTCATCTGGGACGTGGGGCATCAGGCATATGGCCATAAAATTCTGACCGGGCGGCGTGAAAATTTCCATACAAACCGGTTCTACGGCGGTCTGTCGGGTTTTCCGAAACGGAAAGAAAGTGCGTATGATGCCTTCGGCGTTGGCCACTCATCAACTTCTATTTCGGCAGCGCTCGGTATGGCCATCGCCTCGCAGTTGCAGGGTAACCTCACGCGCAATCATATTGCCGTTATTGGCGATGGTTCCATGACCGCCGGGCTGGCTTTTGAAGGCATGAACCACGCCGGTGCCACCGATGCCAACCTGCTCATTGTGCTGAACGATAACTGCATGAGCATTGACCCCAATGTGGGTGCCCTGCGCGAATACCTGACCGACATTACGACCTCGCCCACCTACAACAAGGTCAAAGACGAAGTCTGGAACCTGCTGGGTAAGTTCAGCAATTTTGGTAAGTCGGCGCAGGAGATTGTCTCGAAGGTAGAAACGGCCATCAAATCGTCGGTGCTGTCGCAGAGCAACCTGTTCGAGTCGCTGAACCTGCGTTATTTCGGGCCTATCGACGGTCACGATGTTGACCGTTTGGCCGATGTATTGGCCGACCTGAAAACCATTCCCGGTCCGAAAATCCTTCATGTACTGACGGTTAAAGGCAAAGGCTACGGGCCGGCCGAGAAAGACCAGACCAAATGGCACGCGCCCGGCCTGTTCGACAAGCTGACCGGCGAGATCAAGAAAAAGACGTTTACCACGCCACAGGCCCCCAAGTACCAGGACGTGTTTGGCAATACGCTGGTTGAACTGGCCGAGCAGAATCCGCGCATCGTGGGCGTTACGCCTGCCATGCCGTCGGGCTCATCGATGAACATCATGATGAAAGCCATGCCAACACGGGCGTTCGATGTGGGCATTGCCGAACAGCATGCCGTGACCTTCTCGGCCGGTATGGCTACGCGGGGCGAGGTGGTGTTCTGCAACATCTACTCCACGTTCATGCAGCGGGCCTATGACCAGGTCATCCACGATGTCTGCATTCAGGAGCTCCCCGTGATCTTCTGCCTCGACCGGGCCGGTTTCGCCGGTGCTGATGGCCCCACGCACCACGGCGCCTATGATATTGCCTTCATGCGCTGCATTCCCAACATGATCGTGGCCGCGCCCATGAACGAACAGGAACTGCGCAACATGATGTTTACGGCTGCATCTGACACCGTGCAAAAAGGCAAACAGGCGTATACCATTCGTTACCCGCGTGGTGAAGGCGTGATGCCCAACTGGAAAACGCCACTGGAGGAATTACCCATTGGCAAGGCACGGCTGGTACAGGACGGCGAAGAGGTAGCGATCCTAACGCTGGGTCATATTGGCAACTACGCCATAACGGCCATGAAGCAACTGGCGAAAGAGGGTATCCGCCCCGCTCATGTCGATATGCGCTACGCCAAACCCCTCGACGAAGCCATGCTACACCAGATCTTTCGCCGGTTCGATAAGGTATTGACGGTCGAAGATGGCTGTTTGATGGGTGGTTTTGGTTCAGCCGTACTCGAATTTATGGCCAACCACGGCTATATGGCCCGCGTAAAACGCCTGGGCATTCCCGACGCTATTGTGGAACATGGCGAGCAGCTCGAACTACACCACGAATGTGGTTTCGACCCCGATGGTATTGCCGACGCCGTGCGTGAATTGAGCTTCACAAGCGCTCAGGTACGTGTTTAGATCAGATTGTATACCTTTTTCCTGAAAAGGATAGATAGAACAGTCTATCCTTTTTTCATTTGTTACCGACAGATACATTTACCGTTCACAGGCTAAACAATAGTAGGTAGATTGCGAGTTAAGACATATACCACACGCACAAGAGGTTGTGCCGACTCAACATCCGATGAACTCGTTGCACTTTTCCTCAACTAAGCCTGTATATTTGATTTCAAAACAAACGCCTGACTTGAAACGCAGCTCGCCTCTTTCTGACGAAACCGTCCTTGTCGACCAGCTACTTAAACGCGATGATAAAGCGTTCCAGTGGCTGTATGAACACTATTCAGCGGCGCTGTATGGTGTGCTACTGAAGATCGTTAAGGAAGAAGAACAAGCGCAGGATTTAATGCAGGATGTGTTTGTGAAGATCTGGAATAATCTAAGTAGTTACGACACCCAAAAAGGGCGCCTGTTCACCTGGATGCTGAATATTGCCCGAAACACGGCTATTGACAGCATTCGTTCGGGTAAGGCCATGAGCCGGCCCGCTTCGGCACAAACCATCTCGACGGATGACGAGGGCACCTACACCGTGGACCGTCAGTACGCAGTAGCACCGGAGAATACTGATTTTATTGGCCTGAAAGAAGTGGTCGACAAATTACGTCCTGAGCGCAAGCAGCTCATTGACCTGGTTTACTTCAACGGGTACACCCACGAAGAAGCCGCAGAAGAACTTGATTTGCCGCTCGGCACCGTTAAAACACGCATTCGATCCGCCTTGCAGGAGCTGAAGCAGTTGTTCAATCGCTGAGCACTGTCGCTTTTTCTCTACATTTCTGTTCCAGACAGGAACATCGTACAGGCTGCGCTCGCTGAGCAATCCTATATTTCCTGCTCAGCAGCCTACTGGCAACCAACCCTTTACGTAAATCCGGGGGCATACCCTCTTGACTTCTAAACAATGTGGGTCATTTTTTGTCTAGTACTAACAGGTATATAGACTAAGAACACCCCATGTCATGTTAGAACGTCTGGAAGAAATTCGCGAAAATATATTTCGCTACATCGAAGCCCGTATCGAGTTGTTTACGCTCGAAACCAGAGGCAAGGTAGAAGAAGGAGCCGTGACGGCAGTTCACGGAGTGATTTTAGGCTTTTTGGCCACAATCACCACCATCTTTTTATTCATTCTGTTGGCTGCCTGGATCAACGAAGCGACAGACAGCCGGTATGTTGGTTTTCTGATCGTAGCCGCCTTGTTCCTGGTGCTGACCATCATCTGGGCCATTTCGAAGCCCTCAATGATCGGTATCATCCGTAAAATTGCCTACAAGTCTTTAAAAGAAAGCCAGGAGAAAAAAGCGTCCGACAAGTCGCAGGCAGTTCAGGACCTGATGGCACAAACCTCAAAATCACTGAATGAAAGCGGTCAGTACTTGCAATGACCCGTTCGGTGGCTATCTAACCTAAAAATCAGTATACTCAACTTTTTTCGTTTATTTTTAGCCTATTAAACTCATGGAAGACCCTAAAATACCTTTTGCCGATACTACTGCACGCCGTGCTCAGTTAATGGAGGCTACCGAACGGTTCAAATCCTCGATCCAGGACAGTGTCGATTCACTCAAAACGGATGCTTCCGAAGTTGGAAAAACGACAGCGTTGGTGGCAGGTGTAGCTTTAGGTGTATTTTTGTTGGCGAACCTGATACTGCCTAAGTCGGATGCATATCGCTACGCTGAAAAGTATGGCGAACCAGCTGACAGGGATTATGCAGAGGAGGATGATGACGATGACGACGACGAAGAGGTCTATCGGTCGAGACCGCACAAAGCCATTCGCCAGCAGGCTAAGGAAACCCAAAAGTCGGCGGCGGCAACGGGTTTAATTGGCGGTTTACTGACGTCGGTATTAACCAACATCGCTCGTGAGCAGATAAGCGGTCTACTGACCCGAATCCGGACAAATAATGCAATCAACCCCACAGCGCAAACCGCTGATACCAATTACCACGAAAAAGCCCCGAATCAGCCTGTCAGCTATACTGAATAGCCACAAGGCATCGGGGCGGAAATCGTTTGCTGTGTTGCTCGACCCAGATAAGGTCGGGCAATACGATTTTACCGAAACTGTCAGTCTGGCCGTCGCGCATCAGGCTGACTTTTTTTTCGTCGGCGGGAGTCTGATTACTGATTACATACAACGCGACATGATTGCCAGCATTCGGCAACTGACCGACACGCCTGTTGTCATTTTTCCTGGTAATTCACTGCATATTGACCCTTCTGCCGACTCGCTCCTACTGCTTTCGTTAATCTCCGGCCGAAATCCCGACCTATTGATCGGGCAACACGTTATCGCTGCGCCACTCCTCAAACGAAGTGGCCTCGATATTGTCTCCACGGCCTATATGCTTGTCGACGGCGGGGCGCAGACCACCGTTTCCTATATCAGCAATACGGTGCCCTTACCGCACGATAAACCCGGTGTAGCTGCCTGTACGGCCATGGCCGGTGAACTACTGGGGCTACAGCTAACGTACCTGGATGCAGGCAGCGGGGCCCGCCGACCGGTGCCGGCAGCGCTTATTTCAGCCGTTCGGGAAGCAGTTGATACACCGATTGTCGTGGGAGGCGGCATCAACACGGGCGAAAAAGCCTACGAAGCCCTACAGGCAGGCGCCGATCTGATTGTTGTTGGCAACGGCATTGAACAGAATCCAGATCTTCTGCCCGAAATTGCCGGGGCAGTTTCTTCGTTTAATACGAAACCTATTCAGGATTTTCAGGCCTGATGTATGTTGCGCCTTCAGCGCCCAAGTAAGCACTCTCTTTGTACATGCGTTTCTTTTCTCTACCTCTTTCTTCCGGCCTTTTCCGGGCCGTTTTTTGGGCGCTACTCATCAGCGTAACCGGATCAGCCGTGCTGGCGCAAAAGCGGCCCGCCCGAACGTACCCAGGCCGTTTCTACACATCGGTTGAAAAGCTGGCTCAATTTCCAGGCGGGCAGAAAGCCATGCTCCAGTTTTTAGCACAAAACATTCAATTCCCGAATTCACTGGATCGGATTCATTACAAGACCGGGCCCATCAAGGTACGCTTCATTGTTGCTCCCGACGGAACGTTATACGACATCACCGTTGATTCGCAGCCAGTGCTTATTCCTGAAGCGGAAAAGGGTATGGATGAATACCGCATCAGTATTATTCGGGCCATTGAAAAAATGCCCCACTGGATTCCGGCTCAACTGGGCGGCGAGGCAGTTGCTATGCTCTACACTATTCCTCTTAAGGTCGACAACTAATCAATGGCCAATGCTCCGTTAGCACTGGCCATTATTCATTGAACATGAAGGTTTATAAATTCGGTGGTGCCTCGGTGCGTGATGCTGCCGGTATCCGCAACGTTGGTTCAATCATTCTGCGCGAAGCAGGTCATGACCTTATCGTGGTGGTGTCGGCTATGGGCAAAACCACCAATGCGCTTGAAGACATTGTGGTGAGCCATATGGCGGGCCGGACCGATGAGGCCCAGTTGCGCTGGCAAAACGTGGTCATCGCGCATGAATTGATTATGGCCGAGTTTGAGCTTCCAGATGATCTGCTAGCCCCCATCCGTAATATTTTCTCATCGGTCGCCGGAAAACTGGCCACGCCCCCTTCGGCTTCCAGCCAGATCAACTACGATGCCGTTTATGACCAGATTGTGCCCATGGGCGAACTGATCTCGAGTCGTATATTGGCTGCTTATCTTACCGACACCGGCCTTTCTGTCCGTTGGGGCGACGCTCGCCAGCTGATTCGCACCGACGATACCTTCCGGGAGGGTAAAGTAGACTGGCACGCAACCCAATCGCTGCTTCAGGATTTTATAGGCGATCGGGTAGGGCTGGTCGTCACGCAGGGGTTCATAGGCGGCACCAGCGACGGAAAAACAACCACGCTGGGCCGTGAAGGGTCCGATTATTCGGCCGCCATTGTTGGCTATTGCCTGGGCGCCGAAGACATTACGATCTGGAAGGACGTACCTGGCGTGCTCAATGCCGATCCGCGCTATTTCGACGAAACGGTATTGCTGCCATCGCTCACTTATCAGGACGCGACCGAACTGGCCTATTATGGCGCTACGGTAATTCACCCCAAAACAATCAAACCGCTGCAAAACAAGGGGATTCCGTTGTACGTAAAATCGTTTCTTAAACCCGATCGGCCAGGTACACTGGTGGGGGCGGCAGCTATTGAGAAACCGGCTCCTTCGTTTATTTTCAAGGTCAACCAGTTACTGATCTCGCTGCACCCAACCGATTTTTCGTTTATCGCAGAAGATAACCTGAGCCAGATCTTTGGCTTGTTTGCCACGGCCGGGGTGAAGATCAACCTGATGCAGAATACGGCCCTTAGCTTCTCTGTGGTGGTCGATAGTAAACCCGACCGGATTCCTGATCTGCTCGAACAGCTGCGCGCTCATTTTCGCGTCACCTACAACGAAGCCCTGGAGTTGATTACCATTCGGCATTACGACCAAAGCACCATTGACCGGGTACTGGTGAATAAAAAGCTACTGCTGGAACAGAAAAGCCGCAGTACGGTCCAGTTGGTGGTAAGGGATGAAAGTTAGCCTTTCTAGGTTTTAAGATTCAGGTTTCAAGTTTCAGGTTTCAAGTGCTTCGCTTATCAACGATATGATAATAAGCGAAGCACTTGAAACCTGAAACTTGAAACCTGAAGCTTGAAACCTGAAACTTGAAATCTGGCACTATTCCTAAAATTTCGGACACGACAACATGCCTTTCTTCGGCTTATAGCGTGATTTGTTGCTTTCCGGGCGATCGAAAATGTAGGAGATCGAGATTTCGTGGGAGCCCCCACTGGCGAAGCCAAGCGTTGAGATCGTGGCGTCGTAGCTATAGCCAATCGAGAACCGGTCGGCGCGGTAGCCAATCAGACCGGCCACAGCATCGTGGTTGTTGATCCGCTGGTCGTACTTCTTGAAGGGAATACCCCGGTAATACGCCCCAACGGTTATGGGTGAATAGGTCAGGTACGCGCCCAGGTCGAGCTGGTCATATTTACCCTGGAACTTGTAGTTGACAACCGGCGAAAAACTAATTTCGCGGTCCATCTCGTCGCCGTAGCCGGTAATACCATTCAACGGAATTCGTAAGCCGGCCTGGAAACTGCCTTTGATGGGCAGGCGGCTGCTATTGGGGGTAAAGAAACTCTGATCGGGTCGGCTGATATGATGGGCCGACGCCCCAACCCAGAACCAGTCGGAGTAGAACAGGCCACCCGTCGAGAAATCGGCATAGCGGTTATTAGGTGCGTTGGTCAGGGCAGCAATCAGGGCATCGCTGGTGGTATTGCTGATCAGCCCCTGCGACGAAAACTGGTCGCCGAAAGTGAGACCAAAATAGTTAACATTCCGGTTCACGTAGCTCGCCTGCACCCCCAGCCGGACAAACGACGATTCGCTCACCTGGAACTGGTACGCATATTGCCCGGCTATCTCTGTCGATTGTACAGCCCCCTGTCCCTGATTATCGCTAACGAGCATCAACCCAAAGCCGCTGTTCAGTTTGGGGGCAAAATAATCCAGCCCGACCACCGTGGTTACGTAGTTGGTAATGGCCGGCCACTGATTGCGGTAATTAATGGTTGCGCGCGGTGCCAGTGCCGATCCGGCAAAGGCCGGGTTGAGGTATTGAGGGGCCGCATAAAACTGCGTAAACTGAGGGTCCTGTGCATAACAGAATGGGGTCCACAGCAACGCCAGGAGACAAAGAATCGTATATCGTATAACCATGCTGGATAAGCAACGCAAATTCATTGCCAAACAAGATAAGTGGTCAAGGTAGAGTAGTAGTAAATGGCAATGGGTGGGTGATTAAGAATACGCTGATTTGTCAGAAAAGGTGGCATAAGTCAGCGGTTTACCGGTAAAATTTTACGGGGCCGGATTCGTTTAGTATAACGTAACGGGTCTCTTCTCTGTTATATGATGACCAGACTTTCGTTCTCTCTCAACAAATGATATTCCAGGTTAGATACGGTCTTTATACTATCGTTTGGGCGATGGTCTGGCTCTTGGCGACTAGTCACGTCGGCCGGGCACAATCATCGCCCAGTTCAGCGTCAATTATTCAACAAACGGAGCAGGAAAACAAAATTAAGATTGTTGGCAGTTTATGTACCCCCGTTTCGGCAACGGGTAATGCCAGTTGCGGCAACGACCCCGTCAATTTTTACGATGTAGACCCCAGCGTTGATAAGACCAAGACCCGGTGGGTTATTGATGGGGGCAGCCCGCAGATAGGTGTGGTAGCCAGCGCTTCATTTACGTCGCCCGGTGTAAAGACCGTGACAATTACCCGTACAATCAGCACCACAGCTGCCTCCACATCGGTTGTTAGCTCCACTGTATTACCAGCTACTTCCTTCACGGTGTCGGTAGGTACGCCGCCTTCTCCGTTCCAGAATTGGCGGCCGGATACGACCATTTGTAAAGGAACCGTACTCACCATTGATCCGTATCCGAATGGTGCCCCTTCGTCGCCTTCAAGCACCAGTTTAACGTACCTGTGGTTTCCCAAAGGCGAAACCACCCAGTCGATCAGTACTACCGCCTCGGGTTGTTATTCGGTGGAGGTGACCAATGAGGCAGGCTGCTCTTACCAGGATCGCATCAAGGTGAGCCTGTGCCCGGAAGAAAGCGGATCGCCGGGATCGAAATGGTATTTCGGCAACAACGCAGGCCTCGACTTTTCGGGTGACAGCCCGCAGCCGTTAACCGACGGCAAACTATCGACCATTGAAGGGTCGGCTTCGATTACAGACACCAAAGGCAACATTCTGTTTTACAGCGACGGCATCACCGTATACGATAAAGACGGCAAGCCTATGCAAGTCTACGATCCAATCAGTGGGTCGCTGACAAGCAGTTCGGCCGTGTTGGGCGGTAATCAGCGATCAACCCAGTCGGCAATTATTGTGCCCAAGCCCGTTTGCCGGGGTTGCGATTACCTCTACTACGTGTACACTACTGCCGAGATCAACGGAACACGCCAGATCACGTATAGCGTTGTTGATATGCGCCGGAACAGCGGCAGTGGCGCGGTGGTGCAACAGAACCTTCCGGTGGTCACCTCCTCTACATCGGCCAGCAGTACCGAACGATCGGCGGCCGTCAGAAACGACAAAGACACGACATATTGGGTGCTGACCCATGATTACGGAAGCAACTGTTTCCGGGTCGACCACCTGACTACTGCTACCACATCGACGCAGCAACAATATTGCCTGGGTACCGCCCATGATTCGCCGGCTCGGGGCGAAGGGCAGATCAAGATCGGCCCCGCTCCCACCCCGCCCGTGACGACCACCGGCACGTCAGGAACAGTTAGTTCAGGAACACTTGTGTCGGGCACAGCCACGGCAGGTAACAGCAACACGGCGGTCAGACCTGTAGCGGTAGTCATACCCGGAGATCCCAATAGTACTGATCCCGCCCGACAGAAAAGCTACGTCGAGCTATTTTCCTTCAATACAGAGACCGGTGTTTTATCCGGGCCGACCAAAAAAATAGACCTTGGCCCGGCTCCGCCCACGGCCTACGGGGTTGAATTCTCACCCGATGGGTCCAAAGTATACGTCAGTTTACTGGGCGAAGTCACCAGCGTCAGTGGCGTGCAGACGCAGACGGGACCATCGCGCATTATTCAGTTTGATATCACCGTCGATGACCCCGTGAGTACCAGCGCCCTGATCGACGAAAGCACCACCCGGCAGTATGGTTCGCTCCAGGTCGGGCCCGATGGCAAGATCTATGTAGCCGTGCAAAACCAGCCTTCGCTGGGCGTGATCGATAATGCCAATGGAAGCGGCGCCATCACAACCAATCCTTTCGCCAAACCACCTGTATTTACCGTGTCGGGCCAGGACCTGGGCGGCAAGGTTAGTCAGTTAGGGTTGCCCAACCAGGTCGTAAACTTCACCGAACCGTCGAGCAGTGCGGGCCTGTCGGCCAGTAACGTCTGCGAAGGCGATCCGGTCACCTTCCAAATCACGCCTTTCTGCCCCAAGCTGAAGGAGACGTACAACCTCACGGTCAGGAACAGTTCGGGTGCCGTTGTCGCTCAGGTCCTCTCCTTCACGCAGACATCGCAGACAGTGCAACTCAGTACGCCCGATACCTATTCGGCTACCCTCGACGTACGGGTCATCACCTCGACGGGCGCCACCTGTACCACCGCTACCGCCGAAACATCGTTGACCGTTATTGAACAGCCCAAGCCGTTCGATCTGGGCCCCGATATTAATGTCTGCACGAATAAGCCTGTTTCGGTCACTATCAACGCGGAAGCAGAGGAGTACGCCTGGGTATTTAACCGGCGGGTAGTCAGTCGATCCAAGGTGTTGACAACGACCATTCCAGGCTCGTATACGGCCTTTATTGGGAATGGCGGCGAGTGTTTTGAGTCGGACGTCATTGACATCAACATACGAATACCGCCCAGGCTCAACCTGGGGCCAGACCAGACTCTTTGCGAAAACGGTACCCGTACCTTAGCCGTACCGGCTGTGCAGGGATACCAGGAGTACCTGTGGAATACAGGCGCTACTACACGGACAATAGACGTTACGCAGCCAGGTACGTATTCGGTAACGGGCAAGTTCACCACACTCGACAATGTTGTTTGTGAAGCCAGCGACGATATCCAGCTTATTCCGGTGAAGAATCCGTTGCTCACCACAACCATCACCAACCCGGCAGGCTGTACCACGCTGGATGGCGTCATCACGGTGTCTCCCGCCCCCACACAGGTTGTTTCGGGTACAGCATCGCCAACGAATTCGTTTACCTATTCCTGGACAACCATCAGTGGTACGCCGATTTCGACCACAGGCAGTTCCGCCTCGGCCCTGGCGCAAGGGGCTTACACAATCAGTGTTACCGACGAAAATGCCTGTGTCACCGATGCATCATTCGAACTGCGGTCTACGGTTCCACCCATGCTATTGACCGCCCGGCCCGGCTTGCAGCAATGTGATGCCCCCAGGAGCGGGTCGGCAACGCTGGGGGTCATCGGCGGTACGCCTACTATTTATGAATGGCGAAACAGTACCGGGGCCATTGTCAGTACCAGCCCGTCGCTGACCGGTGTAGCGGCGGGGACATACAGTGTTTCTGTAGTGAATAACATTGGTTGCGTAGCGTCATTATCGGCTGTAACCATTGGGTTAGACCCTCGATCGGCCCTTACGCTTGGTCCCGACCGCAGTAAATGTATTGGCGATACCGTTTTGTTGGTTCCTCAGGATGGCGGAGCAGCGGCCAGCGTTACCTACCGCTGGAGCAACGGTACCACAACCCGTACCCTCGCGGTGAACACTGCTGGCACCTACTCGCTGACCACTACCAATGCTCTGAACGGCTGTATCGGGAATGCCAGCGTACAGGTGCAGTTTGTGCAGAAACCCACAGTATCGGCTGGTGCCAACTTGTCGCTTTGTCTGGGTGCACCTCAGTCGCTCACGTCGTTACAGCTGACAGGCAATACGCCAGTTGGTGGAACCTGGAGCGGTCCAAGCGTCAATCTGGGTGGGCAATTTACCCCACCTGCCTCGGCTATTGGTCAGGTAGTAACGCTGACCTATTCGGTTACCATTAACGGATGCGCCAATTCGGCACCCCGACAGATCGCGCTAAAGCAAACGCCTCAGGTCAATGCCGGTCCCGACGCTGAGTTCTGCGAAGGCACTGGCCAGGTGTTGCAGGCAAGCGGTTCGCCGGGTTCCTTGTTCCGCTGGAGCGACGGTACGCAGGGATCGCAACTACGCCCGCAGCAAACAGGCCGTTATACGGTTACCGTTAATGTCGACGGTTGCGAACAGTCAGACGCCGTTGATGTAATCGTGAAGCCAGCTCCTCGGTTCGCGCTCACCCGCGAAGCCGCCATTTGCGTGGGTGATAACCAGCAGACCCAGCTGCGCGTGGTGCCGCAGGAAACCGGGCAGGTTGTGGTTTGGTCACCAACCAACGTAACGTCTACCACTTTGCTGGTTAGTCAGGTAGGTACGTATTCGGTCGTGGTTACAGGCACCAACGGCTGTATTGCGCGCGACGCCGCCCGGGTTGTGGACCTTTGTGAGCCACGTGTGTTTACGCCAACCGCTTTTTCACCCAACGGGGATGGCACCAACGACACGTTCATACCCCTCAACGCCTACACCGCAGACCTGGAATTACGGATCTACAATCGCTGGGGTGAGGTCATCTTTGCCAGCACGCCCGAAACACCGGCCTGGGATGGCACTTACCGGGGCGAGCCGGCCCAGACGATGGTGTACCCGTATGTGATCACCTACCGAAGCCAGTATTTCCCGGAGCGACCGGCGGTAGTAAAACGGGGGTCGGTATTGCTCCTGCGGTAGCTTGTTTATAGTTTGCTGTTTACAGTTTGCCGTTGCTTCGCCGAGGTACGTTGTCTGTTTTTGGCAGCGGTCTGACGATTCGGACCAACAGGATGTACAGGATTTCGCGACTTTTTGTCATCCCGACGACGGAGGGATCTTGAGTTTTACGTAATCCGCTTCATTCGTGACACTTAAGATCTCTCCGTCGTTGGGATGACAAAAACAACTTACTCCCGCTTGCGTGGGAAGTGCTTGTGCTAATTTGAGAAACTACTATCTTTGTTACACCTTCAGGCGGGAGTAGCTCAGTTGGTAGAGCGGCAGCTTCCCAAGCTGCAGGCCGTGGGTTCGAACCCCATTTCCCGCTCATAGATTAAGTCGCTTATCAGAAATGGTGAGCGACTTTTTGTTTTCAGCTTTCCAAGCCGGAAACTCAGTTAATGCATTGCAAGCGCATTTAATAGAACAATCCTGGTATTTTATTGTACAGATAACATAACCCATGCTTAATTGCTCCCTTGCTATGGATACGTTGTCTTTGCGAATAATACTGGTCGATGATGACGCGGCAGACCGCGAATTGATTCATTGGGCGCTGGCCTCCGCTATTCAACCGATACAAATTGACGAAATGACTACTGGTCAGGAATTAATCGATTGGCTGGCCCACCAGCGCAGCCTGAATGCGCAGCATGTGCCACCCGATAACTCCTTTGTGACCATCATCTTACTGGATATTCATATGCCTGCGATGACGGGCCTGGAGACGGTGCGTTTGTTGGGTGATATGCGAAACCTACCGTATATACCTGTAGTTGTGCTGGCGGCAACCATGAATGAACAGCTTAAGCAGCAAGCCTATGAGCAGGGCATTCATCTGTATATGGTCAAACCAACCAGGTCGGGTGGAGTACACCGGGTAGTCGAGGCGGTCAAACTTTGCTACCGGGATACACTGCGTTTAAGAGAGCAGTCGGAAATCCTCTAACGTGCAGCATACTAGCGGCAATAGTGGGTAGATGCGTCGATGCATCGCTGTATTGCAATGGGCAGGTACGTCCTGTAACTGGATACGCGTAAAGTATCCAGTTACAGGACGTACCTGCGTTCGTATAAGCTAAACCTGGCTTGCTTTTTGATCACTATTTAATCTATCAATCAACTATTCAATCAAAGAAGTGGCTGATTGTGTTAAACTTTCTGCGCGGTTGCCAGTCTACCAATACAGTGAATCAACGTATCCGGCAGCAGTATACGCCTACTCAACGATAACATCAGTAATGAATCAGAACCTCCGGTTATTCCTTGTGCTTACAGCCAGCCTGATCAGTTTTTTTATATACTGCACCATGTGGATAGATTGGGTGCAGGACGTTATGAACGGAACCTATCTACACAACTACCTGGAAGCTATGCTCGAAACAGTTGTTCTGGCTGGTTATACCTATCTGGCCATTCGTTTTGCCTACAGCCGCCTGAATCTATTTTAGCCAATGCGTTTAGATCGCCTCGAATTTATCGGCAATGGCCTGCCGTAGTTTCTCAACAATGGTATGCCAGTTGAGACCCAGGCCCGACTGACCAGCCTCATCGGCTATATCCTGCTGTTCGAGGGCATATTTGAGCATGGCCTGTAATTCGGTAAATGGTTGGGTCGACAGGGAATCCATAGTTTGTATCGGTCTGAAACGTTGATTATCCCGGCAGAAAGGCTGCGTCGGGTACGTTTACTAATCCCCGAAATCACCGCTTTTGTTTCAGGTATCGATTTGCCGACATGCCATTGCCGCCTGCCAGGGTAGCCGCCCCGTCTGCTTCGGCCAGGTACGTTGGTCCGTTATCCAGGTCAGTCGATAACCCGTAGGTTGCATTTTCCGCCACAAAAGCGTAGTTTGAGGTGCATGGGTAGAACGAACCAAACAACCTGGCAATGGCTGAACCGGGCCGGTAGCTTACTGGCTGCCTGGCTAGTACTGTTGTTGTCTGCTGGAAACGTTCACCATCAGCCCGTTACAGCCCGCCAGCATTACATTTCGTATGACGTGCCCCGGCAGTCAGCAGGTAAACCAGACGTAGCGTCGGCCGTTTGTAATCACGCACCTGCCGCCCGAATCGGTGCCAGGCCTGGGCACTCATTCGGCCCAACTGTAGGGTGGTTTCCATACCTGCTCCCTGCTTTAAGCTGGGGCGTCGACAGTCAGGTAGCAGGCCAGTCACAGTACTCCTGTTATTCGTTCCGGTTTCTGCGGCTCATCTTCGAGCACCAGATTGCGATCAACGCGCCCTGACGCCCCCGTCCCGGCCATTCTACCCCTATCGTCCGTCGTCCGTTTCTTCCGGCTAACCAGTCAGAAGCAGCTCTGTTGTAGCCTGTCTTTCCCGGTGAGCTGGCTGGCTATCGACGCTTCCCAATAGCCCCGGCTACCTCTGTAGCTCTACAGGCAGGCGTGTGCTCGTACTAGTGTATCACACCCCGTTAATCTCTCAACCCTATGCTAGCGCAACCCACTCTGATTACCGCTTCCCGAACGTATAGCAGTCGCCTGAAAGATGGCGTTTTTTTGATAACCGGTGTGCTTTGTGCCGGTATGGGCCTGAAAGGCTTTTTGTTACCCAACGATTTTATCGACGGCGGTGCCATGGGCATTTCGCTGTTGCTGGAAATTACGACTGGCGCCGAACTAGCCCTGCTGGTTGTCCTGGTTAATCTACCATTTATCTGGCTGGGCTATCGACAGATTTCCCGTGGCTTTGCCATTCGAACAACATTGGCCATTAGCCTGCTGGCAGTATGTCTGGTTGCGGTCCCTTATCCCGTGGTTACTACCGATAAGCTGTTGATCTCTGTATTTGGCGGTTTTTTTCTGGGTGCTGGCATTGGGCTGGCAATTCGGGGTGGCGGCGTGCTCGATGGCACCGAGGTACTCGCGATCTGGGTCAGTCGTCGGTCAGCTTTAACTGTAGGTGACGTCATTATGGTCATCAACGTGCTGGTGTTTGGTGCAGCAGCCATTTTATTGACGATCGAAACGGCCCTTTACGCCATGCTAACGTACCTGGCAGCCTCTAAAACCGTTGACTTCCTGATTCATGGCATCGAAGAATACACGGCTGTCATTATCGTCTCTGATCATCATCAGGCCATGCGCAGCATGATCACCGAAAAACTGGGGCGCGGAGTTACCGTCTTCAAAGGCGAAAAAGGCTATGGCAAACGCGGTCACCAGCAGGCAGATACCAGCATTTTGTATGCCGTGGTTACCCGCCTGGAACTCACCCGCCTGAAAGACAGTATCAGCCGGATCGATGAACATGCGTTCGTGATCAACCATGGTATCGACGATGCCAAGGGGGGAATGATAAAAGGCCGACCATTGCATTGATCCGTATAGCCGAGTAGCCAGGTATGTGGTGGGTGTCGAAGGCCATTCGTCGCCTGTCACGGCCTTCGCCTGGCAACGCAGGCAAACTTATCAACAGCTACCCCGTTCATTATTAGACACCAGTGGCCGATCACGTCTGATCAGCCTACTGGCCGTTCACCCATAAAGTAGTCGCTTCCTATGGATTCATTCAGTTATGATTTGTGGCTAGTCATTGTAGCGCTGGCTATCCTAGCCGTGGCCTGGCTACCTTCGCTGCTGGCTGATCATCCGCTCTCATACCCCATTCTATTTGTTATGAGCGGCTGGCTGCTTTATAAGCTACCGTTGGACCTGCCCAATCCGTTGCCGATGAACAGCCCGGCGCTAACTACCCATCTGACGGAGCTCTGCGTCATTATCGCGCTGACCGGAACGGGCCTTAAGATCGACCGGAAGTTTAGCTGGCGGGGCTGGCGAATTCCGCTTCGGCTTATCTGGTTGACCATGATGGTCACCATTGGGGTCTTTGCCTTTCTGGCGTGGCAATGGGTTGGCTGGCCACTGGCGACCGCTCTGTTTCTGGCAGCCAGTCTGGCGCCCACTGATCCGGTGCTGGCGGGCGATGTGCAGGTGGGCGATCCAAACGAAGGCGGCGAAGATACGGTGCGCTTTGCCCTGACGGCAGAAGCCGGCCTGAACGACGGCATGGCTTTCCCGTTCGTTTACCTGGCCATTAGTCTGGCGCTGACAACGGTGCCCTCATCGGACTCACTGGTACACTGGCTGCTATATGACCTGTTGTACCGGGTGGGCGTTGGGTTGCTGGCGGGCTGGTTGTCTGGCCGCTTGCTGGCGTACCTGATCTTTGAACTGCCGCAGCGAATCAGTATCAAGACAACGGCCTACGGATTCGTGGCACTAGCCGTTACACTGACCAGCTATGGCGTTACGGAATTGATGCACGGCTACGGTTTTCTGGCCGTTTTTGTCGCGGCGATTACTATCCGGAACCATGAACGTACCCACGAGTACCACACCTATATGCATGACTTCTCTGACCAGATGGAACGACTGCTGGTTGCCCTGCTATTGTTGCTGTTTGGTGGTGCACTGGCCAAGGGGCTGCTACAAGCCCTGACCTTACAGGACGCCTGGCTAGGCCTTACGCTGCTCTTCCTGATTCGACCACTAATTGGCTGGCTGACCCTGTGGAAAACCAACGCCCGGGGGTTGAAACGCTGGATCATTGCCAGTTTTGGCATTCGAGGCATTGGCTCTATGTTTTACATTGCTTACGGGTTACAAAAGGCCCCTTTCGCTGATCCGGGGCGTATATGGGCACTCACAGGATGGATTATTGTTGTATCGGTGTTTCTGCACGGCATACTGGCAACGCCGGTCATGAGCCGATTAGACCAGCGACTGCAAAAGCATCCGACTACCTGATAAACAGCTGCCAGCGCTCACTCCTTCAGCATTTTTCACTATCCACGAGGCGTGAAACCGGAAGAAGAGCGCGAAAGCGACCTTATTGCCAGAGACAACCCGGTTATCATTGCCGGTTACGGTCACTTTGGTAACACAACAGGACGCTTTTTACAAGCCAACAACATAGGCACCACCATACTCGACGTCGACAGCGACAAGGCCACCTGGCCCCGACGGATGGGCTTCAGGCGCCGCCAATCGCTGCGACGCCTGCGAGCTCATGAACGCCGGGATGCTGCCCATCTACCGGGAACCGCTCGACACCAGCCTAGGCGTCGGCATTGATGCGCTAACGCTATTGGGACGCCGGTCGCCTGCGGCAGCGCGGGCCGCTAAAACGTTCTTCATTCACGACGAACGACCCCTGAAGAAGGTATCGGCCATTCGCCACGAAGACGAAAACCTAACGGCTGTCCGCGAAATCATGGAAGACCTGGAACAGCAGGTCAGGTACGTTGATGCTAGTCGCCGCGCCTCAATCAGCGTCGGGGAAGGTGGCTTCAAGCGCCCTTGTCGTTTCCCAGGAGAAAGGCAGCCAATCGCCCGTCTGGGCATCATACACCTCTGTGGCGGCCTGGCAGGCAAACAATTTGTAATCGAATTTAGGGTAATGTCCAACCAGATAGCCAGGGTAGTAGTAGACTTTCTGCTGTTGTTGAGCGTATAGCATCTTCTGCAACATCAGGTACTTGCCCAGGCTTTGTTTATGGTAGGCTGGGTGGTAAAAATTCATGATGCCGGCAATACTCCGCTGCCCCTGATCGAATATACCGGCGGCAATCAGCCGGCCCTGGTCCCGCACTTCAACAACGTATGTGTCGAATATGGTGCGCGGATTACCGTCGAGCAGGCATGATTCTACGGAGTAGGGTGCGTCGAAATCAAGGTTGTTCCAGTAGTGATCGTACAGCTCTTCCAGTTCATCGGTCAGCTGAAGTGGTTTCACAATCGTGGTATACTGACTGTTGATACGAAGTAACCGATTCTGCTTCGGCCCGAACCTGACATCGGCCAACACAATGCGCAGCCAGTGTACGGGATAACGTACCTCATTAAAATATACGTAGCGGCAGGTAAAAACCTGCTGCTGCATCCTGAAATAGCCTCGGCTCAAGAACAGATCAAGCCTGTTTTTGTCAATCATTAGCGTAATCTAGGCTGATGGGTGTCTATGAACAAGTTACTACGTACCTAATCTATATCGACAGAAAACAGACTGTTTCTTAGTTGTTCCTAGTGGCTGGAACGGCTCCATAAACAGATACTGGACGGCCACGGCCACCTGGCCAACCTCACACCACTTTGTGGCCGATTGGCACATGATAGAGCCGCGTTTCGCCCTTGTTGTGCGCTGCCTGTTTCGACCGCCGAACAGATCAGGCCGGTAGGCTTACTATTAACAAACAAAGACGGTAGCCGTAGGTTCTTGACTTGTAAACAACCTACTACGATGAATAACCCTCAACAACTCCGAAATGGGTGGATGCTCTCTACCCGTGGTGTTTGCTACATCCTTATGGGCGGCGCTTTATTTCTCTACGCCAATACGTTCACGCCCGCTTCGGGGCGGATAATCGGAATCATTACGTTACTGGCGGGCCTGGCGGGCTTTGGCTACGGCTTCACCAACCGCCAGGCCGACTCCAACAGTTTATGGAGTCTCCTGCATGGCCTGAACGATCTGGCTTTTGGCGTCGTCTTCCTGTTTGTTGCCGGCAGTGGCCTCAAATCATTCATTGACATGCTGGGCTTTTGGGCCGTTTTCTACGCGTTTCTGCAGGCAGTACAGGCTATGTATCTTGCCTTGATGCAGGGTGGCGCCTCGTTTGCCGCCAAGCTCGTTCACTTTCTGAGCGTGCTAACGTCGGGGTATCTGGCCTTCAACCTGCTGCTCCGGCCAATTGGCCTCATCGACTCATTGGGCATCACTGGTTTCTTCCCAATCGTGTTGGGCATTCTCCTTATTGTGCTGCAACAATTGTCGCAACGGGCGAAGGAAGCGGGTTCGGTTGCCCGTTAACCGGTTCAGGGCGTAGCTCGCCCTGCTCAACCGCCTGCTGGATCTGCACACTGATCGGGGTATATTCTACCTCACATGGATAGCCGAACAGGCAGTTGGCCTTGATCTGATCAACGACTTTGGCCGGTACCATTACTTCCCAGCCATCTTCACCCGCCTGAATCATTTCAAGCACATGATCGGTCGAGATATGCAGGTTCTGCTCGTTATAGTCGGTGATATCCTCGATTTTGTCGTTGCTTTTAAGGTATTGAAACAACGGCTCCAGATGCGGGGGCAACTGAAACTGGGCGCAGGTATAAATCTGACCGTTCCGGAAGGTGGGATATACAAACAGCTTCACCTTCCGGCTGAAGAGGGTGGCAAACGATTCCAGAATACCACCCGGCAGGAAGTTATAATGGTCTTCCTCGAAGATGTATTCCAGGTTCGGAATGCCCATGATCAACCCTATTTTCAGCCGGGTCAGGCGCGACAGGTAAGCCACGAGCCGGTAATACTCGTGGTAATTCGAGATCATCACCGTCTGGCCCAGTCCACACAGAATATCGACCCGATCCAGAAAGTCTTTCTCGTCGATACCCTGTTCATTGGCTTTCAGGTTGTGCAACGTCAGCTCCGACAGCATCATAACCCGGCTGGCATCAACATCAGGCTCCTCCAGAAACTGCTTCAGCCCGTTATCGATCATATCGAGCTGCACGTTGGTTACCGGCCGGAGCCGCCCGCGCATCACCACCACATTTTTCTTGTAGAGCGCTTCTTTTGGCTGAAGTACCTGCCCGTCGGGGCCAAACAGGGCCGCATCGGTGAAGCCGTTCTTCACCAGATACAGGCTCATCAGCCGGTTATCAACCTGTGCAAAATCAGGTCCGCTACACCGGATAGTGTCAATCTGGATGCGCTCGGGCGAGAGATCGTCCATCAGCGACAGCACCAGCGTCTCGGGGGCTTTGGCGTAGTAGAAACAGGCGTAGATCAAATTCACGCCGATAATGCCCAGGGTCTGCTGTTGCAGCAGGTTTTCATTATCGAGCAGTCGAACGTGAATAACCACATCATTGGGCGGCGCCAGCGGATCACTCTGGAAACGACAGCCCAGCCAGCCGTGGCCCTCGTTCGTCTTCTGATAGTTCAGGGCAACGACGGTATTGGCAAATGCAAAGAAGGTCGTGTCGGCACCTCGTTTCTCCGACAGCCGTTTTTCAAGAAGGCTATACTCTTTGTTGAGCATTTTCATCAGCCGCGATTCAACAACGTACCTGCCACTCACTTCGGTACCATAAATCGCGTCGCTGAAGGTCATGTCATAGGCAGACATCGTCTTGGCTACGGTCCCTGATGCACCACCCGCCTTAAAAAAGATCGCTGCCGTTTCCTGCCCCGCGCCGATTTCGGCAAAAGAGCCGTATATCCGACGATCAAGGTTTAGACGCAACGCTTTCTGTTTAGTGCCTATATTTTTTTCGTACATAGTGCTGATCGAAGTGGTACAACCAAAATTACACCATTTACCCCGAAAATTCCCTGTTTACTGTTTGCTGTTTACCGTCTTCTGTTGCGCTGCTAATTCACCAATATAGGCCCTCCGCAACGCAACGGAAGGCGGTAAACAGCAACCTGTAAACTCCTCCCTAAAAACGGCTTAGTACCCGGTCAACGCCCGATACATACCCCGACCCGAACAGGTTTACATGCACTAACAACGGATATAGGTTGTAGATCGGTATGCGCTCAGCGAAGCCAGGTTCGAGCGGAAACAGCTCGGTGTAGGCGTCGTAAAAGCGGGTATCGAAGCCCCCGAAGAGATGAGTAAACGCCAGCTCCGCCTCGCGCAGGCCATAATACACAGCCGGGTCTACCACGGCCGGTTCACCGGCTTCGGTAATGAGCACATTGCCGGTCCAGAGGTCACCGTGAAGCAGCGCGGGGCGGTCGGCGGGCAGCAAGTCGGGGAGACGCTCGCGAAGCCGGAAGAGCGCATCATAATGCGCTTTGGTCAGCAGACCGTTGTATAACGCCTGGCCTGCCTGCGGCAATAAACGGCAATCGAAAAAGAAGTCATACCCGCTGGCGGTCAGTGTATTACGTTGCGACAACGTACCTATGAAATTGTCGTGATCAAGCCCGAACTGCGGCTGTGTGTGGGCGTGTAATTCCGCTAGCTGCCGCCCAAGCTTTGTCCAGAAAGCGGGTGGGGCACCCGGCAACCCACCCGTAGCCGATTCCAGGTAGTCCAGAATAAGGTACGCCTGGTCGCCTTGTCGGCCGTAACCAACTTCGGCGGGCACCCGAATGACGTTTGCGTGGCGCAGAATCGCTAATCCGGCGGCCTCCACGGCAAAGAGTTCGTCGCCATCGGGCATTTGTTCATTGATCCGCTGGCGGCCGGTTCCACTCAGATCAGCCTGATTCCACTTCACGAAGAACGTACCCAGCGAGGTAAATACCCGCGCCGCCGTGTTGATGTCGCCTCCATTCAGAAACTGTGTATCGAGCACTTCCACTGGCTCACCCAGGTGCTGAAACAGGATTGTTTCAAAAAATTCCGCCTGCTCATTCCCCCAAAATTGCATACATCGTCACGTCCAGTTCGAGTACCTAACCCGCTTCACGGTCGGGCGGTTTACTACGCCGCCCAACTTCTTTAACAGACAAAAGCGCGACAGGTTGCCCCGCCGCGCTTTCCTGGCTACTTTTTGACTACTTACTCCACCGTTACCGACTTGGCCAGGTTACGGGGTTGGTCTACGTTGCGGCCGCGCATCACGGCGATATCGTAGGCCAGTAGTTGCATAGGAATAACCGAAATCAGCGGCATCAGTATATCATGCACTTTCGGAATTTCGATCACAAAATCGACCATCGTGGGCAAGTGCGTATCGCCTTCTGTTGTTACAGCAATTACGCGGCCTTTCCGGGCTTTTACCTCCTGAATATTTGATACCACTTTTTCGTACGAACTGTCTTGTGTGGCAACGACCACCATCGGCATGTCTTCGTCGATCAATGCAATTGGACCGTGCTTCATTTCAGCGGCCGGGTAGCCTTCGGCGTGGATGTAGCTGATTTCTTTCAGCTTCAGCGCCCCTTCCAGCGCAACCGGAAAATTCAGACCGCGACCCAGATAAATGAAGTTACGGGCGTAGGTGAAGATGTACGCTATCTCCTTGATCTTCTCGGCGCTTTGCAGTACCCGCTCCACTTTGGCCGGAACGGCTTCCAGTTCGGCCAGCAACTGCCGGAACAGCGTATCCGAAATGGTGCCTTTTCGTTTGGCAGCCGCTATTGCCATCAGTGTCAGCACGGTTACCTGCGCGGTAAACGCCTTTGTACTGGCTACCCCAATCTCTGGGCCGGCATGGGTGTAGGCCCCCGCATGGGTAGCGCGGGCAATCGATGAACCCACCACGTTACAAACGCCAAAAATGGTAGCCCCTTTCGATTTGGCCAGTTCGATGGCAGCCAGTGTATCGGCCGTTTCACCCGACTGCGAGATGGCGATCACAATATCACCTTCTTTAATGATCGGGTTACGGTACCGGAATTCCGAGGCGTACTCGACCTCGACGGGAATCCGGGCCAGCTCTTCAAAAATGTATTCGGCCACCAGCCCGGCATGCCACGACGTGCCGCAGCCAACGATGATGATCCGCTTCGACTTGGCGAGTTTGTCCATGTAGTCGCGGAGGCCACCGAGTTGTAGCATTCCTTCGTCGGCGTTAACGCGGCCGCGCATCGAATCGGCGATAGAGCGTGGCTGCTCGAAGATCTCTTTCAGCATGAAATGGTCGAAGCCGCCTTTTTCAATGGCTTCAAGCTCCATTTCAATCTTCTGCACGTAAGGCGTCGTCTTGGTGTTATCGAGGGTAACGATCGTCAGTTTGCCGTCTTTTACCGTCGCAATCTCGTATTCGTTCAGGTAAACGACATCCTTTGTGTATTCGATGATCGGTGAGGCATCGGAAGCGAAGAAATATTCGCCGTCGCCAACGCCAATTACCAGCGGGCTTCCTTTACGGGCCGCCACCAGTTGCGTGGGGTCGGCGGCATTCATGACCACGATGGCATAGGCACCAACAACCTCTTGCAAGGCAGACCGTACGGCTTCTTCCAGCGTCCCACCGGCGTTTTCCCAAATGTCTTCAATAAACTGACCCAGCACCTCCGTATCGGTCTGACTGGTGAAGGTATGCCCTTTCCGCAGCAGTGTTTCTTTGATGGTGGCGTAGTTTTCGATAATCCCGTTATGGATAATCGCCAGTTTCTTGTGGAAGGAGTAGTGTGGGTGTGCGTTTACGTCGTTGGGCTCGCCGTGGGTAGCCCAACGGGTGTGACCCATGCCAATGGTCGACGACAATGCCTTCCCCTCGAGTTCCTGTTCCAGGGCTGTAACTTTCCCCTTCTTCTTGTAAACCTTCAGTCCATCACCATTCAGCAGCGCCACGCCCGCGCTATCGTAGCCCCGATATTCGAGCCGTTTGAGTCCTTTGATGACGAGGGGGCAGGCTTCCCGGTGCCCCACGTAGGCGACAATACCACACATAATTGTGACGAGTTAACAGTAAGCAGTTATTAATTGGTGGGTAAATAGGTAGGCTCAACGTACCTGATAGGCCGGGAGGCCACAGGTAAAAGCAGTGAACCCCGCCAGATAAGGCGGGGTTCAGGAAAGTTAGTTAGATTTTGTGTAAAACAGAACCAGTTTCACACTGGCCTTCCCATCGAGCACCATTCGCCAGACCCGGTTACTGAGCACCGCCTGCGTTTGGTCTGTCAGGCCACCGGTTTGAGCGTTCTGAACAAACAACTGGCTACTGGGCGTCAGTATAGCTAGTCCGTTGTTCGGGCTCACCTTTGAGGCCACCGATTGCAGATAGCCAGCCAGTTGGAAGGTGTAACTATTCGTGCGTGGATCGAGAATAGCCGTTTGCGTACCACTGAAGCTGGCCGGCAAACGGTCCGACGGGCCGTATGTCTGTACGGTGAACAGAATGGATTCTATCCCGGTAGTGGTTACCGATCGAGCCAGCCTATTCTGCGCATTCACTTCCGACAAGACCAGGTAGGGCGGCAGCGGCCGCTTTCCATCTTCAGCCACGTTGGGCGTGACGATCAGATCGGCCCGGTTGATGGCGATTCGCCCCGAACTCAGCAGACCCAGCAGGCTTGGAAACTGCAGCTTCGTGGTTACGCCGGTGGCAGGCTGCACGTAGCTACGTCCCGTTACGGTTGTTGGCAAGCTCTGACCAGGGCGTAGACTAGCCAGGGCAGTTCCCCCTCTATTGGCCGTAATCTGGTTGAACCGTTTGCCAATAAAGGGCAGCGTATAGGCCCGTGCAAACGTCTCGCCTTTTACGTGGAAATAGGTGATCACGGCTCCTTCCGATGGGGTCATGCCCAGGATCGATGCCTGCGGCACACTGTTGGAGGTGAGCACATAATCGTGAGGAATTTTCTGCCGAAAGGCAACCGGGTCAACCCAGGCTCCCGTTGTTGTCGAAAAAAGCAGCGCATTGGTATTCGCCATCGATAGAATCGTGCTACCAATCGTGTTGGCGATGGCAGTCGGATAAAGGTACCCCGCCGTATCTACCACCGATGGCCTTGGCTTAAACGTGCGACGGGCAATGACTTTACTTACCGCAGGACCAGGGCTTGAGATATCATAATTGATACTCCGAAGGCTATCAGTCAGTTCAGACAAAATGACCTCGTGCGTCGCGGTTGTGTCGCCATACCAGATGCTGTTTATCGGAAAGCGCAGTTTGGTCGAGTCAACGATGATCCGGTCGGCTGATGTTACGTTGGACGTACCTGAATCGGTAACGACCAAACTACCGGATGGTCGTAGCTGAATGAACGCCTTACTTTCTATTTGCCCGAAAATCGGATCAGCGTACCGGCCTATCAGTGCCGAACTTTGGTCATTGCTCCGTACCGAATCCAGCTGGATTGTGGTACGGGTAATGGTCATTGTATCAGTATAAAGCACATCTACGGGGGTAGACGGTGCCAGGCCGATCTCCTTGGGTGCTTCGCAGGCAATTGCCGTTAGCAATACAGCGGCAACGAAGACCAGTTTAGCTGGCCAGTTGCGTATAGATGTTGAAATAACGCTCGCTAACGTTTGTTTCTGCCTCGTCGAGGTCAAGTTTGTGTTCGGCAATTTCATTCAGAATAGTATTCAGACTATCGTGTTCGGTTTTTCCTGCGTTGACAACGGCGTCGGCGTAGGCACAACCGATTTTTATAAACCCGGTGAAATCACCGGTTTCGAGGTGGCTGAGCATCGCATCATCAATGTCCATCATCTTGGCCTTTTCAACCAGGTCGCTGGCATTGAAACGATGTTCAAACGAGTTATTGTACACGGTAAAGACCGACTTGGTGTCTTTGAACATGGGGTCGTTCTTGTACGTCGTCTTCAGATACAACGGAATCAGCGCCGTCATCCAGTCATTACAGTGAACGATATCGGGCGACCAGCCTAATTTTTTCACCGTTTCCAGTACGCCCTTGCAGAAGAAGATAGCCCGCTCATCGTTGTCGTCGTAGAACTTGTCTTCTTTATCGTGGAAGACATACTTCCGATGGAAATAGTCTTCGTTATCGATAAAATAGACCTGCAATTTCGCGGTCGGAATCGAGGCAACTTTAATAATCAACGGCTTCTCTTCATCACCCACCGAGATATTGATCCCCGATAGCCGGACCACTTCATGAAGCCGGTTTTTACGTTCATTGATGAGCCCAAACCGAGGAACCAGAATTCGGATCTCCATGCCGCGTTCCTGCATATCCTGCGGTAACTTTCGCACGAAATCGGCCACGTCAGAGGTTTTGAGGAAGGGCGTAATTTCACTGGCTACGTACAAAATGCGAAGTTTGCTCATAAATGCAAGAGGGAATTATTTTGGACGGCTTCACCTTAAAAACCTGCAAAATTAAGCAAAAAAACCCCGTATTTCAATACAATTCGTCGCAAAAAATTACAATTTACCTACCCCGCAATTCCTACTTATTTTCTGTTCTATATGCATCATTTCAACACCGTCGACGCCCTTCGGCATCATTTAACTGCTGTTCGCCAAAGGGGACAGACTATTGGTTTCGTCCCAACAATGGGTGCATTGCACAAGGGCCACCTGACTCTGGTTGAACAGGCTAAATCGGAGTGCGACGTTGTGGTTTGCAGCCTGTTTGTCAATCCCACTCAGTTTAACAATCCCGATGATCTGGCCCGCTACCCCCGTACGCTTGCTGAAGACTCGGCGTTGCTCGAAAGGGTTGGAACAGACGTGATCTTTTCGCCGTCGGTAACCGAAATGTATCCCGAACCAGCCACGCTACGGTTCAACTTTGGGGAATTGGAAACCGTTATGGAAGGCGCCTCCAGGCCTGGCCATTTCAATGGTGTTGGCCTGGTTGTCAGTAAGTTGTTCCACATGGTTCAGCCCGATAAAGCCTATTTCGGCCAGAAAGACCTGCAGCAGGTTGCCGTTGTCCGGCGGCTGGTACGTGACTTGACTTTTCCGCTCGAACTGGTCCGTTGTGATACCGTTCGGGAAGCAGATGGATTAGCCATGTCGTCGCGCAATCGCCTCTTGTCATCTGAGGAACGTACCCAGGCACCCGGGCTATTCGAGGCCTTAACGCTGGCGAAAAACAGGCTTCTGGATGAGTACTCACCCGAGCAGGCTCAGGCTGCCGTACGTGATTACCTGGCGCACCGGCCCGCCTTCACGCTGGACTATATCGAGGTTGTCCATACCGATACCCTTCAACCCGTAGCCGAATTGCAGCCGCCCGGCCAAACCGCCCTCTGCATCGCCGCCCAACTGGGTAAGGTACGGTTGATCGATAATGTAGTGTTTTAAGTGTATCCGGTTTGTATGCAGGATCGGGCCTGACTTCTACAGACACTTCCGTCGCGTATCAATGATCGCGTGGATTTTCCAGACGCCGTTGAAACGGACGAGGGTGAAGGCGTTGGCCCCGCAGTGAACCGTTTTGCCTTTGTAGCTGAAGCTGTAGGGAATAAAGGCCGTGGCCAGATCGCCATCGATCTGGATCTGATAAGGCTGGATGATTTCGTTCAGATCGCCCGGTTTGGCCTTACCCACCGACGAAGCAAATCCATCAATTGATTCAGTCTTCACGCTCACAAAGCCAGCCGTATTGGTAACCGTCTGCAGGGTAGCCCCCGAGGCAAAGGCAGCCTTCACGGCAACAGAATCGGCCTTTTTCATGCCTTCGAATAAATCATCGACGGCCTGCATGATCGCCACATCTTCCTGTGGCGTGGTTTCCATCGTCTGCGCAAAGCTGGCCAACGGGAGAAAAAGGAGAAGCAGAAGCGTTTTCATTATGAAGTTTCAGGTTTCGTGTCTCAAGTTTCAAGTAGCGCTGCTCAGGCAACTGCCCCGATAAAAGGCAGCGCCACTTGAAACTTGAGACACGAAACCTGAAACTTTACTAAATATACTGATTGACAATCATTTCGTACAACTCCTGCTTGCCGCTAACCTGCTTCGGTTCACCGTTGGTCATCGCGTACGCACGCAGGTCTTCGAGGGTCAGTTTACCCGCTTCGAAATCGGCACCGGCACCGCTATCGTAACTGGCGTACCGCTCGGTACGAAGTTGCTTGTATTTCGATTTGCCAAGAATGGCTTCTGCCGCAATGGCCGCACGGGCAAACGTGTCCATACCGCCGATGTGAGCGATGAAGATATCTTCCAGGTCGGTTGAGTTCCGGCGCGTTTTAGCGTCGAAGTTCACGCCACCTGATTTGATACCGCCCGCTTCCAGAATCACCAGCATGGCCTCGGTCAGCTCATACACATCGACGGGGAACTGGTCGGTATCCCAGCCGTTCTGGTAGTCGCCCCGGTTCGCGTCGATGCTGCCGAGCATGTTATTGTCGGCAGCCACCTGTAGTTCGTGGGCAAAGGTGTGGCTGGCCAGCGTAGCGTGGTTGGTTTCGATGTTCAACTCGAAATCATCCTGCAAGCCGAAGCGGTTCAGGAAGCCAACAACCGTAGCGGCATCAAAATCGTACTGGTGTTTGGTTGGTTCCATCGGCTTTGGCTCAATGTAGAACGCACCGGTGAACCCCTGCTTACGGGCATAATCACGGCTAACTTGCAGGAAACGGCCCAGGTGCTCCTGCTCGCGCTTCATGTTTGTGTTCAGCAGCGACATGTAGCCTTCACGACCACCCCAGAAGGTGTAGCCCCGCCCGCCCAGCTCGATCGTGGCGTCAATGGCGTTTTTCACCTGCCAGGCGCCGTGTGTCAGCACATGGAAATCAGGGTTGGTGCTGGCGCCGTTCATGTAGCGCTCGTGCGAGAACAGATTGGCCGTTCCCCACAGTAATTTCACGCCGCTGGCATCCTGCTTCTGCTTCAGGTAGTCGACCACCTTGCGGAAGTTGGCCTCAAACTCGTGGTTTGAATTACCTTCCGGCGATACGTCGACGTCATGGAAACAATAGTATTCCATGCCGATTTTGGTGATAAATTCAAACGCCGCATCGGCTTTATTGAAAGCCGCGCCCAGCGGGTCATTGCCGGCGCTGGCATCCCACGGAAAATGCTTCACGCCCGGCCCGAAAGGATCAGCACCGGTGCCGCAGAAGGTGTGCCAGTAGGCCACCGCAAACCGGAACAGGTCTTTCATGGGCGTACCCAGGATGGTGCGGTTGGCATCGTAGAATTTAAATGCCAGCGGATTATCGGATTCGCGACCTTCGTAGGCAATCGGAGCAGAAACGAACGGGAAATATGTTTTGTCGCCGAGCGTCAGAGTAGTTTGAGACATAAAAACGTAAATAATAAGTTGGCAGCAGGTTGCCTGCCTTCTAAACACAATTCACTACAGAATCTCTCTTTTATATCATTGCAACATAATATACTATTTTGACCTATTCTGGGCAATTCAGAAATAAATTAGGCCACAATTATACACAACGCACCAGCGATGACTACCGAAGCTTCCCTACTCTTACGTCAGCAGATTGAACGGTTCACGCCACTTAGCGAGGAAGAATGGACGATGTTAACGCCTCACCTGCGGGTTGAAACGATCCAGAAACAGCAGCTTTTTGCTGAGGAGGGAAAGCTGGCCAATGCGGTAGCGTTGGTGCTAGAAGGGTCATTCAGGCAGTTTTATACTACTGATGGCGAGGAAAAAACGACCTATTTTTATTTCGAAAACCATTTTATGAGCGCCTACATGAGTTGCCTTACCAAACTCCCTTCGCGTATGACCATCGAAGCCCTCACCCCGGCCAGGTACGTTGTTTTTCCGTACACGGCCTTAGTGACGCTCTTCGAGCAAAGTATCACCTGGCAAAAGTTCGGGCGGCTCATTGCTGAATACATCGCCATTGGTTTGGAAGATCGGATGGTTGGGCTGCTCACGCAGAGCCCGGAAGAACGGTATCTTGATTTATTGACCAGCAACAAAAAGAAAATTCTGGACCGTATTCCGCAGCATTATATTGCCAATTACCTCGGCATCACGCCCGTAAGCCTCAGCCGGATCCGCAACCGGATCATGCACCGCGACGATGCCTGATCCCGATTCAGGTACGTTGTGGCGGGTAAGCACCCCTGGTCACCACCTGGTTTGCGGAGATTGCATCTGGAAAATAACCATAGAGCCAATGACTATTTGATACAGCAGGCGATTCCCATTTGCCTAACTTAGCCAGCCTATTCCTAAACGCCTTCAAGACCATGATACACCTTTTCTTTACCCGCCTTGCCCTTTTTGCGTTGCTGCTGGTTGTGGCAATCGCCTGTAACAAAGCCCCTTCAGGTAGCGAGGCCGTTACGTATAATCAGTCGCCGGAAACGGGTGTTCGCACGGGTGGTGTCCGCATGATTCCGGTAAAAACGCCGTCAGGTACGTTTACTGTCTGGACGAAGCGCGTGGGCAACAATCCGCGCATGAAGGTGCTGCTGTTGCACGGTGGCCCCGGCGGCAACCATGTACTGTTTGAACCGTTCGAGAGCTACTTTCCCGCCGAAGACATTGAATTCTATTATTACGATCAACTGGGCTCACTCAACAGCGATCACCCCACCGACAGCACGCTCTGGACTACGCCGCGTTTTGTGGAAGAAGTGGAGCAGGTACGTCAGGCGCTGGGGTTGACCAAAGACAATTTTTACCTGCTGGGCCATAGCTGGGGCGGTATTCTGGCCACGGAATACGCGTTGAAATACCAGCAAAACCTGAAAGGACTTATCATCAGCAACATGATGAGCAGTTGCCCTGAATACGGAAAATATGCTGACGAGGTGCTGGCCAAGCAAATGGACCCAAAGGTGCTGGCCGAAATTAAAGCGATCGAAGCCAGGAAAGACTTCGGGAATCCGCGCTACATGGAATTACTGCTACCCAACTTCTACGCTGAACACTTTTGCCGTTTAAAGCCCTTTCCGAACGCATTCGACAGAGCGCTTTCAGGTATAAATAACACGGTATATACCTTGATGCAGGGGCCTTCCGAATTTGGCATTGCCGGCCGCCTTGCCAAATGGGATCGCCGCGCCGATCTGAAGAACATCAACGTACCCACGCTCACCATCGGCGGCAACCACGACACGATGGACCCGAAGCACATGGCCTGGATGGCCACGCAGCTACCCAAAGGCACCAGCCTGATTTGTCCCGACGGCAGCCACTGCAGCATGTGGGACGATCAGCCGCACTATTTCCCCGGCTTGGTGAAGTTCATCAAAGCCGTGGATGCGGGAGAGCAGTAGGGGCAACCCTCGCGGTTGCCCACTTTCGGGCGCAACAGCGACCGCCCGTAGAGCGAGCACAAAAACGGCCCAAACTGCAACGTTCCTTTGGGAAGGACTGTCGTATCATGGGCGGTCGTTATGGCGCCCGAGAGCGGGCAACCGCGAGGGTTGCCCCTACGATTTGGGCCGGGTTATCTGATGCCAACCACCATGGCACGACCGGGCAGGGTGCGATACGTAATAACGCGGCCTTTATGGAGGCCCGCTTGTTGTTGCCAGCCCTGGATTTCGGCAATGGAATAATTACCGGCGGTGCTGGTGAGGCCATAAAACAGATCGGTTGAGCTACCGACAAGCTCGGGCGCGGCCCCCGTTTCGGGGCGGATAAACTCGTTGACAATGTAGATGCCACCCGGTTTCAGGGCGCGGACTACCCGTTTGGCCACATCACGGTTCTGGTCGGGCGTGAAATGGTGCGCCAGGCTCGACATCAGAACAATGTCGTATTGTGCTTCGCCAAAATCGTCGGTAAGGGCGTTGCCGGGTTGATGTTTCACCCGGTCGCCCATGCCGAGGCGGGCCAGCAATGGCGCAGCCTGCTCAATGGCAGCGGGTAAATCAATGATCGTTGACGACAGACCAGCATAACGCTTGCAGAGGGCCACGGAATGCTGACCATGCGACCCGCCAATGTCGAGCATACGGGCCGGTTCGCCGGCTTTAACGGCTTTTGGTACGGGAGTACGGCGGCCAAATTCCTTCGCTTCGCTACCGGAGGCAGCCACCATAGCCTGCTGGTAGTAGTTCCATTGCTGGGCGTCGAGGTGGTCGTGGTAATGAATGCCTTCGCCGGTTTGCAGGTACGTACCCAGCTTATCGAGCCAGGGCCACATAACCCGATTGTTGAACACCAGCATACCGTATACCGACTCAGGCTCGTGTTTGAGGGTCCACTTGCGGGCCATCTTCGTTAGCGTGAACGTACCTGACAGATAGGTGAAGTAGCCCAGCGCGGTGAGCAGGCCCATCAGTTCGCCGGTAGCTTTCGGGTTTAGCCCGCAGGCCAGGGCAATATCGTCGGTAGTATCGTTTCCATCGGCCACCGCGTCGAAAACGCCCTTATCAGCCGCTTCGAGCACCGCTTTACTAATGACAGGCATTATCTGGGCGTGCAGCAACGGCACGGGCACCAGATTGGCCCGTAAAGCGACCCACTCAAGCGGGTTATCGGCGGAGATTTTTAATTGCATGAAATCAGTCTACAGTTTGCTGTTTACAGTTTTCAGTTGCGCTGCCTAGGTTCGCATGGCTGAATTAGCAGCACAACTGAAAACTGTAAACAGCAAACTGTAAACTGATCTTTTACGCTTTCAGCCGGTCTTTCAGGTAGCTCAACGCGCGTTTGTAGGCGTCGGCAGAGGCCGTCTTATCGAAAACGGGGTTGCTTGGGTTCGCAAACCCGTGGCCAGCGTCGTAGCGGACCACTTCGATTTTTTCACCAGCTTTCTTCATGTTTTCTTCAAACGTGTTGACTACCTGCGGATTGATGTTTTGGTCTTTATTACCAAAGATTCCCAGCACGTCGGTATCCAGCGTTTTCAGTTTCTCCGTATCCTGCTCGGGGAAACCGTAATACATGACGCAGCCTTTTGCCTGTTTACCTTCCAGCATGGCCGATTGCAGCGACAGGCTGCCCCCAAAACACCAGCCCACACTGGCGATCTCGGCTTTCGGACCAGCATAGGCAATGGCCCCTTTCATGATCGACGCCAGACGGGCTTTATCAGCGCCCTGCATCAGCTTACCTGCTTCGGCAGGAACGGTAGCCACTTTACCGTCGTACATGTCAACGGCCAGTACGTTCACGTTTTTCAGGTCGTTGTAGAACGTTTCGGCCTGCATCTTGATGTTGTCGTTCAACCCCCACCACTCCTGATACACCAGTAGCCACTTGTCTGATGGTTTCTTCGATTTGAGCAGGAAACCGTTCGCTGTTTTGCCGTCGGGCGTGCTGAAGGTCATCATTTCACCCGCCTTCGACTCGTAATGAAACGGAATCGGGCTGGCATGAAGGGCCTGGAAAGCTGGATCACCAGCGAGTTGTTGCATGCCGGCAACCCCGCACAGGGGAATAGTAGCCGTTGTTTCGGGCTTGTGGTACGACGACCAGAGCGTCAGCACAAACGAAATGATGGAAATAAAGGAAAGCTTCATGAATACATCAATTATGTGTTGGTACATTTAACTAAACCAGAAAAGCGGCAGGGTGGTTTTTCTACCTCACGCCTGCTTCAGGGTAAACATCGTGATTTCGGGCAAAATACCCACTCGGCCAGGGTAACCGATGTAGCCATAGCCTCGGTTCACGTACAGCGTTTGCGGATTTCCGGTGGTTGTTGCCTCCCGATATAAACCAGCCCATTGCCGGTAGAAATACTTCACCGGACTCCATTTGTACTCGCCAAACTCAACGCCAAACTGCGCCCCGTGCGTGTGGCCACTAAAGGTCACGTCGATGTCCGGGTAGTTTGGCCGCACCTCGGCATCCCAGTGCGTAGGATCGTGCGACAGCAGCAGCTTGACCGGATACTCTTCCGCCCCCCTGTATGCCTTGGCCAGGTTACCGGCTTTCAGCGCCGCCGGCCCAAAGCCTAGATTTTGTACGCCAATGATGGCCAGTTTATCGCCGCCCTGCGTCAGAATGTGGTTTTCGTCCATCAGCGGATTCCAGCCCATCAGTTTATGCGCTTTCACCACGTCGAGCACGTTCTGGCGCTGCGCTTCGGCACTAGGCCATTTGACATACGCGCCGTAATCGTGGTTACCAAGCGTCGAGAAAACACCTAGTGGTGCTTTCACCTTATTGAAAATGTCGATGTAATCATTCACCTCATCGGCGCGGCTGTTCACGAGGTCGCCGGTGAAGAACACCAGATCGGGTTTCTCACGAAGGAGCATATCTACGCCGCCTTTCACCGCCGTTTTGTTAAAAAAGCTGCCCGAATGAATATCCGACAGTTGGGCGATGGTCATGCCGTCGAAACTGCGGGGCAGGTTTTTCAGCGGGAGCGTTACGCGGCGAATCCGGTAGTCATGGGCTCCCGAAATGATACCGTACGAAAACGCCACCAATGGAATGGCCCCGGCCACCACGGCCGTTTTCACCAGGAAATCATGGCGCGTAATGGTAGTGTCAGCAGGGGGTACCTCGGTGCCGGGTACGTTGTTGACTGAAGCAGACGATTTGCCGGCAACCAGCGACCAGATCCACTGGAAGAAACGCACGATGTCGTCGATGAACAGGAAAATGACCGTAATAAACTTCGAGAAGTAAGCGATAAAGACCGCAATCGTCAGCATGGTGCGGGTTACACGGCCAATCGAGTCGGCGGGAATCAGTTGCAGGGCGATATACGTACCCAGCGAGAGGAGGGTGAACCCCCAGTAACACCAGGCAACCGTGCGCTGCGTAGCCTCGGGAGAATGTCGGGTAAAGAACTTAAACGCCTGATAGACATACACATCGATCAGTAAAAAAAGCGCAACGACTAAAACGCTTGACAAATTACGGAGCATAGAGAACATACAGGAGTAAGTTGCGCTGATGAGCAACAGACCGTTACTGTGCGGCCATCAACAGCACTTAGTCACTAACGCCTTTTTGGCCGCTATGGTTACAGTCGAGCGGGCGAGTTTTTGGATGGACGTGAATTTAGTGTATTGCTTCGCGTGCGGGCCCTTCGACCAGGCCGGTTTGCCGCCGCGATCCCCGACAGGCTCAGGGCCTACCTAGCGAAGCAATACACTACTTATCAAGCTTACTCCCGCTTTACGAGTACCCGCACCCGACTCACGCGGCCTTTATCATCGGCGCAGGCCACCGTCAGTGCGCCGGGTGTGGGGGTGAAAAAGATCGTTTCGGTCGGTTTAGCCGCACGATACAGTTTATCGTTCAGGTACCAGTATACCCGCTGCACATCATTTGCTGCCTGACAAGTCAGCGCCAGATCGGCCGGTTCTTTGGGGTTGATGAAGTACTCGCTGTGCTGATTCAGGCTGGTGATCAAGGGAGCCACACCGGTGCCAAACACACGCTCGCAAGCCGGGTTATGGGGCGGAATAGCCGCGTAGGGCCGATGACTGGCCGCATACCAGGCCACCACCTCCGGGGCCAGGTTCGGATAGAGCCGGGCCACCGGGCGCGATAGGCTATCGGTAGCTGTGGGTCGGCAATGCGCACAGTACGACAACGTTTGGGCGGGGTTTGTCCAGACCACGGTTTGATGCTGACACCGGCTGGCCCGCGATACGCCCATGATGTAATAATCGACCGATCGGCCTTCGCAGGTACGTTCGGGGACCTCTCCGCTTTCGGGGCAAACCTGTCGCGAGGCCAGCTTCCCGCCCACTGGTGGCCTGAACCAGCCCGTCGGCGTGTTGTAATCGATGGCATTGAACACCTGAAACAGTAGCGGCGTGGCTGTATTGGCGCCGCTCAGGTCCGGCACGCCAACGCCCGAGAAATTACCGACCCACACACCTACCGTATAATGCCGATTGTAGCCAATGCTCCAGGCATCGCGCCGCCCATACGATGTACCCGTTTTCCAGGCAATGCGTGGTAGCCGGTAGCTGTTGTCGAAATTATTGGGCAGGTCGGGTCGGGTGATCTGGGTCAGCGTGTTGGTTACCAGAAAGGCGGCTTCGGGAGAAAAAATGAGGGACGAAAGACGAGAGGGAGAAACGCTGCGTTCGGCAGACGGGTCTACAGAAACAAATCTTACGGGTCGAATTGCACCGCCGTTGGCAAAGGCAGTATAGGCTTGTGTCAGCTCTTCCAGCGTGACGCCACAACCGCCCAGAATCATAGACAGACCAAGGTCATCGGCCTTTTTCTGTACCGTTCGGAATCCGGCCTGGCGCAGCGTACCGACAAAACCGGGGGTCGACACATCGCGCAGGAGTTTTACGGCGGGGATGTTCAGCGAATTGGCCAGCGCGAACTCAGCCGTGACAGGGCCGTTGAAATGCCGGTCATAGTTGTCGGGTTCATAACCGCCAAAATTCGTGGGTACGTCGTTCAGTCTGGCTTTGGGCGTAATCAGTCCCCGATCAAATGCCAGGGCATAGAGCAATGGTTTCAATGCACTGCCCGGCGACCGGACCGCCTGCACCCCGTCGACCTGCCCACCATCGAACGTATTGGCAAAATCAGCCGAACCGACGTAGGCTTCAACCGCCCCGGTTTGGTTGTTAATCACCAGCACGGCTGCATTGTGAATGTTCTGTGCCCGCACCCGGTCAACGTATTGGCGCACCAGCCGTTCGGTTGCCGCCTGTACGCCAGGCTGTATCGTGCTGACGATGATGGGCGCGTCGGGTTGTTCCGTTCGCAGGCGCAGGCTCAGGTGTGGAGCCTGGTTGGGAGCGGGCCGACGTCGGGCGTCGAGGGGTTCGTTCAGGGCATCCTGCACGGCTTTTCCGTCGAACGTACCCGACTTGGCGAACCGGCGTAGCCAGGCATTTCGCGCCTGTACAATAGCGGCGTTGTTGTCGCCCAACCGTAAACTCGATGGCCGGTTAGGAATGATAGCCAGCGTGGTCATTTCGGCCAGGCTGAGCAGTTGCGGCGGTTTTCCAAAGAAGATCAGCGACGCCGATTTGATGCCTTCAACATTGCCGCCGTAGGGAATCAGGTTCAGGTACAGTTGCAGAATCTCGCTTTTGCTCAGATGCGCTTCCAGTTGTACTGCCCGCCCCACTTCGATCAGTTTGCTCAGGTACGTTCGTGGGCGCGGCTCGAGCAGTCGAACCACCTGCATGGTGATCGTCGATGCGCCCGAGGTCCGGCGTCCCGACAGCAGATTGTTGCCCATCGCCCGCCCCATCGCCACAGGATTCAGGCCGGGATGCCAGTAAAACCAGCGGTCTTCTTTCTGGATGATAGCTTGCCGAAGCCGGGGCGTAATCTCATCGAGTGTGGCGTACATCCGCCATTTGTCATTCCGGTTCAGGAACGCATGGAGTGTAGTGCCATCGGCAGCCGTGACCAGCGTGGAATAGGCGACGCGCGTTGGCGGCGGAAACAGCCGGTCGAGCACGAAAAGCAGCAGCAACGTCCCTAGCAGCAGTTTCGGCCAGCGATGGCGCTGCACGTAAGCAACAAGGCGACGATGGTCAGAAAAGCGGTCGCGGTGAGTCACGCACAGGTAGGGTCAAACAAAGTTTGTCTACGGCTTTCGCGCATCGAGCACAGCCTGTAGTTTTTCAGCAAACTCCTTGTCGTTTGGCGGGGCGAAGATGTAACTATGCTCACCAGGTACGTCGTGGACATGCACGCCTTTCAGCGCAAAATCACGCCAGCCATAATAATCGTAGTCGTCCATATAGAACGTCTGGATAGTAGCCCGAAACAGATGCACCGCCACGTTGGCCGGTTGCAGCTGAAATTGATCCAGCGCTACGTCATTGATCGCCTCGATTTTGAACGTTGTGTCCAGAATAGCCTCCTGCTGTTGCGCCTGCCCGAACTTCAACTGCCAGTACGCCCGAATGGCCATCCGTAACACCACATGGTCGGGGCGAAAACTCGATTTTAACCACCAGTATTTCTTGATCAGCCGCCGGTCGATCGACTGCATTTTGTACGAAACACCCTGCCAGCGATGTTTTTCCAGCAACGACATCGTGTGCGTTACTTTATTGGTAAACAGCTGCATCTGCTGTTTCTTCCGTTGCCACCATGGGTTATTGTGACCAGCATCATACGCATAGGCATCAAATAACGCGACCAGGCCGACCTCACGCCCCTGTTCAACCAGTTGCCGGGCCATTTCGAAAGCTACGATCCCCCCAAAGGAGAAGCCACTCAGTGAATAAGGGCCCTTCGGATTATGCTTTACAATTTCTTCCACATAGTACGCCGCCATTTCTCTGATGCTCCGGAAAGGCTCATCAATTCCATTCAAGCCCCGCGCCTGTAGGCCATAAACCGGTTGGTCGGGATGAAGATTTTGCGCTACGGCGTTGAACAACAGCACATTCAAACCCGCCCCATGAACGATATACAGCGGTTGACGTGTGCCGGTAGGCTTGATCGGAACCAGCGACTCCCACGAGACAGGTTTATCCTGTTCGCGAATCAGTTCGGCCAGCGCCCGAACAGTGGGGTATTCAAACAACGTAGCCAGCGGTAACCGGCGACCCGTCTGTTTCTCCAGTCGTGCCATCACCTGGACGGCAATGAGCGAGTGGCCACCCAGTTCAAAGAAATTATCGTCGAGGCCGATAGTATCTATCCCCAGCACAGCTTCCCAAAGCCTTATCAACTGCTCTTCTTCGGGTGTGGCAGGTCGGTTGCTCTGTTCAGGCGGTGTTTCCTTTACCAGTTCCGCCCGGTTAGTCGACGGGGCAGGTAAGGCATTCCGATCAATCTTACCGTTGGCCGTAACCGGGAAACGGGGAAGCAGCACAAATTCGCTCGGCACCATATAATCGGGGAGCGACTCAGCCGCCTGCTTCCGCCACGTCCGAACGGGTTCGCTAGCCACCGTAGCAGCTCCTTTGACGGCAAAACCGCCAGCGGGTTCCTTTTCAGGCACCACGTAAGCTACCAGCCGCCGGTCGCCCGATTGCTCTTCGCGGGCCAGCACAATGGCTTCCTTGATACCGGCGACCTTAACCAGTGTGTGTTCGATTTCGCCCAGCTCGATCCGAAAACCCCGGATTTTCACTTGCTGATCGATACGACCCATGTACAGAATATCGGCGGTTTCGGGGGTTCCCCCGTTCAGGTAACGACCCAGGTCGCCCGTCCGGTAAAGCTTTTCGGGTGTAGCCGAAAACGGATTGTCAATGAATTTCTCAGCCGTTAGTTCAGGCTGGTTCAGGTAAACGCCCGATACCCCCTCTCCCGCAATGCAAATTTCGCCCGGCTGCCCATCGGCCGCCTGTTTACCAGTTTCGTCGACAATATAGATGCGGGTATTGGCAATGGCCCGGCCAATGGTAATGCGCTCATCGGTCGGCAAAATTTGCTTACCCGTGGCGTAGATCGTTGTTTCAGTGGGGCCGTAGTAGTTCCAGAGTTCGCGGCAGGTACTCATCAGCGTTTTGGCCAGGTCCATTGGCAGCGCCTCGGCACACGAAATGACTCGCAGGTTGTTGTGCCCGTGCCAGCCCGCCTCCATCAACAGCCGGAAAGTAGCCGGCGTAGTTTGAATAAACGTGATGGATCTGTCGCTTAATACCCGAGCCAGCACTTCGCCATTACGCGCCGTAGCCGGGTCGATCAGCAACAGTTCGGCCCCCACGATCAATGGGGTATAGATCTCTACAACCGCCAGATCGAAGGCGATGGTGGCCAAGGCAATGGTTTTATCGGCCGCCGTTAATCCTGGCTCCCGCGCCACACTGAACAGCGCATTGGAAACACTATGATGCCGGATAAGGGCACCCTTAGGTCGCCCGGTCGTTCCCGACGTGTAAAGGATGTAGGCAATATCCTGACCAGTCGGTTGCTGGTCAGGGGCTGTCTGTGGATACTGATCCAGGGTTGGCCAGAGCGTTTCCACCAGCAGTTCATGCACATTCGGCAGGCTCAAACGCCCCTGGTGCGCCTGCGAGGTGAGCAATACCGTACAACCGGCATCTGTCAGAATGTATGTCAGCCGGTCGGCGGGGTGTTGCGGATCAACAGGTACATAGGTGCCCCCCGCTTTCATAATACCCAGCATACCCACCACCATGGCCAGCGACCGATCAACGGCCAGCCCCACGCGGTCGCCGGGCCGTACGCCCTGTGCCCGTAGTGCATGTGCTACCTGATTGGCCTGCCTATCCAGTTCACGGTACGTTAACGCCTGCTCTTTGAACCGAATGGCGACCTTGTCCGGAAACTGATCGGCCGTTTCGGCAATGAGCGTTGTCAGGGCTTTTTCGCGGGGATACGGCCAGACGTTCGGCGCTTTTGTCGGCTCAGGTACGCTGATCGGGTCCGTTTCAACGCGGTTTACTTCGGCGAACGGAACCTCTGGCTGCCGGGTAACCGCCTGCAACAGCTCCACAAACGACTGGTTGAAACCCTCGATCGTTTCGGGCTTGAACAAGTGTTTATTGTATGACCACTCCAGTACCAGCGACTGTTCTGACCCGGTGGCGTTGAGCGACAGCTCGAAGTTTTCGTAGGCGCGCGGGTTACTGATCAGCTGGTGGTGTAGATCCAGAAAGTCAACGCCTTCGTCGAGCCCCATATCGAGGTTGAATACAACGGGCACCAGGGCAATACGCGACGGATCACGGGTAATGGGCAATTTCCGAAGTAAGCTACCAAATGTCAGCTGCTGGTGTTCATAGGCATCCATCAGCTCAACGCGCCGCTTTTTCAGGTACGTTGTAAACGACTGACTGGCCGTATACTGGCTACGCAGTGGAAGCAAACTGACACAGTGCCCAACCAACCCGTATCGATCCGCCACCAGTTGACCTGCTGCCGGTAACCCCAACACCAGATCATCCTGCTGAGTCAGCTGATGGAGCCATACTTCAAACGCCGCCATCAACGTACCTACGAAACTACTGCCCGCCCGAACACCTACTTTTTTCAGGGCGCTGGCGAGCGCTTCGTCAACCACAAAATCGGCCCGGCGGCTGGCAAACGTGCGCGGCACAGGGCGGGGCACGTCGGTCGGTACGGTCAGGGTTGGGATCGTTCCCTCGAACTGACCCAGCCAATAGGCTTCGCTTTGCCGGTAGGTCTCGCTCTTTAGAAAGGCCTGCTGATCAATAGCGTACTGGCTTAACTGGGGCGCGGCGGGCAGCATCGGCGAAAAGCCCTGCGCGTAAGCCGTGTAGAGTTTACCTACATCCTGTAGCAGAATACCCGTTGACCAGCCATCACAGATGATGTGGTGGGCAGTCAGGGTAAAATGCCAGTCTGTCTCCGACAGTTTTATCAGGGTCGCTTTGGCAAGCGGTCCAGCCTGTAGATCAAATAGGTATTGTGCATCCTGTTCAACGCATTCGGCTACTGTTTCAACCTGTATGCCTGCGCTTTGGTCAGCTACGTCACGAATAATGAGATTGATCGTCAGCTCGTCAGACACGCACATCTGCAGGCCATTAGCACTAAATGTAGTACGTAAGGCCTCGTGGCGGCGCACCAAGCCGCCCCAGGCTTCGATAAAAGCATCCGTTTTTAGAGGGCCTGTTAACCGAAGTGAGATAGATTCGTTATAAGCACGGCTGGCTTCGTCTCCACCCAACTGGCAGGCAGTCCAAATTTCGATTTGAGGTTGAGTAGTGGGTACTACCCTGGCCAATTGCGGGCCAGCAAATGGGTCGAAATCCGGGGCCGTTAGATGAGACGAGGTAGTAGTTTCGCGCATTTTTTCTCTGTTTGCATTGAGCAATAGCTGATTACCAGGCGGCCTTTCTGCCACAAAAATCAGACCACCGGGGCCATACAAAACCCTGAGGCCCCAGGTCTTGTACACCACGTGTGGTTAGTAAAGATAAGCAGTTAGGTTGAAAAGAAGTGTAGTTGAACGCCCGCCAATACACACATCGGCTAAAATTGTGGCGTTAAGGCAGGCCATTTTAGAAGAAATTTACTACTCGTTGCTGCCGACTAATCAATTTCTCCCTTAGCTTACCTGAACTACCAGTTAAAGACGTTAAACTGATCATCTTTTCACTTGTAAGCCACATCCATGATTAAAAAGTTACTTAGAAGGTCATTATCAATTGTATCATCCATTCGAAACAGGCAGGTCGATCGGCACTTGACCCAAACAGGCATTCGCCTGCTGACAAAAGAGCAAACGATAGCGCTGTTGCGCTCGTATAAACAACTGGTGTTGCCCGCCACGCAGGTTAAACTGCCTGCGGTACATAAGCTGACGTCTCCCGATACTATCATTCTTCCACCCACCGACACGTTCACGAACCCTTCGTTTGTCTGGTCAGTAGACCAACAGGCAGGCGCTATAACCCTTCTCCCGTATGGAGGCATTAAACTAGGTAATGACGTACTCTGTACCGATTATGACACAGATGGGTACTATAAAGACTTTTTCGATCGCCCAGGCCAGACAATTCGGCCAGCAGACCTGCTCATTGCCCCATGGAGTCAGTATTTAGACGGCGCCAGGTTTGGCGGTTACTATGATTTTGTCTTATTGGTAGCGGCTAAACTGGCCCGGGTGAAAGAAGCTATACCAGCCACTGACTTTTCCATCGCTACGGTTGCCTATCCACTCTTTAACACATCTTATGAAAAAGAGTATCTGGAACTACTTGGTTTACAGGCTAATCAGGTAGTCGATAGTCGCACCCACGCCGTTACCCCTGCCCGCTGTATACTGGGCAATAGTGGCCATTGGTTTTACCCCAACCCGGCTGATATTTTCACGCTGAAGAAGCAAATCAGCGAAAAAATAAATCTCCCGGCCTTACCGGCACAGCGCCTGTACATCAGCCGGTCGGGTCGTCGCCGGGTTACCAATGAAGCGGACCTGATTCAGTTGTTGAAACGGTTTGATTTTGTGGTTATCGAGGATAAGCCACGGTCGGTTATCGAACAGATTGCGATCTATAAACGTGCCTCATTTATCATAGGGCCTCACGGTGCTTCGTTTAGCAATATCATCTGGAGTGAACCTGGAACGCAGTTGCTCGAACTATTTTCTCCTAATTATACGCCCAACTTCTTTCAGCACATGGCCAGTCTGCTGGACCTTCGCTATACGGCTTACACCAATGGCAAACCGGCCCGTAGTCGGGGGGTAATTGACGCCTTGGAAGAAGACATTACCGTATCGATACCCGAGATTGAGCGCTACCTGACCGAATTGCTTTAACCGGTACCAGCCAGTTAGCGGTTGGTGCGTTGCAGTTTATGCCTGGGCTGACTTGGTAGCTCGGCCATATCGGCCTTACTGGTTTTCTCCAGGTAATCGCCGCCAACCCTGTTTAGTACGGTCAGAATAGGTTGTTGGGTTACCCGCTCATATAGGCCCAGGAGTTGCTTTTCGGTTCGGCCCCAGGCAGCGTTGGCGTCAATGACTAGCAGCGATAACGCGCTCTGTTTCATCATATACACCGGAATCTGGTGATTGATGAGCGAAGGTAACTCAAGGAGTATACGGTCGAACTGGGTGGCGTCGAACGCCATGTCATGATCGAGCAGATACTCTATACTGGTCACGTTCATAAAGTCGGGCCTGACCGTGTAGGGTAGGTACGTTACCCCGAGTTTATCTTCCCGTTGTTCATTACCCGTTTCGCGAGGATAACAGCAGGCAACGCGCAAATCTGCTTCGGCATAGAGCCGAAGCAACCCGTTGGTCACCCAGTTTTTACCCTGTTCCGGCCGAACGCTGAACAAGGTTATAATGGGGGGAAACGGTTTATTGGTTACCTGAGCCAGTTCGATATTGATCGCATTCAACAACTGCTCAAACATACTCCGGGCCGCTCGAGTCGTTTTGGAGAAAGCGAGTGGGTTTTTTACCGTCGGGAACATGGCTGCCACCGGCCGGCCAATCAGCTCTTCGGCCTGTTCAGGCGATTTGATCCGCTTGTCGAGCCAGAACCGGAGCGCCATCAGCAGCAGGGCAATGAACACCCCTACGCCGATACCCACTATGACCAGTTGTTTCCGTTTAGAGGCGAGGGGGGACGGAGGAAAGTTAGGGGCATCGAGCACTTCCAGCGTTCCGCCTACCGATACATCCTGCTGCCGGACCCGCGATTGATCGACCTGATCGAGCAGATCCGTGTACTCTTTCTCAGCCAGTGCCAGGTTACGGTTCAACTGCCGGAGCTGAGAGCCTAGTGGGCTGTATTCGTTCGTTTTAGCCTGATACTCCTGAATCCGATTTTCGTATAGCTCCAGCTTGGCTGATGATTCTTCATATTCCAGCGATTTGGCCAGGCGGTCGGCTGCCAGCGTTTGCTGGGGCAGCGCATCGGAGTTATCGCTGATAGCATCGTATTTCTGAGCGCTGGCTTTCAATTCTTCCGTTGCCTGATTAACGGTCGCCTGCAACCGGGCAATAGCGGCTTTGGGCTGGTTATAAGCGCGGGCATTGGCCAACTGGTTTTCGGCTTCGCTTAGTTTCCGCTGTTTCGCATTCAGTTCAGCACTAGCCAATTGTACGCCACTCTGTGCGCCAGACCGTTTGCTAAGGGCATCCAAGGCTGCCTTCGCTCCGTTTCGCCGCATTTTTTCCTGATTGTACTCGCTGATCAATGCCTCGCGTGACGCCGCCACGTTGCGGGCTTCCTCGTCATAGTCCAGCACACGATGGGTCGTACTAAATGCCCGAAGCGCTCCTTCTGCGTTATCGAGGCGCAGTTTAGACTCCTTTAATTTTTTCTCGTAGAAGCCAACTACCGTCTTCGTTTCCGACGTTTTAAAGTACGTATTCCGCTTGTTCAATGCGTCGATAGCATAGACTAACGTGCGTTGAGCCACCGCCGGATCATTGGTCTCATACTCCATCATTAACACGTCGTTCGTGTTTTTCCGGGGCGACGCCTTCAGTTTTTCGCCGATTTTCGAGATGGAGTAATAGCTGTCCGAATTGAGCAATAAACTTTTTATCGGGTTGGCCGTAGGCAATTTAGCGAGGCTATCCAACGCCAGACGCAGCACTGAATCACCAGCCATGATGGGCAATTGCTCCCTGACTTGATTAGGAACAGCCATTTGTAGCTTCTGGAACCCGTCTGCTCCCAGCACAAGGCTGTCTGGCTGCTCAAGCAATAGGTGATCAGTCAGTAAGCTGACACTTACCTGCAACATGGTCTCTTTCGATCCGAGTGTCGATAGCAGATTGTCGAAGGCACTCGTCGACCGGTCCATCGACGCCGACAGTTTATCCGTCAGCAGGTTATAGCCCGATGCCAGACCCGTGTACAGCGTAGCTTCTGATTTATATGTTTTAGGCTCGTTACGGGTCAGGTAATAGGCCGTGGCTGCCGTAACAAGCGGAATCAGCACAAACCAGATGACATGCTGTTTCAGAAGGCGCAGAAAAACGTCAAGCTTCATTCGGTGTCGTTAAATGCGTTTCAATCGCTGAATGGGTACGCCCATCAGGGCTTCAAAAAAATGAACATTTTTAAGAAAATCACCTTTCACCTGTTCTGATATGGCCCGGGTCTGCACATACTGCGTGGTGATACTTGCCATGGTGGTAGCGTTAATACGGCCTTTCTGTAAATCCAGTTCAGCCAGGCGGTACGCAGTCAGTGAAGCCTGCTCATCAATCAGTCTGATTTTAAGCATTTGTTGTGCCGTAATCATATCCTGATAGATCGTGATCAGCTGCTGTTTCAATTGCAGCTCAAGTACGTCGCGTTGCAATTCAGCCGCGCGCTGGTTCGATTTAGCCTGGTTGATCTGATGTTTCCGACCAAACAGATCATACAATGAAATTCGGGCATCGATGCCGACCCGGTAGCCGTTGGCGATCTGCCCTAATGAATTGGTCTGGTCGGGTATACCTGTAGTGACCAACGACTGATTCCCCCATGAATAGTTGGCAAACCCATTCAGGTTTTGGAAAATCTGCGTTTTAGCAATATTTGTGCCTGACTCCGCCACATTGACCAGCGCCTGTTGATATTTAACCAGGGGCGAATAGGCCATAGCCACTTTCAACAACTGATCGAAGGGCAATAGTTGAACAGCGACATCCTGATTCACATCCAGATATAAGGTATCACCAGGCAACCCTGCCGATCGGCCAAAGGCAACCATACCACGCGCTCCGGTATTCTGAGCAGTTGCTGACAGTGTCTGAAACAGGCCTGCACCGACAACGAATAAACGTACTATACGAGAAAGAACCACAAGTTTATACAGGCGATTGAACGATGAGACGCGTGAACGTATCACTAAAGTTACGCAACCAACCGGGCAGTTGCTTCACTTACATGAGTTTCCTTTTGACTGGAATTGACAGTGTATGTCACGTGATGCCCTGTGAGGCTCGTCGTCGGGGCATCCTCACGTCGGACGCACCCGCGTAGGGCGTTTACAAACTACTGGTACTGCTTACATAATTAGCCGATCTGTGTTGTCGACGCAGCCGAAAGTGTATCGGTGGTCTGAGCAGTCCGGGCGGCTTTCTCCCAGATACCCGAGATTCCTCCCCGCCAAAAGCGTACCAAACCAAGTAATACACATGTGTTCATAAATACAAAATAGAAGGGTACGAAGGCCGGTTTCCAACGAGTTTGCCGGTCTTCGTTCCGGTAACCGAGGTAGGCAAGGCCATAGAAGAGCACCTGGCCGGCCAGCAAGATCCCCCAGAAAGCAACCGCACCCAGCGACGACGTACCTGATAGCGTGTGCAGGACCAGTATTAGCAGGTTGAGTACAAAAAGGAGAGGCAGGCAAAATGGCGTAACAGCCCAGCGCAATACCCGGTGAGATACGTACTGGAAACTCAACCAGCCATACCGAAATATATTCAACAGGCTCGTTAATCGTTGCATTGACTGAAACCCGCCCGTGGCAATGCGCACTTTGCGCTTCTGCTCTTCCCGTATCGATGGCGACGGGCGTTCCAGCGCATACGCTTCCGGTTCATACTCAACCCGAAATCCACGGGCGGCAATACGGAGAGAAATCATGAAATCGTCGAGCAGCGTATCTGCCTCAACGGGTTCATACAGCTCTGTACGAATCGCAAAAAGCTCGCCAGCCGCCCCTACGATCGTGTGTAGCTCCGCATCAAAACGTTTCAACAACGATTCATAGCGCCAGTAGAGCCCCTCGCCACTACCTGTTGCGGCTTCAGCCGATTCCAATTGAATACGTTTCTCGCCAGTAACAGCGCCAACACCCGGCCCGTCAAACTTTCTGACCAACCGACTAACCGCGTCCAGGTTCAGCGTTGTATTGGCGTCTGTAAAGATGACCAGCGGGGTACGTACCTGCCGCATCGCATTATTCATGGCCTCGATCTTGCCTAAACGCTGCTTGCCCGAAAGCACCGACAGGTTGGGTACGTTCTGTTGTTGCGCAGCCAGCCATTCTGCCGACCCATCTGTTGATCCTTCGACAACGAAAAGCAGATGTAACCGATCTGCCGGATAATGCTGAGCCAGGCAGTTGGCCAGCTTGGCGGGCAGGCAATCGAGCTCATTATACGCAGGGACAACCACGGTAACCTGCACAGGGTCACCCGCTGGCGGTACTATATGTTGGCCAATTCCGAGTAGGCGGCGCACCTTCACCAGCGTGTAAAGTACCAGCCCATACCCCACGTATGTATACACAACGAGGGCCATTAGCAGCCAGAAGAACAGGACTAAAAACATAGACAAAGCGGGCTCGCTGTTATACATTCTCCTGCTGCCACAAGCTGAAAAATGTTTTATAGATGATCTGCATATCCTTCATGAACGAGAAGGTTTCGACATACTGGATATCCAGATCGATACGTTCCTGCTCATCCATGCGGTTTTCGCCCCGGGCCCGCTTTTCGACCTGCCAAAGGCCAGTCAAGCCAGAGGGGCCGGCAAATCGCTTAACAGCCTGATCAGTAGTTAGTTTTTCGGCTTCGTAGACCGGCAACGGCCGGTTGCCTACAATTGACATATCGCCAAGCAGTATGTTTATCAGCTGAGGCAACTCATCTATACTGCTGTTACGCAAGAAGTTACCCAGCCGGGTAATGCGTGGATCGTTACGAAACTTCACAAAGGCGGCGCCTTTTTCACCGCGCCTTAGATACGTGCGCTCGCAGACGAACCGGTCCTGATCAAACAGTTTCCGCTGGCATGACGACGCCATCAGGGCGCATTCTTCACATAAACCATGTTCATACGAGTCGTCATCGGCCTCTTCTGAACGTTGGTTATACATATTATTTTCCGAGGCCATCTGCTTAAGCATTCGGTCTGCTTCAACGCGCATAGTCCGAAACTTGATCATATCAAATACCCGGTAATTGGCCCCTACCCGCTTCGATTTGTAAAAAACAGGTCCTTTTGAGTCTAGTTTGATCAGGAGGGCTACCAGCAGCATCAGTGGGCTGAACACGATGATTGCCTGCAATGAAGCGGCAATGTCTATTGCCCGTTTCCAGGTGGGTAGCGTGAAATGAAAATTGGTCTGCTGCACCTGCGTATCGGGCTGGGCAGATACCCGACGCATGAGTGTCAGAAAAAACTGAATGCGTTTTTCAAGCTGCGTTTCGTCCGACAGGGTTAGCAGATCAGTAACGCCAGCCTGGATGGCTAGTTGTGTAGCTTCGTCAGACGACTTTTTACAGAGCATCAGGATGGGCACACTATTATGTAGTGTGGTAGCCCGCAAAGCGGCCAGCGACTCGACTGTGCTCTGGTTCTCGTTAACAATAATCAGCGCTGCAGATTGTCTGTCCCGCATCCAGGCAATAGCATCATCAATGCGCTGATACCACCGGATTAAATAAGACGAATCAATTAAAGCAGATATCTGACTGAATACGGCTTCTTCTTTTTCAACCAACACCAGGCAGGTGGCCGTTTGCCGGTTTATTTCCGCTCGTATCATAGGGCGAGGAGACTAGCTTTAACGTTGACGTAGGTAACTATTGGTAGTGACAGCGCGCAAAAAACAAAGTGGCACAGATTTTGATGGGCAGACTGACCAACAAATTTTGTTATAAATTCAGTGAGCTAGGCGACCAGAATCGTTTTAATAAAGACGAATGCATAGGAATCACGGGCGTTTCATCGTGCTCATTTACGACCACATACCGATTTGTTAGCGAACGCAATGTCACATTCACCTCTACTGGATTAAATGGCTTGGCAATATGGGCATCAGCGCCAGCTTCCAGGCAAGCAATGCGTGTGTCGCTGTCAGCGGCCTCTGATAAAATCAGGACTGGCGTTTTTTGAGACAATTTATTCATTCTCACCAACTTGACCAGCTCTAGTCCATCAAAAAAGGGCAGATTTAGCTCGGTTATTATGCAATCAAATTGGCGGCCTTGTACTAACAAACGAACAGCATCGCGGCTATTTGTGGCAACAGTAATTGTATAATCCGAGCGTAATGTTTGTGTTAAGACCGTTACGATGTGCGGGTTTTCTTCAACAATAAGCAGCTGGCGGTTCACTTTTTTCATGGTTGATTCTGGAATGGATCTGGTTAAGTTCGATGATGGCACGGTTATTGTTTAATTTCAGATAGATTCAGGCAGCAATCTGGTTGAATCTTTTTTTCCGACAGGTGTGCTATACACAATGTTCAAAAGGGCCTAATTGAGGTTACCTGTTTGAGCTATTTGTATGCCTCTGCCGGATTTAATGCTTTAGACTATACAACTATACTGGTAGTCACAGGAATAATCACGTTTTAATTATTCCATGTTTTACATTTTACAATAAAAGGCATTTTTTGACCTTGTCATCACCCTATTTTTACGATTAGCAGGCTCATTAATCACGCTATATAGTGCATGATTTGCCTCTACCCGTGCTCCGGTCAACAGCCTGCTTACTTTTTAGCTGGTTATCCATAATTAAGCTGAAAACAACTAATACGCTCCCTCCTAACGTAGCACTTATCTCTGATATAATAGTAAGTAATCGCTGTTTATTTTCTATTCATCTTGCTGATTGTAAACTGGTTAATACACATAATCAGAGCCATAAAAGTGCGTATTCAGTTATAAACGTTCATGCCCTTAACCAGCTGTTTGACAGCTACATATATAGCTTATCCGGTAACAAATAGTTACGCTGTTCACCCTACTCGTTACGTGGCAGAAATCAGGCGGCAGAACGCACATATATTTAGTAGGCGGTCTGTGGCGAGATGCCCCCCCCAGAGTCTAAATAATTAATTAGATGTCTGGTGCATAAAAGAGTCCTGTTCAAAAGACATTTAATTTGTATTAATCTTAGAAAGTCTTCTATCAGGATTAGAAAACGACTCGCTATTATGCCTATTGACCCGTTGTCAGTTACCCATTCATCCAACGGCCCGACGAATGCTATACATAGTCTTGTAGAAAGTACAGTTCAGCAACTAGGGTCTTCAATAGCAGTAGTTTCGGGTGGTTATTCGCAGACGTATGCAGAACTGAACGCGGAAGCCGATCGTATTGCGCAACGGCTGCGTCAGACGGCGCCTGAGGCGCAGCTCATTGGTGTCAGCACTACCCGTCGCCTTAGCCTGGTTAGTCAGCTCCTGGGCATTCTGAAAGCAGGCAAGGCGTACCTCCCTCTTGATTTGACGTACCCGGCGGCTCGCCTGCAACAGATTATCAGTAGTGCGCACCTGACCTATTGCCTGGCTGATGATGATGAGCAGGCTGCTTTCGAAGCGATGGGCCTGACTGTGCCAACCCAATCTACAGGTACGTTGCCTGTAACAGCCCCAGAGCAATCGACAGCTAGTGCCTGTGTATTATATACGTCCGGGTCGACTGGTATACCCAAAGGTGTTTGTCTGGGGCACACTGGGCTTGTCGATCTGATACAGTGGCAAGCACAACACGGTACGGCGCAGCCCGGTACGCGAACATTGCAATTTTGCCACCTGAGCTTCGATGCCTCTTTTCAGGAAATTTTCGTTCCGCTGGCAACCGGCGGCACTGTTTACCTGATCGATGATTCGTATCGGCTCGATGCTGCCCGACTATTGCGCTTTATTGCTGATAACAGCATCAACCGCGTGTTCCTGCCTTATGTGGTTGTGCAATACCTGGCTGAAGCTGCCGAAACAAGTAAGCTGTTTCCCGCTACGCTTCAGGAAGTTATCACCGGTGGCGAACGGCTACGGATCACGCCCCAGATACGGCGGTTCTTCACCGAACTGCCCGACTGCACATTCATGAACGTGTATGGCCCTACCGAAGCCAGCGTTTGGGTCACCGAGCACAAACTCAGGGGCAACGCCGAGGATTGGCCAGCGTTACCACCCATTGGCGCACCGATAGCCCGCGCGCAAGTGCTTATCCTGTCTGACGAGCTGGCCGAGGTTGAGCCTGGTCAGGTAGGGGAACTATACATTGGTGGTCCTTGTGTGGCCCTTGGCTACCTGAATCGGCCCGACCTGACGGCTGAACGATTTCTTCGCTGGAAACACCCTGAAAAAGGGGACATGGTGCTTTACCGAACTGGTGATTTAGCCAGGTACGTTACTGACCCAACGGGGAACGGTCAACCAAACGGCACGCTCGACTTTTTAGGGCGCGGCGATGACCAGGTGAAAATTCGGGGAAACCGGGTTGAACTAGGTGAAATTGAAGTAGCACTGGCTCATTTGCCGGGTGTGCTTCAGGCTGTAGCGGTGGCGAATGAAAGTCAGTCGGGCCAAAAGACGTTGCTTGCCTACGTTATCCTCGCTCCCGACGTCACCAGCGACGGGTCAACACTTCGGCAGCAACTGGCCAGCACCTTACCCGACTTCATGCTTCCGGCGCAGGTCCTTCTTGTTGAGTCGTTTCCGCGTACCACGAGCGGTAAAGTCGATAAGCTGGCCTTGCCGAAGCCCGAACCGACCCGGCCCGCCCTGCCTACCCTGTATCGGGAACCCGCCACGTCGCTGGAGCGCCAGATAGTCGATTTCTGGGCCGATCTTCTGGAGATTTCGCCAGTTGGTGTCGATGATAATTTCTTTGATTTAGGGGGCAATTCGCTGCTGGCCCAAAAAACGGTAGCTTTCATGGCCACCATCGGCCAAGCGTTACCAATTACTAAACTGTATCAATATCCGACGGTAGCAGGGCTGGCGGCGTTTTTTGAGCCAGGGGGCCCGCCCAACGCGGCTCCGCTTCGCGTTGCGCCAGTCAGACAGCGCGAGACATCGGGCGATGTTGCGGTGATCGGTATGGGCGGCAGGTTTCCGGGGGCCAACACAATTGATGAACTATGGCAGGTGTTGACCGAAGGTCGGGAGACCACCCGCTTTTTCTCGCCCGACGAGCTCGACCCATCCATTCCGGCTCAGGTACGTGCCAACCCGGCTTATGTACGGGCGCGGGGCATTATTGACCAGGCCGATCAGTTCGATCCGGCCTTTTTTGGGCTAACGCCAGCGCTGGCCAACCTCATGGATCCGCAACAGCGCATCTTTCTGGAGATTGCCTATGAAGTGCTGGAACAAACGGGTTATCTGCCTCAGCTAGCCGGATCGGTACGTGATGAGCTGGTTGGCGTCTGGGCCGGCTGCGGCAACAATACGTACTTCCTGAATAATGTATTGCCCAATCCGGCAGCAATGGAACGGGTAGGTGCTTTTCAGGCCATGACGGTAAATGAAAAAGACTACATTGCTTCGCGCACGGCCTACCAGCTAAACCTGAAGGGCCCTGCCGTAAGTGTCTATTCGGCCTGCTCTACGTCGCTGCTGGCCATCACGCAGGCGGTTGAGAGTTTACGCAGTGGACAGTGTACGGTAGCGCTGGCGGGTGGCGCGGCCATTACATCGCCCGTTCACAGCGGGCATTTCTATGAAGAAGGCGCGATGCTGAGCCGAACGGGGCAATGCCGATCGTTTGATGCTGATGCGAGTGGCACGGTCTTCAGCGATGGGGCTGGCGTAGTACTCCTGAAACCGCTGGAGGCAGCCCAACGTGATGGTGACCTTATTTTCGCCGTCATCAAAGGCGTAGGGGTCAACAACGACGGAGGCGGAAAAGGTAGCTTCACCGCGCCTAATGCCGAAGGCCAAGCCGCAGCCATTATGCAGGCGCTGGCCGACGCACAGGTTGCCCCGGCCACGATTCAGTATATAGAAGCGCACGGCACGGCCACCCCTCTGGGCGACCCCATCGAATTTGATGGACTGACAATGGCTTTTGGCCCACAGGCTGACAAGCAGTTTTGTGCCCTTGGCTCCATCAAGAGCAACATGGGCCACCTTACTCAGGCGGCAGGCGTGGCAGCACTCATTAAAACGGTGCTGGCGCTGCATCATCAAAAAATACCGGCGTCGCTGCATTTTGAGCGCCCTAACCCCGCTATTGACTTTTCAACCAGTCCATTTTTCGTCAACACAACCCTCCGCGACTGGCCAATCGAGGCGCTGCCACGGCGGGCTGGTGTTAGTTCATTTGGCGTAGGAGGCACCAATGTTCATGTGGTGCTGGAAGAAGCCCCTACCCCGGTGGCAGCACCAGCCGACGCCTCTCCAGCCACGAACCGACCGTATCAGCTGCTAACCTGGTCGGCCCGATCGGCACCTAGCCGCGAGGCTTACGGGACACGCCTGGGTACGTACCTACAAGCGCCCGACGCTGCGCCGCTGGCCGATGTTGCCTATACATTGCAAACCACCCGTCCAGCTATGGGGCAACGGCGGTTCGTTGTGGCAGCCAACGCCACACAAGCGGGCGACGCCCTGCTGGAAAAGGATACCAATACGCATACGCTCAACGGGCGACCGGGCGAAGTGGTGTTTATGTTCCCCGGTCAGGGCGCTCAATATCTTGGCATGGGTCACGACTTTTACCAGCACGAACCCGTTTACCGCGACGCGGTAGACACCTGCGCTGACCTGTTGACCCCTTACCTCGATGTGGATATCCGGTCGGTCATGTACCCCAAAAAGGCTGGACTGGCGGCGAAAGAGTTGCTCAAGAATACCCGTTACACGCAACCAGCTTTGTTTGTGACCAACTATGCGCTGGCCAAACTATGGCAAAGCTGGGGCATCGAACCAACCATTCTGTGCGGCCATAGCCTGGGCGAATTTGTCGCGGCTCATCTGGCAGGCGTCTTTTCGCTGCCCGATGCCCTTCAGCTGATTGCCCGCCGGGGCCAGCTGGTTGGCTCCTGCCTGCGCGGCAGTATGCTGTCGGTTCGGCGGTCGGTGGCAGATGTTCAGGCAATACTCCCCGATACGTTGTCGATAGCGGCCATCAACAGCCATAGCCTGTGTGTGGTGGCGGGTACTGACGAAGATGTGGCGGCCTTTGCGCAACGGCTGGATCAGAAGAGTATTCCGAACCGCGTACTCGAAACCAGCCACGCTTTTCATTCAACCATGATGGACCCGGTGGTGGCAGCGTTTACTGAAACGGTTCAGCAGATTGCGCTGTCACGGCCCAAAAAACCGATCGTGTCAACGGTCAGTGGCACCTGGCTTACCGATCAGCAAGCCACCGACCCGCATTATTGGGCGGCCCACCTGCGTCAGACCGTCCGGTTTGCCGATGCTTTGGATACGATTCTGGGCCTGCGGAACCCGCTTTTGCTCGAAGTGGGCCCCGGCACCAGCAGCACCACACTCGCCCGGCAGCAGGCAAGCCGTGGGGTGGCAGGTCAGCGGCCCATGACGGCAGTGGCCAGCCTGCACCGCCCCGACGAACAGACCGACTATCAGGCTCTGCTGACGGCGCTGGGTAGCGTCTGGCTACAGGGCCTCGACCCCGACTGGGGGGCTTTCTATGCCAATCACGCCCAGCGTATAGTGCCACTACCGACCTATGCCTTTGATAAAAAACGCTGTTGGGTAGACCCGCCTGCCGGAGCCATTCCCCTGATTCCCACGCAGGGCAGCCAGGGGAATACGACTCAGGCGGCGGCTCTACCACCGTTCTTCGAGCAGCCTAAAGAAAGTGGGGACCATTTAACCGATCATCAACGTACTTTTTCACAGGAAACGACTAGTTACTCAACACCAGCCGTACTTATGCGCAGTGAACATCTTCTCAATCAGTTAAATACGCTACTCGAAGACGCGTCGGGTATTGATATGTCGGGAACGTCGCCCACCACGTCGTTCCTCGAAATTGGCCTCGACTCGTTGCTGCTTACGCAGGTATCCATCAGCCTGCGGCGTACGTTTGGCGTTCCGATCACCTTCCGGCAACTAAGCGGCGAGTTCGATACCCCCCAGAAACTGGCAACGTACCTGGACGCGCAACTCCCCGCTGATGCTCACCAGCCAGCGCCTATTGCGGCTACCGTGTCGGCACCGGCTCAGCCAGCCTATGCACCGCAGCCTGTTGCTTACCAGCCAACTGCTGGTCAGGTTGGAGTGGCCCCGCATCCGGGTGATTCGGCGCTGGGGCTGATCGCTCAGCAATTACAGATTTTGGCAAAACAGGTAGCCCTGATGCAGGGAGCGCCAATGGCGGCTGTGCCTAACGTACCTGCGCCGCCACCCGTCGCCCCTCCTGCGCCTCAGCCCGCCCACGTACCGGTGGCGAATGCGGCCCCGAAGCTATCGGTGTCTGTTCCCAACCCGGACATTACGCCCGAGGAAGCGGCCGAACTGAAAAAACCGTTTGGCGCCACGGCCCGCATTGACCGGCAGGTGACCGGCCTCAGCCCGAAACAGGAGCAGTTTTTGGCTGACCTGACCGCCCGATACACCAGGAAAACGGCAAAAAGCAAAGAATACACGCAGCATCACCGCGCCCAGATGGCAGACCCACGCGTGGTGTCGGGTTTCCGGCCGCTGACAAAGGAGATCGTATACCCGCTGGTGATTAACAAGTCGAAAGGAAGCCGCCTTTGGGACCTCGACGGCAACGAATACATCGACTCGCTGAATGGTTTTGGCGCCACAATGTTTGGTCACCAGCCCGACTTCATCAAAGAGGCGCTCCACGAGCAGGTTGAAAATGGCTACGAAGTGGGGCCGCAACACGAACTGGCGGGCGAAGTTTGCCAGTTGGTCTGCGAGTTCACCAGGTTCGACCGGGCCGCGTTGTGCAGCACCGGCTCTGAAGCGGTGTTGGGAACCATGCGTATAGCCCGGACTATCACAGGGCGCTCCCTGATCGTTGCTTTTACTGGCTCCTACCACGGCATTGTCGACGAAGTGCTGGTTCGTGGCACCAAAAAGCTGAAGTCGTTCCCGGCGGCGGCGGGTATCATGCCTGAGTCGGTGCAGAATATGCTGATCCTCGATTACGGCACCGATGAGAGCCTCCGCATTATTCGTGAGCGAGCCCATGAACTGGCCGCCGTGCTGGTTGAACCCGTGCAAAGCCGTCGGCCCGAATTCAGGCCCATCGAATTCCTGAAAGAAGTACGGGCCATCACCGAAGCCTCGGGCACCGCCCTGATCTTCGATGAAGTGATCACCGGCTTCCGCATGCACCTTGGCGGCGCACAGGCGTTGTTCGGCATTAAAGCCGATCTGGCGTCGTACGGGAAAGTGATTGGTGGCGGGCTGCCCATCGGGGTAATTGCGGGCAAAAAAGCCTTCATGGATGCGCTCGACGGCGGTTTCTGGCAGTATGGCGACGATTCGTTCCCCGAAGTGGGCGTCACGTATTTCGCGGGTACATTCGTGCGGCATCCGTTGGCGCTGGCCTCGGCCAAAGCGTCGCTGCTGCATCTACAGGCCGAAAGCCCATCGCTACAAAAACGATTGACCCGCCACGCCGAACAACTGGCCACGGCGCTCAACGCCCGCTTCGACCGGCAGCAGCTACCCATCGTGGCCACACAGTTTGGCTCACTCTGGCGACTGAAATGGACAGAGGATGTGCCGTATGGCGAATTGCTGTTCACGATGATGCGCGAAAAAGGCATTCATATCTGGGACGGCTTCCCCTGTTTCATCACCGAAGCCCACACCGACGCCGACCTGACCAGAATCCGCGAAGCCTGCCTCACCAGCATCGACGCCCTGATTGCGGCGGGTTTCCTGACGCCGGGCGTCACCGACACCAACAACGTACCTGGCGTATGGTCGGCTGATTCGCCGCCTGTTCCTGGTGCCCGCCTGGGCCGCGACCAACAGGGCAACCCTGCCTGGTTCATCGCCGACCCCGACAAACCCGGTTCGTACCGGCAGCTGGAGGGCGTGTAGGCGCGTCAGGCCATATACTTCTTTCGCACGGGCCCTTCGACCAGCCGTTCCCGACGATCGCAGGGTCCGCGCGAAAGAAACGTACCGTACCCCGCTGTGGGCAAGACAATTTCAGGGCAAACGAATCTGTTTTATAGAACAGTTTGTTACACCTTTATACAAACTTGTTTTGCCTACCCTATGATTTCTTTGCGTAACTGGCCGTTGATGCTGACGGTCGCGCTTGGCTTGTCGATGCCCGTTCTGGCGCAGTCGAAAAAGGCCGCTTCACCCGTTGTTGTTCGCTTCAACCCCGCCGCACCGATTCCGTTCGACAAGGACGTGAAGGTGGGAAAACTGCCCAACGGCCTCACTTATTACATCCGCAAAAATGCCGAACCGGCCAACCGCGCCGAACTCCGGCTGGTTGTGCGGGCTGGCTCGGTGCTGGAAAACGATGCGCAGCAGGGTCTGGCTCACTTCATGGAGCATATGGCCTTCAACGGCACCAAAAACTTTCCGAAGAACGAGCTGGTCAATTTCCTGCAATCGTCGGGTATCCGGTTCGGGGCCGACCTGAACGCCTACACCAGTTTCGACGAAACGGTTTACGAACTGCCCGTTCCGACCGATTCGGCGAAGGTCTTTGAGCGGTCGATGCAGATTCTGGAAGACTGGGCGCATAACGTGACCCTCGACACGACCGAGATCAACAAAGAACGTGGCGTAGTGCTGGAAGAATGGCGACTTGGCCGGGGCGCCCAGCAACGGATGCGCGACAAATACTTTCCATACATCCTCAATAACTCGCGCTACGCCAACCGCCTGCCTATCGGTAAAGACAGCATCATCCGCACGTTCCGGCCCGAGGTATTGCGGTCGTTCTACAAAACCTGGTACCGGCCCGATCTGATGGCCGTGATCGCCGTGGGCGATTTCGACGTGAGCAAGGTGGAAGCCATGATCCGGCAGAAGTTCGGTCGGATCCCGAAAGCCACGTCTCCTATTCCGCGCCCAACGTACCTGATCGATGCGCACAAAGACACGAAGGTGGTCATTGTGACGGATAACGAACAGCCAAACACGGTCATCCAGCTTATTTACAAACGCCCCGAGTTAAAGGACCGTACGCTGGGCGATCTGAAAGCCGACATTACGCGTGAGCTGTTTAATGCCATGCTGGGCAACCGCATCCAGGAGCTGACGCAGCAGGCCGATCCGCCTTTTCTGTACGGAGCCAGCAACTACGGGTCGTTCCTGGGCAATCTGGATGCCTTCACAGCCTTTGCCGTGGCCAAGGAAGGCAATATCCAGCGGTCGATTCAGGCCCTGTTGAACGAGACCTCACGGGTGAAGCAGTTCGGCTTTACGGCCACTGAAATGGCCCGCGCCAAAACAGAACTGTTGCGGGGTGCCGAGCAGGCCTATGCCGAACGCAATAAAACACGCTCGGCTAACTACGTAGGCCAATACGTGGGGAATTTCACGGACCAGGAGCCCGTAGTCAGCGTCGACTACTACTATAATTTTGTCCGGCAAAATCTTGCCAGTATCGCGCTACCCGAGATCAACGGACTGGTCGATCAGTTTATTCGTGCTGAAAACCGGGCGGTGGTTATTATGGCGCCCGAGGCAGACAAAGCCAAGCTGCCCAGCGTTGCCACGGTGATCAGCTACATCGATGCCGCCGGCAAAGACCTGACCGCCTACGACGATAAAGTGCTCGACAAGCCCTTGCTGGCCACACCGCCCACACCCGGCCCCGTAGTCAGCGAAACGAAGATCGACAAGATTGGCGTGACAGAACTACGGCTGAAGAACGGCGTGCGGGTTGTGCTGAAGCCCACGACGTTCAAGAACGATCAGGTGCTGTTTAGCGGCAATAGCCTCGGGGGCACGTCGCTGTATGACCTGCCCGATTACCAGACGGCCCGCTTCGCCTCCACACTGGTTGCGTTGGGCGGTACCGGCGACTACAGCCAGATTCAGCTCGGTAAGTTTCTGGCCGGTAAAGCCTTGAATGTATCGCCCTACATTTCGGAACTGGGCGAAGGCATCAGTGGCAGCGCGGCGCCGAAAGACCTGGAAACGGCGCTTCAGCTCCTGAACAGCTACTTCACCCAGCCCCGCCGCGACCCCGACGTGGTGGCCGGTTTCCTCTCGAATCAGAAGAGTGCGCTGGCAAACCAGCTGGCTACGCCAACGCCGCAAAAGGTATTTCAGGACACCATCTCGGTCACGTTGGGCAACCATAATCCACGCCGCCAGCCCCTCACCCCTGCCGACCTCGACCGGGTGAACCTGGACCGGGCCATCCAGATCTACAAAGATCGATTTGCCGACGCCAGTAATTTTACCTTCGTTTTTGTCGGCAATTTCGATGTAGCGAAGATTCGGCCGTTGCTGGAAACGTACCTGGGCAGCCTGCCTACGAAAAATGGCAACGAAACCTTCCGCGATCTGGGCATTCGGGCACCACAGGGGCAGCTGAGTAAAACCGTTCGGCGGGGCGTTGATCCGAAGGCCAGTGTGCAACTGGTTTATAGCGGCAATTTCGACTGGTCGCCCGAGAATGCCACGCAGGTAGATGCACTGGCCGAAGTATTGGAAATCAAGCTGGTCGAGCAGCTGCGCGAAGCCGAAAGTGGTGTGTATGGCGTCTCGGCTAGCGGCGTGTACGGGCGTTACCCGGTGCCTCGCTATACCTTCCGCATCAATTTTGGCTGTGCCCCGGACAATGTAGACAAGCTGATAGCGCTGGTTCATAAAGAAATTGCCAGGCTAAAAACCAGCGGTGCCGACCTAACCGATATTGCCAAGTTTAAAGCCGAAACCCAACGGGAGCAGGAAGTGCAACGCAAAGACAACAGTTTCTGGCTCAGCTACCTCTCGAACCAGTATTACAATGGAGATGATCTAACAGAACTCCTCCGCGAACCGGAGCTGATGAAACAGGTAACGGTTGAGAGCACCAAAGCTGCCGCCAATCGGTACCTCGGCGACAACCTGATCCGGTTTGTTCTGCTCCCGAAGGACTAACAGGTGAGCTTCGCCCTGTAGGAGGCTATAGTTACCGACCGCGAAGTCCTCATTTCCCTATGATCCGACTTAAACTTGCCCGTAATATCAAAAAGTCCCTGCCAGGCAGGGACTTTTTTTGTCTATCTCCGGCCCTTCGTCTGCCGAACACGAACCGGCGCGCAAACGTCGGGCTTACAGAGGCAATTAACTGGTAATAAGGTCAGTGTAAGGTCTTTTGTACAACCGGCCGACGTGACAAGACGGATTGTATAGGGCTGCCCGGCGTCATTGTTGGGGTTAGGCAGGTCGGTTCGAAGTACGCCATTAGCCGGCACCACCGGCAACGTACCCAGGTCGGCAATAACGGTAGTGAAACTGGTCCCTTCCGAGATGGCATACCGCCAGGTGGGGTCAAACGTGGTCAGCATCAACTGACCATCCTGCCGGGGTAACGGGCCTGTGCAGTTTGACGAAATAGCCTGTCCTGCCAGGGTCAGGTCATCGGCTTGCGTTAACGTGAAGCTGGTCACTTCGTGGCATCCGTTGGCGTCGGCCACCGTCAGTGAGTAGATGCCGGCACCCAGATCGGTCAACTCTTCGGTTGTTGCACCGGTGCTCCACGTGAAGCTATATGGGTTTACCGGCGATCCGGGCGTAGCGCCTTCAACATGTACATCGATACTACCCGTCGCTGCTCCATAACAGCGTATCGGTTTCACTACCGCGTTCAGCATAAATGGGGGCGGTTGTGATACGGTTACGACCGTAGTAGCCGAGCACCCGTTCGCGTCGGTCACGGTGAGCGAGTATGTACCTGCGGGGAAGCTGGCAACCGTGGCGTTGGTTTGCCCGTTGCTCCACAAATACTGATAAGCTGGTCCAGACGTGGCAGGCGTCCCACCCCGTATTTCGGTGGTGACGGTGCCTGCCTGTCCTGTGCAGGAAACTGACGTGGGCAAAACCGAAACCGCCAGTGGGTTGGGTTGTTCAACCACAAATCGACCGGTCGCCAAACAGCTATTCCCGTCGGTCACCGTGACCGAATAGCCGCCCGCCAACAAGCCAGACACCATTGAGGATGATGCAGTGAAGATCGTGTTATCGCTGGTCCAGCTGTAGCTGTATGGGAACGTACCTGAGGCGTCAATACCACCCGTAGCGGTCAGACTGATGGCTCCGTTGGTGCCACCAGCGCAGTTTACGTTTGTTTGATCGCTGATCAGGGATAGGGCCGATGGCTGATTTATCGTTACTGATAGCCTGGCCGAGCAACCGTTGGCATCTACGATTGTAACGCTATAGACCCCGGCCGTCAGGCCCGAAATCAGCGACGTCGACTGGCCATTGCTCCAGGTATAGCTGTAGGGCCATGTACCTCCGCTTGCTGTCAGGCTGGCCAGCCCGTCGTGGCCCGCAAAGCAGCGCACATCCGTTATGGCAACAGCCACACTAAGGGCGGTGGGCTCAGCCACGGTAAACGAATCGGTACGTGTGCAGCCCGTTCCATCGGCGACGGTAACTGAATAGGCCCCTGCCAGTAAACCACCGATGGCCGAACCAGAGGTGCCGTTGCTCCAGGCATATACGTAGGCCTGACCCGACAGGCTGGGGGTACCTCCCGCCATGGTCAGGCTCACGGCCCCATCCAGACCATCGTGGCAGGAAACAGGCGTTACCACGGCAGTAAGACTCAGGGCCGTGGGTTGGGCAACGCTGAACGAATCCTGGCGCGAACAGCCCTGGCCATCTGTCGTGGTTACCGCGTAGACACCAGCAAGCAGACCACTAACCGCCGCCGACGAGGCCCCGTTGTTCCACGCAAAAGTATAAGGCAGGGTGCCGCCCGTTACTGTCAGACTCACCGCTCCGTCGGCACCACCGACACAGCGAACGGGCGTAACGGCACTACCGATCGTTAGCGGGTCGGGCTGGCCAATGGTGAACGAACTGGTGCTTGTGCAGGTAACGGCATCGGTCACCGTCACGGAATAAACACCCGCCGATAGCCCCCCCAGTAACGATGTGGACTGGCCGTTGCTCCAGCTATATGAATAGGGTTGGCCTGGCCTATTGGCGGTGCCACCTGTTACAGATAGACTCAGCGTTCCGTCGGTGCCCGAAAAACAGGAAACGGCGGTGGTTAGCTCCGCCAGACGTAGGGCAGTGGGCTGTCCTACGCTATATGAGCGAATGAGGGAACAACCCTTGTCATCCGTCAGAATAACATCGTATGCTTTAGCCGTTAATCCGCTGGCGGCTGACGTAGCCTGTCCACTGCTCCAGGTATAGCTGTAGGGGCCAACGCCGCCCAGGCCGGTTAAACTTATAACGCCATCGGCACCACCGAAACAACGAACATCGCTAATCTGGTGCATCAGGCTCAACGCTTCGGGCTGACTGACACTAATCACCAATTCGACAGAGCAGTTGTTGGCATCCCCAAGTGTAAGCACATAGGCACCCGCATACAACCCTGTCTGTGTCAGCGAATTGGGCAGTTGGTGCGTATAGCCGTCGGTCCAGGTATAGCTGTAGGGGCCGGTGCCTCCCGCCAGGGTTGTGCTGATGGCTCCATTGGCATGTCCAAAGCAACTCACTGGAATGACATTGATTTCTGCGGCAAGCCGCAACGGCTGGGTCAACCTTACGGTGAGGGTATCCCGGCAGGCGTGGGCATCGGCGACGATGAGCGTGTAGGTTCCTGCCGACACGTTGTCGAGCCGATTGGTCGTACTGAGCAGGGTGGTCGATCCGCTATCGGTCCAGGTATAACTGTAGGGACCGGTGCCACCTGCTACGCTGGCTTCTGCCCAGCCGGTCCGGTCACCTTCGCACAGGTTGTTCTGCTGCGCAATGGTGACCGTCAGTTGTGGCGGTTCCGTAACAGCCAACGACAACAGCGCCGAACAGCCGTTTTTATCCGTGGTCGTCACGGAGTACACACCAGCCAGTAAACCGGTTTGATTGGGCGTGGTCACGCCGTTGTTCCAGCCATATTGATACAGCGGCGTGCCCCCCGTTGCGGTCAGGCTAATGGCTCCATCGTGTCCCCCCGCGCAGGAAGCGGCCACCGTCAGCCCGGCGACCGACAGGGCCGTGGGCTGACTAACGCTGGCACTCATAAACTGACTACACTGATTCCCATCGGTCACGGTTACTGAATACGTACCCGCCACCAGGCCCGTCACGGCAGAGGTCGATGCACCCGTATGCCACAGGTACGTGTAAGAATCACCCGTCAGGAGCGGCGTGCCCCCTACCGCAAGAACCGACAGAGCGCCGTCTGACCCGCCGAAGCAACTGACATCGGCTACGCTGATTTGCAGACGGAGCGAAGTGGGCTGCGTCAGCGTACGCGTGAGGGCAATCTGACAACCATTCGCATCCGTCACCGCTACCTGATACACACCGGCAGTCAGGCTGGTTCGGTCAGAGAGCGTGGCCCCGTCGGTCCAGCTATAGCTAAACGGCTGTGTTCCTCCGGCGACGGTCAGACTGATAGCACCGTTCGATCCATCAAAGCAGGTAATGTTTGTTGGTGTAGCGCTGATGGCTAACGCCGGTGGCTGGGTCAGTGTTACGCTGGAGGCAACGGCACACTGCTTTGCGTCGGTCACCGTCACCGAATACACCCCGGCTGGCTGGTTTACTAACTCCGCCAGGCGCGAACCGGTAGTCCAGACAATAGTGTAACCGACGGTGCCCGTTCCCGGGGTGCCGCCCGTCACGGTGAGGCTGGCACTGCCGGTATTGCCGCCAAAGCAGGCGATGTTTGTCGTACTGGTACTTACCGATAAGGCGGATGGCTGGGTCAGCGTGAATGACTCGACTACCGTACAGTTGTTGGCATCCGACACGGTTACGGAGTATACGCCCGCAGGTACGTTCCGAATAGATGGTGTTGTAGCGCCCGTGCTCCACACGTAGGTGTAGGGGTGTTCGGGCGTCCCCGGTGTGCCCCCAGACGCCTCGATGCTGATCTGTCCGTTTGATCCACCGAAACACAGGATATCGATTGTTGCGGCAGTTAGACTCAGCCCCGTTGGCTGCTCGACCAGCGCCGATGAATTAGCCATACAGCCATTGGCATCAACGGCTGTCACCGAGTACGTCCCGGCCTGCAACGCCGTTAGCTGCTGCGCTTCTATACCCGTATCCCAACGATACCGGTAAGCGGCGGTAGTTGTGAGTGGCGTTCCGCCAAGGGCGGTGGCCGATACCACCCCGTCGGCAAGGCCGTTGCAAAGTGGTGGGGCAACGAACATCATCAGCACCACGCCCATCGGCTGCGTCAGCGATTCTACCAGCGTAATGAGGCAGCCCTGCGCGTCGGTAACGTTCACCGAATAAGTGCCAACGGGTAAAGCGGTTCGGCTGGGACTGTTCAACACACTATCCGTCCAGTCGTAGCTGTAGGGACTGGTTCCCCCACCGATCGTCGTAGCAATCCGTCCGTCGCCCCCCCCCAAGCAACTGACACTGGTACCACTAATGCTGCCGGTCAGGGCGGGGGGTTGCGTTATTGTCAGGCTTTGTTGTGCTGAACATTGGTTCGCATCGGTCACCGTCAGCGCATAAACGCCCGCCCGAAGCCTCCCCACCGACGGGACAATAGCGCCCGTATTCCACAGGTACGTATACGAGCCAACGCCGCCTGTAGCGGTCAGGCTGGCGGTGCCGTTAGTTCCTCCAAAACAGTTGACGTTGGTAGCCGACACCGCTACCGATATGGCTGATGGTTGTGTCAGTGTAAACGAAACCAGTTGATTACAGCCGTTCGCATCCGACACGGTTACGGTGTATATGCCCGCAGGTACGTTGTCGAGGGATGCCGTTGCCGCGCCTGTATTCCACGCATACGAGTAAGGTAATGTCCCCCCGGATACAGCCAGGTTAATTTGCCCGTTGGTGCCTCCATAGCAGCGGACGTTGATTTTCGTGCTGGTGACCGTCAGCGCCGTTGGCTGTGTTACGGCGGCCTGTGCCTGCGCCATACAGCTATTGGCGTCCGTAACAGTTAGCGCATACGCACCGGCAGGCAGCGCCGAAACCGCCGATGTAGAGGCGCCTGTTCCCCAGGTATAGCTATACGACGGGGTTCCGCCCTGTACACTGGCCAGTACGGTTCCGTCTGCCGCGCCAAAACAGCGGGCGGGCGTGGGGGTGAGTGCCACAACGAGTGGCGCAGGCTGGTCGAGTGTAGCCCCATTGCCTGTTTGGCAGCCGTTGGCGTCGGTCACCACCACGAGGTATTGGCCTGCGCTCAGCCCTGTTCGATTGCTTATTGCCGTTGGGCCGTCAGTCCAACTATACGAATAGGGGGCGGTTCCTCCCGTCACCGTGACACTGAGGCTACCTGTTGTTCCCGCAAAACAGGCGATCGACTGACTGGTCACGGCCGAGGTCAGGGCGGGGGGTTGGGTAATGGTAAATGACTGAACAAGAACGCACTGGTTGGCGTCGGTGATCGTGACCGAATACAGCCCGGCAACGAGGCCGGTCCGGTCTTTCGTAGTACCTCCATCATTCCAGGCAAAGGCGGGCTGGCCGGTGCCGCCCGAAACGGTCAGACTGATGGTGCCCGTTGCCTTGCCAAAACAGGCAACAGGTTGTAGCACGCTCGTCAGTGTTAATGGGTCTGGCTGGGTCAGCGTAAACGAGCGGACGTCTGAACAAGCCTGCCCGTCGGTGACTGTCAGGGAATAAACGCCCGCCACTAATCCAGTCAGGCTGGCCACAGGCAAGCCGGTTCCCGCAGGCCCAGTCCATGAATAGGCATATGGCAACGTACCTCCGGTTACGTCTAGATCGATGCGGCCCGATGCCTGCTGGAAACAGGTCAGGTTGGTCGTGCTGCTGGTCACTGACAAGGCCGTAGGCTGGTCAATGGTGATCCGTAACTCATCCGAGCAACCGTTGGCATCCGTGACCGTTACGCTATACACACCCGCCACCAGGTTGGTAATCGTAGCCGTGGTGGCTCCAGTACTGGCCGGTCCGGTCCACGAATAGGAATACGGCAATGTACCGCCAGCAGGCGACACGGCAATCTGCCCATTATTACCGCCAAAGCAGGTCACGTCGGTATAGCTGGCCCCCATTGTCAGTAGTGGCGGCTGGGTAAGGCTTTGGGTAGCCGTGGCCGTACAGCCATTGGCGTCGGTCACCGTCACCGAATACGTACCGGCCAGCAGGTTGGTCAGTTGCCGGGTGGTGGCCCCGTTGTTGGTCGGCCCAGCCCAGGCAAAAGCAAAAGGTGACCGGCCACCGGCCGCCGTTAAGCTAATGACGCCTTGTGGCTCGCCATTACACAGCAGGTTCGTGGCGCCTGTTGCCAGGGTCAAGGCCGGTGATTCAGTAATCGTAATGGTCGTGCTTTGTACGCAACTGTTGCTGTCAACGACGTTGATGAGGTATGAACCGGCCGGTAGCCCCGTTGTCAGCGTACTGTTGCTCACCACCGTATTGGCGGCGTTGGTCATCGTGAGGGCGTAGGGCGGCGTGGCTCCTTCAATTTTGAGCGAAATAACGCCGGTCGACTGGTTAGTGCAGGCCACAGCCGTTACGCTGGCGGCAATACCAAACGGCGGCGGTTCAACAATGGTAGCCGACGTAGTGGCTGTGCAACCGTTCACGTCCGTCACAACAACGGAATAGAACCCGGCGGCCAGCCCATACACCGACGCTGTAGTTGCTCCCGAACTCCACAGGTAGGTATACGGGGACGTGCCACCGCGCGTGTCGGTGACAATACTGGCTGGCTGCGCGTTACACAACACCAGCGACGGATCGGGCTGAATGGTCAACGGGATGGGTTGCGTAATGGGCACCGTCACCTGGAGCTGACAGCCGTTGCCGTCTGTGATGGTCACAGTGTACGTTGTTGAGGCCAGGCCCGAAATGTCCTGAGTTGTAGCGCCGTTGCTCCACAGGTAGGTGTACGGCGCAACGCCTCCGGCGGGCACCAGGTCAATGGCTCCATTGGCTCCGTTGGTACAGCTCACGTTGGTATGACTTTGCGTAGCCGATAGGCCAGTGGGCTGGGTCAGCGACCGGCTGATGGTCAGGGTACAGGCGTTACTGTCAGTAACGGTCACTGAATACGTAGCTGCCAGCACACCGGCAAGATCTTCGGTCGTGCTGCCGTCTGACCATTGAAATGAATAGGGTGTAGTGCCGCCCGAAGGCGTTACGTTCACGGCCCCATTTTGTCCACCAAAGCAGGCGATCGACTGGGTAGTGGCAGTTAACGAGAGGGCGGCAGGCTGCGCTACGGTTGTTGATGCACTAGCCGCGCAACCGTTGGCATCCGTAACGGTGATTGAATAGACACCCGCCACGATGCCCGACAGGGCCGAAGTCGATGAGCCGTTACTCCACCGATACGTATACGTGCCGGTGCCGCCTTGAGTCAGTTGCCCAACGGCCCCGTCGGTTCCGCCGAAACAGGCAACGGGCCGCACCAGCAGCGTAACCGTCAGCGAAGCAGGCTGTTGCAGAGCGGCTTGTGCTTTAGCCGTACAACTGTTGGCATCGGTCACGGTTACCGAATAAGCCCCAGCCGGTAAGGAAGCCAGCGACTGGTTCGTAGCGCCGTTACTCCAGCGATAGGTGTAGGCACCCGTGCCGCCGGTAGTCGTCAGGCTGACCACACCAGTAGCAGCACCGTTGCAGGCAATGGCGGCGGGTGCCAGCGTGATCGTCAGGGCGGGCGGGTCGGTTAGCGTGGCGGCCAGTGTCTGGCTACATCCGTTGGCGTCGGTGACCGTGACCTGATACGTACCGGCCGAGATGTTGTTTAGATGCTGCGTCGTTGCCCCGTTGCTCACAGGCCCGGTCCACAGGTACGTATACGCGCCGGTGCCACCGGTTGGCGTGAGATCAATTCGGCCGGTGGCCGCGCCGAAACAGGCTGGCTGTTGCGTTGAGGCTGTCAGCGTAAGTGCAGGTGGGTCAGTCAACGTAACACTGCGACTAAGCGAGCAGCCGTTGGCATCGGTGACCGTTACGGAATACGTACCCGCCATCAGGCCCGATACATTGGCGGTAGTGCCTCCGGTAGTCCAGCGGTAGGAATAGCCGGTGGTCCCCCCCGTGGCGGTTATGCTGATACTACCCGTGGCCGAGCCGAAACAGGCTGGTGGCCGACTCGATAGCACAACGCTCAGCGCGGGTGGGTTGGTCAGCGTGGTAGTCAGCACAGCCTGGCAGTGATTGGCGTCGGTGACCGTTACGGAGTAAGCACCCGCCACCACGGCTACCAGATCCGGCGTGGTCTGCCCTCCACGCCACGCGTATGTGTAGCCAGCCGTGCCGCCCGAAGCCGTTAGGTCCACAGCGCCGTCATTAGCCCCGAAACAGGTGGGGTTCTGGCCCGTTGCCGTTAGCGTAAGGGCGCCAGGCTGCGTCAGGACCGCCGACGCCAGGGCCATACACCCGTTGGCGTCGGTGATCGTGACCGAATACAGCCCGGCAATCAGGCTAGTCAGGTTTTGTGTGCCAGCGCCGGTACTCCAGCGGTAGGTATACGCGCCGGTGCCGCCCGTTGGAGCCAGACTGATACTTCCGGTAGCAGCCTCGGTACAGGCAATGTGCTGTTTGGTCAGGTTAGGAACCAGGGCGGCCGGTTCCGTCAGGCTAAACGTCTGCGTAGCCACGCAGTTGTTGGCATCCGTTACCACGACTGAATAGCTGCCAACCTGTAACAAAGACAGGTCCTGTGTGGTGGCACCTCCACTTGTCGGGCCGCTCCAGGCATACTTATACGGCGTCTTTCCACCCGAAACTGTCAGATCGATAGCGCCGGTACTGGCTCCGTTACAGGCAACGGCCTGCAGAACGGCGCTCAGCGACAGGGCGGCAGGCTGGGTAACCGAGTACGATTGTACCAAACTGCACTGGCTGGCATCGGTCAGGGTCACTGAATAGGCGCCAGCCACCAGCGCCGCTATCGTTTGCGTTGTGGCCCCGTTCGCCACGGGACCATCCCACCGATAGGTATACGGCGCTGTGGCACCCGATGGCGACAGGCTCAGGCTACCGTTTGTTCCTCCGAAACAGCTGACCGGCTGCACCGTTGCGGAGGAGGTCAATGCCGAAGGCTGCGTTAGCGTGACCGATGTGGTTCCAGTACAGCCGTTGGCATCCGTGACCGTTACCGAATAGGTGCCCGCCATTAAAGCCGTCAAATCCTGCGTGGTCTGTCCGGTTGCGCCCTGCCCACGCCAACTATAGACGTACCCAGCAGTCCCGCCCGAAACGGTTAGGTCGATACTGCCCGTGTTGGCTCCATTACAGGTCGGATTCACCCGGTTAGTAGTCAATCCCAGGGCCGTGGGTTGCTGTATCGTGGTCGACGCCGTAGCCGTACAGCCATTGGCATCGGTCACGGTAACGGAGTAAGCACCGGCCAGTAGCCCTGACAAGTCCTTTGTTGTGACCCCGGTATTCCATATATACGTAAAAGCGCCAGCACCCCCCGTCGACGTCAGGTTGACAGTACCCGTTGCCGCACCGGTGCAGGCCACGTTTTGCGCCGCCAGCGTTAGCGTGATTGCCGGGGGCTGCGTTACCACAACCGTCAGACTCCCCACGCAATTGTTGGCATCGGTGACCGTAGCCACATACGTACCTGCCGCAAGACCGGTTAGGCTGGGCGTAGTGGTGGCCAGTGTGCTACCGCCCGTACTCCATGAATACCGATAAGCTGGCGCACCACCCGAAACAGACAGGCTAATGGCCCCGGTGGTCCGGCTGTTGCAGCCTACGTTTGTAACAGTCGATGCAATAGAGATTGTTGTAAACTGACCAACGACAGCACTGCCCGATGTGGCGCAGCCGCCCCGGTCGGTCACCGTGACCGAGTAAGGTCCCGAGGCAACGTTGGTCAGGTCTTCGGTGGTTGTTCCGTTGCTCCAGCGATAGGTATACGGCGTTGTGCCGCCACTGGGTGTCAGGTTGACCAGGCCGGTTGCCTGCCCAAAACAGGCGGCATTCTGCACGGAAAAGGATAAGACGGGCGCCGCCTGAATAGCTACCGTCTGCGTTACGGCTGCCGTACACCCATTGGCACTTGTTACTACTGCCCGTAATGTGCCGGCTCCCGCCGAACCCCAGCGCACCGTTGCCGTCTGACTGGTGGGCGTACCACCCGACGTAATGGTCCCGTTTGTGGCGCTCCAGGTATACGTACCTGCGGTAGCCGACAGGGTATAAGGCACTGACGTGCCCACACAAAATGACGTACTACTGGCCGACGTACCGGTGAACTTCACCGTGGGCACGTCGGCCTTTATGACTAGCGAGGTGGTATCAATACAGGTGTTCCCGTCGCTGACGCTGACAAAATAGCGTCCCGGCCCCGTGGCCTGAATAATCTTCGTGGTCAGTACCTGTTTATCGGGTGTGATCCATTCGTACTGAAAATTTCCGCCCGAACTGACCGGAACAACCGTGATTGATACCGCCCCCGTTGGCTGACAGATAAATGACGTACTGGACAGGACCGAGACAATGAGGTCGTTGTTATTGTTGACGTATTCCAGACAGACCTGCCCTTCGCGGCCCAGTTCATTCTGCACAATGACCCGAATGGTATCGCGCGCACAGATTGGCGCGGTGGTGCTCATCGTATAGGTCACGCATTGCTGACTGTTGAACGTCGCCGACTTGGTGTATTTCCCCGGCAGGATGCTTTTAATGGTGTTCGTATTACCGCAGCTGGTCAGTGTGAGGCAATAGTCTACGGGGCTGCCTACGGTCACCTGCGCTACGGTGATGAAATCATCGGGCTGCCCCGATTGCGCATTGATCACATCGACGCGCGCTTCGTAATTGGAATAATAGCCGTAATTACCCGTTGAGGCACCGCCCGTATTCGAGACGACCCCTACGTGAAACCGCGCGTTCGAGGTCAGCGTATTGACATTATCAACGGCGGCAATGGAGCTGTTCGGAAAACTGATAATGCTATGCGGAACGCCATTGATCGTTATCTGATCAATGACGGTTCCATAAACGGAAAACGGTTGTCCCCGAAACGTCAGGCTCGACGTACCCGAGGTAGGAATGGTAACCAGCGCCTGGTCATTGGAGGCCGCCGTTGTGCGGTAAAAGTCGATCCGTTTGCTGCCGTTACAGGGATTGATGGTTGGCAGCAGGCCCATGCCAAATTCATTCTGCGCATACGACGACACGTGATAGACGTAAGCCTTCCTGGTGGTCTTGATGTAGAACGCCCGGTTCTGCGCGTTGTTGGGCAGGTTGTAGGTGTACACCTGTCCCGCCTGCAAGGTCGTTGTCGACAACACCGACGACGTACCTGTCACGGTCGTTGGACCGGAGATGGTCACGGTCGTATTGTTCTCGACGGCTACCACAAACACATAATCAGCGTTGGCGGCGGTGTTCAGACTATGCACGGCTATATAATCGGTACCCACCGTACGGGCGGGCACCAACTGGTCGATACCCGCATCCCGGTTGCCGCTATAGGGCTGAACGGTGTGCTGTGATCCCGAGTTAACCACAATCGGGTGATCGGGATCGGACGTGACCAGCGTACCTGCCACCGACTTATTCTCCGTATTGGCTCCGTTGTTGATCACCTTCGAGCTGACCAGGTAGGTCTGCCCGGCGTTCAGGGTAATGCTAAAAGGCGTGTTGGCGGGGTGCCCCTCCAAATCGATCGGGCTACGGAACGTAACAGTGGTGCCATCCAGGGTGGCCATGACCGACACAAAATGCCGTTCGTAAGCATTGTTATTGCCGCCCAGCCGTGTCTGACTACCCGCATAAAAGGCATACCCGAGGGCGGCGCGGCATTTCAGCGGAACAATATCCTGATTCAGATTGGGCGTTAGCCGGTACGTAACCTGAACGGGTTCGCCCGACGTGATGATCAGGCCTTTACTGCTCTCTTTCGTATTGACCTGATCTGACATCACGACCGATAAAGGCAGTGAAACGATCGTTGATCCGGTTGAGGTGACGGCCACCGTTTTGGTATACGACCCATCGGCGCTGCGAATGGTCACGGTTGTATACGGAGCCGACGTTGATAAGACCAGGTCCTGCGATCCGTACACATCGGCCCCCCCGCCATTAGGCACACCCCAGATGGGCGGCATATAGCAGGTATTGGGTTGTACACAACTTTGAAAGCGGTCGCACTCCGGGCAATCAGGGTCCTGGCAATCAATCAGTTTGTCGCCATCATCATCTATGCCATTATTACAGACCTCAACGGCCTGCGCCTGAGCGATGCAGGGACACACTACTACTAAACAACTGAATATCAGTAGTTTATACAGAAAATTAACATAGATTGAAGAAAAATACTTATGCATGAAGAGCCGTACATGAACTGCCTGTCTGCAAATAGCCCCAACTTCTATGCCATTGGCCTTTTTGTGTCCGTATATATACTTGACGTCTTATGATGGGCAGGCCGATTATTACTCCGTACATCTCGTACAGAGCAGCAACCATCCATCCCATTTTCCTTAGTTAACTGGTTTGGCTTTTTCTTTCATCGTATTTTGGTATCAGTGCTTACTTCATATTTCATTATTCAATGGACAAACTATACAGAACTTACAGACTTTCCTTCAGGCTGGGTCTGTTAGGGTTGTTGTGCCTTTCGTTGGTTAGCCTCAACGCCTTGGCCCAGTCGGCAACCCGCTACACGATTAAAGGCCGGATCAGTGAAGACAACGGCCAGCCGCTTCCCGGCGCCACGCTGCTGATTGCCGGCACAACCATAGGTACGTCGTCAGATGCCGAGGGGAACTATACGCTGGCAGCCACGGTGAAGCCTGGTCCGGCCACGCTGGTCATCTCGGCAATCGGTTACGAGACCCTTCGGCAAGCCATCACCTTCGGTTCCACCGAGCAAATCACGCTGAATCTCACGGTGAAAGCCGCCCCTACCAACCTCGACGAAGTGGTGGTAACGGGCTCTACGCTGTCGGCCCCTAAACGTGAACTGGGTAACGCGATCAGCACTGTTCGGGCGGCAGACCTGGTGCAGTCGGGGTCGGGCAACCTCATCAATTCATTGCAGGGAAAAGTACCCGGCGCGCAGATCACCCAAAACTCGGGCGATCCGGCTGGTGGCATCACGATTCGTCTGCGCGGCATCAAGTCGCTCTCGGGCTCGTCTGACCCGCTGTACATCGTGGATGGCGTAATCGTGAGCAATGCCAGCACGAACGTATCCCAGCTGGCGCTGGCCAACGACGTGGGTAACTCCAACGTAGGGCAAAACCGCCTGTCCGACATCAACCCCGACGATATTGCTACGCTGAACGTGATCAACGGCGCCGCCGCCGCTGCTCAATATGGTTCACGGGCTGCCAACGGCGTGGTAATCATCACGACCAAACGCGGCGCAAGCGGCAAACCTCAGGTGAGCTTTTCTACGTCGTTCAACGTAAACGAATTGCGCAAAATGGTGCCGGTCAACACCTATGGCAAGCAGTTCGGTTTCGCGGCCCTGCGCCTTTACCCGATTGGTGCTATTTCAGCCGCGCAAATCGCCGCCAACCCCGGCACAACAACGACCAACATTTTCCGCGACGGAACGCTTACGCCGCTGGCCACGAACCTGGTCGACGTGACGCGCTACAACTACTTCGACCAGATCTTCCGAACGGGAACGGGCACCGACAATAACATTTCGGTCAACGGCGGCACCGATAACACGCAGTACTACGTGTCGCTGGGTTATCTGACAAATCAGGGCATCATCAAAGGCACCGATTTTTCGCGCTACAGCCTGCGCGCCCGCGTCGATCAACGGCTAACCAACTGGGCCAAAGTGACCGTGGGCCTCAGCTACGCCAATAGCCTCTCGAACGAGAAAGCAAACGGCAACGTGTTCTACAGCCCGATCAACGCGGTGAACATCACCAACAACATTTACGACATCACCCAGCGCGACGCCGCCGGGAACCTGCTGGCTGTTGAGCCTACCCGCGTCAACCCCCTGTCGACGATCGAAGACATGAAGTTTTCGCAGCAGGTGAGCCGCACCATCGGCAGCTTCCAACTGAACCTGACGCCGTTCAAAGGCCTTGCCGTCGACTATATTGCCGGGGTTGATGCCTACTCGCAGTTTGGCAAGAACTACATCCGGCCCTACCCCTACCAGGCAGTGGCTGGTTTGCCGGCCGCGCGCTATCCGCAGGGGTTTGCCGCCAACGCCACGAACCAGGTCATGCAGTTCAACAATGACCTGAACGTATCGTACCAGACATTTTTCGGTGAAAGCGTCAAGCTGAACGCCGTAGCTGGGTATAGCTACCAATACTACCAGTCGGACTACACGGCCCAAAGTGGTCAGAACCTGTCGCCTTTCATCGAAACGGTTAGCGGTGCCAGCAACACGACCTATAGCCTGAACTATGGCCTGGATCGTTACGCGCTGAGCGGCTTGTTCGGGCAGGCAACGGTTGGCTACAAGAACCTGGCGTTCATCACGGGTGCTATCCGCCGCGACCAGTCGAGCAAGTTCTCGCCCACGCAGACCAACCAGTTCTACCCAAAAGTGAGCGGCTCACTGATTCTGTCGGACCTGGATTTCTGGAAGAGCGCGGGCATTGGCCAAACGGTCAATAGCGTGAAACTGCGGGCCAGCTATGGCGAAGCGGGGAACCTGTCGGGTATCGGCTCCTACGCGCGCTTCTACCAGTTCAACCCGGTTGGGTTCCTGGGCAAGAACACGGTTACGCCCGGCACCATCCTAGCGAACCCCGAAGTGCAGCCCGAACGCATGGCTGAGCTGGAAGGCGGTATTGACGTGGGCCTTCTGGGCGGAAAGATCAATCTGGGTGTTACGGCCTACCAGCAGAAGATCAGCAACCTGATCGTGAACCGCACACTCGCTCCCTCAACGGGCGGTACCAGCATCGTGAACAACGTGGGCGCCATGCAGAATACCGGCTTCGAGATCATGCTGGACGTGAACCCCATCAAAACCAGGGATTTCAACTGGGATTTCACCATCCTCTACAACCAGAACCGTAACAAAGTCACCGACCTCGGCGGCCTGACCGTGGTCGACGTGGGTGCTGAGGTGGTGTCGGGTGCCCCCGTGCGGCTGCTATTGAACCAGCCCGTGGGTGTCTTCTTCGGCACAGGTTATGCGCGCAACACCGACGGTTCACTGATTTTGACCTCATCGGGCTTCCCGCAGTCGGAACGTGCGTCGCAGCAGGCTACCGGCTCGGTTGATTTCACGCCCGCCCGCAACTCCGATGGCTCGTTCGACGTTTCGAAACCGCTCGCCAACCTGATCATCGGCAATCCGAACCCGAAATGGACAGGCTCATTCAGCACGAACCTGTCGTACAAAAAACTGACGCTGCACGTACTGTTCGACGCCGTTCAGGGCCTGAATGTATTCAACGCCGACAAACGTACCCGGCAGGGCGTTGGCCTGGGCGACTACGCCGAACAGGAGTTGCGGGGTACGTTGCCACGCGGCTATATCTTCGGTATCTACAACACCCAGGAGTTCCGCGTGGATGACGGTTCATACACCAAGCTGCGCGAGCTGTCGCTGAGCTATTCACTGCCGACCTTCACCAAAGCGATTCGCTCACTGAACGTCGCCCTGATTGGCCGCAACCTGTATTCGTGGGATAAATACACGGGCTTCGACCCCGAAACCAACGCCGGCGGCAACAATGACCTGATCCGCGGCGTCGACTTCGGCAACGTACCTATTCCACGTACCTACCAACTCAAACTGACGGCATCATTTTAAAAATGTTTACTGTTTACCGTTTGCTGTTTACTGTTGCGCTGCTAAACCACAATCTGGTACGTTAGCAGCGCAACAGTAAACAGCAAACGGTAAACAGTAAACTCCTCAAATCATGAAACGATACATCATCCTTTCCACCCTACTGGCGGTGGCCCTGTCGCAGACGGGCTGTAAATCGCCTGAATACCTGAACCCCAGCTCGATCAGCCAGTCGCAGGCGGTTAGCTCGGCCGATGGGTTGATCACACTGGCTAACGGGCTGCAATACCGCTACACAACCGGCGGTGCATTGAGTGTTCTGTATAACGCAACCGCTGGCGGTGGACTGACCACCCGCGAACTGAGCGTGCTGAACGTCGGGAATATCGAAGAGGCTAACCTGGCCACCGGGGGCGGCACCGTGAACAACGGCAATGCGGTAGTGCGGAACCTCTGGACGCAGTCGCACCTGGTCAGGGCCAACGCTGAATTGATTCTGGCCAACACCGCCGTGGTGGACAACGACCCCGGTACCAGGAGCGGTATCGTCGGCTATGCATCCATTTTCCGGGCGCTCTCGCTGGGTACGTTAGCGCAGTTCTTCGAGCAGTCACCCATCACAACGGGCGCTAATGCCCCGTTTGTGGCTCGGGCGCAGGTGTTGCAGGAAGCCATTAAAACGCTGGAAACGGCCGCCACGCAGGTGACTGCCACGCCCGTATCGGCCAATTTCACGAGTAAGGTGGTGCCGGGCATCGATATTCCGAACACCATTCAGGCGTTGATTGCCCGCTATACCCTGTTTGCCGGCGACTATGACAAAGCCCTGGCTGCCGCTGCGAAGGTTGACCTAACAAAACGGTCGGTCTTTACCTTCGACGACAACACCCGCAACCCGCTGTTCGATTACACCTTTGGTAACCTGAACGTGTTTCAGCCCACCAACGCGAGCCTCGGTCTCACAGGTACGTTAGCCCCAGACCCAGCCGATAAACGCCTGGCATTCCTGACCAAAACGAGCAGCAACACGGCCGTAACGCCGGTGGTAGCCACGGCTTATTACACCGCCAACAGCGCCGCCATTCCGGTCTACGTACCTGGCGAAGTGATCCTGATTCAGGCCGAAGCCTATGCGCGGAAGAATGACCTGACCAACGCCGTGACGCAGTTGAACCGGGTACGTACCAAAGTGGCCACGGCCGATGTGTTCGGGCTGGGCGCTGCGTTGCCCGCTTATTCAGGTGCGAATACCGCAACGGATATTCTGCTGGATATTTATAAGAATAGGCTTGTCGAACTGGCGTTCCAGGGTTTCCGCCTCGAAGATAGCCGCCGTTTTGGCCGTCCCGCTGCGGGCGTAACCGGTGCCGAACGCAACCGGAATTACTTCCCCTACCCCCGCACCGAACGCGACAACAACACCAGCACCCCGGCCGATCCAACACTTTAAACCGTTTGCAGTCTGCTGTTTACTGTCTTCTGTTGCTTCGCTAATCAGCAAGTACTACGATATAGCAGCGCAACAGAAGACAGTAAACAGCAAACTGCAAACGGTTTTCCCCTACCTTGCAGGCTGTAAAAAGCAGTTTGTTATGATTATTGCGCTCGGTACCGACCACGCCGGTTTCACGTACAAAGAATTGGTAAAAGACCACCTGACGAAGGCTGGCCACACCGTCATCGACAAAGGCACGTTCTCGCCCGACCCCGTCGATTATCCTGATTTTATTCGCCCTGCGGCCCAGGCTGTATTGGACGGCGAAGCTGAACGTGCTATCGTTTTTGGTGGCTCGGGCAACGGCGAGGCCATGACCGCCAACCGCCTCAAAGGCATCCGTTGCGGCCTGTGCTGGAGCGAAGAAACCGCCCGCCTGACCCGCCAGCATAACGACGCGAACGTGCTCTCGATGGGCGCCCGTCAGATCTCCGAAGACCTCGCCCTCCGCATCGTCGATATTTTCCTCGAAACCCCTTTCGAAGGAGGCCGTCACCTGGCCAGGATTGCAAAGCTGGATTTATAGAGTTTACTGTTTGCTGTTTACCGTCTTCTGTTGCGTAGCGAGCAAACCGTATTGTTACTTGAGCAGCGCAACAGAAGACGGTAAACAGCAAACAGTAAACATGTTCTTCTCTCCCCGCAACCTGCGTTTTCACCTGTATGAAGTCATGCAGGCTGAGAAACTGACCCAACTGCCCCCCTTCGCCGATCACGATCGCACCTCGTTCGATATGGTGCTGGAAGCCGCCGGGCAAATAGGCGAAACGGTGCTTCGACCATTGCTGACGGTGATGGATCGCGAAGAGCCGCAACTCGTGGACGGGAAGATTCGGGTGCATCCGCAGATGGCGGCGATCATCAAACGCTTCGGCGACGATGGCTGGATCAACGCGCCCTTTACCTACGATGAAGGCGGTCAGCAGCTGCCGGCGACGATCATGAACGCGGCGACATTCATCTTCGGTGCGGCCAACTACTCGTCGAGCGTGTTCCCCTTCCTGACCACCGGGGCAGCCAATTTACTCCGGTCGTTTGGCTCGAAAGAACTCGTCGACCGGTTCACGCCCATGATGTACGCCGGTCGCTGGCAGGGCACCATGGCCCTGACCGAACCCGACGCCGGTTCATCACTGTCTGATATCACCACCTCCGCCGAACTCACCGACCCCGGCCAGGCGGGGCAGGCTCCCCTTGCCGAATACCGGATTCGAGGCCAGAAAATATACATTTCGGCGGGCGACCATGACGCCTGCGAAAACGTGGTGCACCTCATGCTGGCCAAGATCAAAGGTGGCCCCGCCGGGGCAAAAGGTATTTCGTTATTTGCCGTGCCTCAGAAACGTCCCGAATCAGGTACGTTGGTCGATAACGACGTACAAACGGCGGGGGTCTACCACAAGATGGGCTACAAGGGCGCCCCCATTGCTCACCTGATGGTTGGCTCGGGCGAGGGTGCCATTGGGTACCTCGTGGGCGAACCGCACCAGGGTCTGCGTTATATGTTCCAGATGATGAACGAGGCCCGCGTGGGCGTAGGCCTGAACGCCGTATCCATCGGCACCGCCGCCTATTATGCCTCGCTGGAATACGCCCGCGAACGGCCACAGGGGCGGCCAATCGCCGAAAAAGATCCAGCTCGACCCCAGGTGCCCATCATTCACCACGCTGATGTTCGCCGGATGCTGCTGTTTCAAAAAGCCGTGCTGGAGGGGTCGCTGGGTTTACTGTTGCAGTGCAGTTATTACGCCGATCTGGCCCATGCGGGCGACGGCGAAGAAGCCCAAAACGCGGCCCTGTTGCTCGATCTACTGACGCCCATTGCCAAATCGTACCCGTCGGAAATGGGTTGCCTGACGACCAGCGCGGCCGTACAGATTCTGGGCGGGGCGGGTTACACGACCGATTTTCCGGTGGAGCAATTCTACCGCGAAGCCCGCATCCACCCCATTCACGAGGGCACCACGGGCATCCACGGGCTGGATCTGCTGGGTCGAAAAGTGACCCTACACGGCGGGAAAGGTGTTCAGTTACTCATCGCCGATATGCAGCAAGCTATTGCCGACGCCACAACGCACCCGGAACTAACGTACCTGGCCAGCCAGTTAGGCGAAGCGATCAGCCGCCTTACGCAGGTGACCACGTACCTGCTCGGCCTCGCCGCCGACCCAACTATCTTTCTGGCCGACGCCACGCTCTACCTCGAATTTTTCGGCATTGTCACCGTAGCCTGGCAGTGGCTCCGGCAGGCCACCGTCGCGCAATCGGCGCTGCCCACAGCTCAGGGCGACGACCTGGCCTTTTACCAGGGGAAGCTCATGGCCGCCCGCTATTTCTACGAGTACGAACTGGTCAAAACGCTATCGCTCGCCCAACGTTTGCAATCGACCAATCACGTTACGCTGGAGATGCATAACGACTGGTTCTGAGGCGGGTGATGGGGTTTGATTGCTTCGCGCTGTAGGCCCTGAGCCTGTCGGGGATCGCGGCGGCGAACCGGCCTAGTCGGGGACGCCTAGTCGAAGGGCCACAAGCGCGAAGCAATCAAAGCCCCAAAGTACTAATTATCAACTTTATAGTATGACCCCAAAATCCCATTTAGTAGGTAATTGAACAGTGAACCGTGCAGCCTGTTCAGACATACACGTTATGTCTAACTCGTCCGGCTATGTCTTTTCAGGAATTAATGCTGACCTACGGCTACCCGATCCTTTTTCTAGGCGTGATGCTTGAGAGCGAAGCATTCCTGATCGTAGCCGCCTATCTGGCCCACCGGGGCTATTTTTCGCTGCCCATCGTTATTGCCGTAGCAGCCCTCTCGTCGTTTACCATCGCTCAATTCTGCTTTTATATCGGGCACCGATACGGTTCGTCCTTCATTGCTGAACGGCCGAAATGGCAGCAGCGCTTTCTCCGCGTACAAACCCTGTTGCACCGCTATGGATCGGGGTTGGTACTAGGCTATAGGGCCATGTACGGCTTACGGGGCGTTATTCCGGCGTCGCTGGGTCTGGCAGGCTACTCACGACCCCGCTTTTTAGCCTTCAACGCCATCAGCGCTATCATCTGGGCGGTAGTGGTGGCGCTGGCTGGCAACAGCGTTGCCCATGCCGCCGAACAGCTCTACATACAAATCAGGCAGCACGACAACCTGGTGATTGTAACCCTGCTAAGTCTGGGTACGTTGTGGGGCCTCTACCGACTGTACCGCCAGCCCGAGATCAAAAAGGTGAATACACCAACCAGCCTGGCCGATGTTAATCACGGATAAACGTTTGATAGGTGGATAGTAGGTAGTGCGCGTGCTATTCACCGCACGAACAGGCTTAGCGCCATGACCCCGGCCAGGCCGCAGACCGATACCAGTGTTTCCATGACCGACCAGGTTTTGAGCGTGTCGGCCATCGACAGGTGAAAATATTCCCGGAACAGCCAGAAACCCGTATCGTTGACGTGCGAAAACATCATACTGCCTGCCCCGATACTCAGCACCATCAGGTTGGGCTCCACGCCTGATGATTTCAACAGCGGCAGCATCATGCCCGCCGTGGTAATGCCCGACACGGTAGACGAGCCTACACAGACCCGGATAATGGCGGCAATGCCCCAACCAATGATGTACGGATGTAACGACGACCCCTGCATCAGATCGGCAATAGACTGGCTCACGCCCGCGTCGGTCAATACCTGCTTCAGGGCGCCGGCACCACCAAAGATCAGAAAGAGCATGGCCACTTCCTTCACCGAATCAGCCAGCAAGCCGGTGACCGCAGCCAGCGACTTACCGCGCTGAATGCCAAGCGTATACATAGCCACCAGCACGGCAACCAGCATACTCACGGTGGGTTCGCCCAGGAAGAGCAGCGCCTGTTTGATAAATGATCCATCGGGCAGAAACGGGTTGAGTAACGTACCCAGACTGATCAGGAAAATAGGGAGCAGCACCGTCAGGAAACTCACCAGCGTCGAGGGCATTGACTCATCGGTTAACTCCGGCGCAAGCAGGGCCTGGTTTGGCAGTGTGGTGTAGCGCTTCAGCGTTGAACCAAACAAAATACCCGACACCAGAATAGCCGGTATGGCAACCAGTATGCCGTAGAACAGCGTCAGGCCCATATCGGCGTTGAACTGTTTCAGGATCGCCAGTGGGGCCGGGTGCGGCGGCAAGTACCCCTGTGTAACCGACAGCGACGCCAGCATGGGAATGCCCACATACACCGCCGGTAGCCGGTACCGCTGCGCCACCGTGATCACCAGCGGAGCCAGCAGCAAAAAACCGACCGAATAAAATAGAGGCAGACCCACCACGAAACCTGTCAGCATAAACGCCCACCGGATATTGCCTGTCCCGGCGAGCCCAATCATGCTTGTCGCGATCCGCTGTGCCGCGCCACTTTGCGCCACTAGTTTCCCCAGCATCGCCCCCAGCGCAATGATACCTAAAATAGAGCCCAGCGTACCCCCGATTCCTTTTTGGATCGACTCGACAAGCCTTACCGGCGACAGGCCCAACACCAGCCCCACCCCCAGCGAAACCAGTAAGAAAGCCAGAAAAGCATGCAGCCGAACATACGAGATCAGCAACACCAGTGCGATGATTCCCAGGAGGGTAACGAGTAAGGGCATGTGGCAAGACAGATGGCAGGAACAACCTCATAACCACCGCCGCAGCGCAACCTACTGATGGCTAGCTCCGAATTTCGATGGCCCGCCAACGTCCTGCTTTCTTTCTATAGCTAGTCGGTCATATCGACGATTTTGCAGGCTTTACGGAATCCTGATGAATTACCACAACGCGTTTGGGTAGACCAGGAAGGAACCCATTACTCGTATTCGGGGAGCGTGAAACCGTCTTCTTTAGCCTCTTCGGATTTCGTTGCGCTGAACAGACTGACTACTTTCTGGATCGGTTTACTGGCGAACATACCCGCCATCGTATTCAAGGCCGATACCCCCCACTTCGTTGCCGGATACACGATCCAGGGCACTCCGGGGGGCAACTTCTGAACCTCGTCTACGTAGGGGCGCATGCGTTTTTCGTAGGCGGCAAACGCGTCCTGATGGCGTTCGTGGCTCGCTAATTCGCCAGCCAGTATATACGCGCCAACCATCGCCAGGGTGACGCCCTTACCGGTCAACGGCGTGGGACAGTAGGCGGCATCACCGATCATGGCGACCCGTCCAGCCGACCATCTGGGGGCGATGATCTGGCCAATTTTGTCGAAGTAAACATCCTCCGTGCGATCAATAGCGTCGATGAGCCGGTCGGCCTCCCAACCGGCACCGGCCAGCTTGGTTTTCAGCACGTCTTTCTGGGCAGCGGGCGACAGCTTTTCATACGCCTCATCGGGTTCCAGGAAAGCAACTGACGCCCGTATGGTTCCCTGATTGTCGGGACGAAGCATAAGTACACGGCGGTCAGTAGCCGTGTACCAGCGCCACCAGTTCGTATCGGTATCCTGCCGGGGAATGGTTAGGTACGCTGTGTACAAACCCAGATACCTGAATGTGGGCTCATTGCCAAACACCAGCCGCCGGGTGCCTGATCGAACGCCATCCGCACAGATAACCAGCTGGAAGGCTTCTTTTTTACCGCTCGAAAAGGTCACGGTGACGGTGTCGGGATGTTGCTCCAACCCCACGATCGAATCACCAAACCGGTAGGCCACATTCTGCTTCGTACAATCGTAAAGAATGCTGACCAGGTCTCCCCGCAGAATCTCCAGCTCCCGGGTGCCACTGATGGCCCCTTCTTTGGGAAAGGCGGCAACTACCTGCCCGTGCTGCCCAATGAACTGCAGCCCGACCTCGCTTGTGTTGGCAGCCCGTATGGCGGATTCGATGCCCATCTTTCGGACAATTTGCTCGGCCGGCCCGTTGACGTCGACATTTTGGCCACCAAGTCGCAGCGAGTCGGATCGTTCAATGATGGTAACCTCGAACCCATACTTGACCAGCCAGAAAGCCAGCGTAGGCCCCGCAATACTGGCGCCAGCTATAAGCACTTTTTTCAACGCTTGAGTTGTCATGATCAGTAAACTGTTATCAATGGAAAGAGGCTAGCTTTTCTCCGGCTGGCAGCAACCGAGCGAACCCATCATCTGCCAACCCTGAAGTAGCTGAACAACTATTAGTTCCTGTTCTACAAGCCTTAATGCCGACAACGCGGCCGCTCTGCCGGATAATGACCTGCTACCAATTCCAGGCGGCAGGTCATTTATGGCTGTTTTCTAAACCAATTTATTGTAGACACGCCTATTCTTACCAGCTTTGTAACAGCATTTAACCAAGCTGAATGATGAAACTACGTACACTACTAGCAGCGCTGTGCCTTGTATTAGGGATCAGCCAGATTGCACAGGCCCAAGCCTCTATCGATGAAACAGTGAAAGAATGGGAACGGGCGAAAGCCTATACCAGGGAATACCTGGATGCCATGCCTGAGTCGGGCTATGCGCTGAAACCTACGCCGGAAATGCGCTCCTTTGCCGAGCAGATGCTGCACCTGACCGATGGCAGCTACGGCTTTGCCTCGGCCGCAACTGGTGAGAAACTACCGGCGGGCGTGGGCGAGTTGGAAAAAACAACGACCGATAAGTCGAAAGCCAACATCACTAAACTCGTGCTGGCAGGCTATGATTTCGTGATCGCCGGCATCAAGAAACTGACCCCCGCCCAAATGAACGAGCAGGTAAAACTATTCGGCCGCTTCGACATGAGCCGGGGCATGGCGCTGGCTAAAGCCTTCGAGCACCAGACACACCACCGGGGGCAAACCACTGTCTACATCCGATTAGCCGGTGCCAAACCACCGCAGGAGAAGTTGTTCTAGGGTTGTGGAAGTAAATACCCTTTAACAAAAATTGCTGATGCGTGGCCCTCCAACAGGCTCAGCGTCAGCAATTTTTGTTAAGCAACCGATCACCTAATCAGCCAGTCCATACAGTTGATTGAAAAGGAGTTTAAACGTTCCCTGTGCCTGCGCCCGGAACGTGATCTCGGGGCCAAACGCGTAGAGTTTACCCGCTCCGACAGGGGCCATGAAGGCCGTTACGCCATCGCGGAGGTACGCTTGTCCCCAGGCCCAGCCGCTGCGGAGTGGTTTATCGTTCGGGAACCACATCAGCGGTTTAACGGTCCCGTTGGCAATGGCTTCCGGTGCCAGTTTAAAGACCGGGCTCGAATCGAAGTAGACGTCCGCCTGCGTGGGCATGCCCCAGGTAGCCTGCTGGGTTGAGTCGAGGGAAACGCGCAAAATACTACCGGGAATGAAGTATTTCTCGTTGTTCAACGGCCGTTCCTGTCCGTTCGGCCCCATCTCGACCAGCGCGTTACGCACCGGCAAACCGAGGTGATAGGCCAGGTTTGTGCTGGTGCCGATCGTGACCACCTGCCCGCCTGCTTCCATAAACGCTTTTAGCTGAGGAATTGACTTGTCGGCCGTGATGCGCCCCATCGACGGACGGTATTCGGCGGGTGTTTCTTCGACTTTCGGCTCACGAAAACCGCCTGTTTCCCCTTCGCCACGCGCTGGCGCATTGCCACTTCCTACGGCTGGAATAGCGCGGGTGACAAAGACAATTACGTCGTATTTACTCTTCAGATTGCCCGCGTCGATGTCCTGCGCGTAAACGAGCTGCATCGGGTAGTGGTATTGCTCCATCAGCCAACGTACCCAGCCCGACGGCATCGACCCGCCATAGGTATCCCACAGGCCAATGCGCAGGGGAGTTACTTTCTTTATGGCCGTGGGCCGCTTAGCCATGCTGGTCACCGTCATACCCGACGCGTCGAGGATCGATTTTGCTTTGGCCGACGCCGGTACGTAGAACGAACCGGCCGCGCTCGTGCCATTTCCTGCGGGCATCCGGTAGACCTCGACACCGGCTTTTATCAGATCATTGACGGCCAGAAAAGCGTTGTTAACCTGGCTGTTCAGCACGTACCCGGCACCCGACCCATTGACTTTCGCCGTGGGCGATTGCAATTCGCCGTAAGGCAATTTCTTAAACGGCCCGTCGAAAGCAGTGAGCAGGCGGTCGAATTTCACGTTCATCTGGTAGGCGAGCGTCCAGCCAGCGGCATCATAGGGGCGAACGGGCGGGCCACCGGGATATTGGAAATCGTTGGGATGATCCTGCGGCTCGAACATATCCAGAATATGGGGCCGGAACGCCTGATCGAGCTTCACGATGTATGACCCCGCCGGGTACGTCCTGCCCGCTACGCTGAAGTCGGTCGTAGCCTGCTGCACCTGAATGCCCGTTTTGATAAGCGCATTCACAAACTTCACCGCCGTGGGCCAGTCGGTTTGGCTCGATGGGATAATGTAGCCGCGCGGATCGCGCAAGAGCGAGTCTTTCAGTACGGCGGTAAAGTATTTCACCGGTATACCTTCGCCACGCAGAGCCGATCCTGCATCTGACAAAGCGGTAGTGCTGCCGGGGGCCGTGGCGCTGGTGGGGCCCGTGGTGGTGCTGCCAGGCGCTGTAGCTCTGGCCGTTGTAGCGCTGGCGGGCGGATTCTTTTTCAGATCCGCCTGATACATTTCATTGATGGTCTCCACCCGCTTTGGCGAGAGGGTCCAGTAATTGTCGCTGCCCCGGTCAATCGAGTTTTTGCCCATCTTGTAGATGTTGTAGAGCAACTGGTCGCGCTGACGGGCGGCATAATCGAGCACGGCGTAGTTGAGCGATACCGAGTAATCGATCGACTGGCGGAATCGCCACCGCTGCGGCGTCACCGGGTTGGGCGTGTTCCCGTTTGGAATCAACCGCGACGGAATCAGGGGTACGTTCTCGGGCGTTGGTCCACCAATGATTTCCGTCAATAAACCAATCATGTTGTGGAAGTGCGTCGTAGTGCGCAGGCCGCCATTGTACCAGGTCGAGAACACCGAGCCGCCCAGCCGGGTAAAACCAGGTTTGTTCTCGGCATTCAGGCGGTTGTACATGGCTGCCCCCAGCGCGTCGATACCCGTTACCATCAGCGGGTCGAACACGTAGTTGAATGGGTCGCGGTAGGGCGGGCCAGCCAGCACCGACCCGGCCGGGCCGCGCTGGTGGTGGTTATACATGATCTGCGGAATCCAGTCGACGAACAATTGGCGGCCGATGTTCTGCGACTCTTTCAGGTTCATGATGTAGAAATCGCGGTTGTTATCGTGGCCCGCGTATTTCTCATACAGGCGGGGCAGGTTATCCAGCGACCGTTTTTCGGGGACCGGATTCCGCATGTACCAGTTCGAGACGATCTCCTGCCCGTCGGGGTTAGCATGAGTCAGCAGAATGACCACGTTATCGAGGATCCGCATCGTTTCGGGGTCGGTGCGACTCACGAGCTGGTAGGCCGTTTCGATCAGTTGGTGCGTGCCCACGGTTTCGGTGGCGTGCAGGCCGCCATCGATCCAGACCACCGCCTTGCCTTCTTCGGCCATAGCCCGCGCCTGTTCCTCAGTCAGGCCTTCGGCCCGCGCCATTTTGGTCGAAATTTCCTGGAAACGGGCTAATTTTTTGTGGTTTTCAGGCGAGGTAACGATCATCATAAACTGATCGCGTCCTTCCTCCGTCTTACCAATGCTGGTCAGTTTAGTGCGGGGCGAAGTGGCCAGTTTCTTAAAATACGCCTCAGTTTGGGTGTAGGTAGCGAGCTGGTAGTCGTCGCCGATAGTAAAGCCGAAATGCTCTTTCGGCGTCGGTACGGTCTGCGCCTGCACCGACATGCCTAGCAGCAGGACTGTACTTAATGCCAGTAAAGTTGTACGGAACATAGAGTGAATAAGAGCCACCGGGCTCGTTGATGAATCCTCGTCTAAGTACGCCATTTTATACGGCTTCTATTACCGGGCGTAATAGAAAATTTGGCCAGTTGACCCTATCACCTGCGCCAGCGTACCTATTTTATGGGCCGGGCATACCGTTGTATTCCGAATAAAGCGCATATTGCCTGCTAACCTGCTTTGCTGTATGCCCGTTCTACAGGATCCACTGGCTATTCTGGCCGTATTGATGCTCAACATTATCATGGCCGAGCAGCTCGCGAAACGGCCTTATTTCAAGGCACTGGGCACATCGCTGATCGTGATCATCATCACGGCCATCACGGCTAACCTGGGGTTAATTCCCGCCTCAACCGATCCACCACCCCTTTACGACGGCATTTTCACGTACCTGGCACCCATTTCCATTTTTTATCTTTTGCTGACCGTCAACTTAAAAGGACTTAAGCGGGCGGGGGCACCGATGGTCATTAACTTCCTGATTGGCGCGGCAGGCACGATGGCCGGTGTTATCGTGGCTATGCACGTAGTTGGTGGCCCAAAGGGGTTTGGACCACTCTTTTATGCAGTGGGTGGCATGTTTACGGGTACCCATACAGGCGGAAGCAGTAACCTTAACGCCATCGCGCTGCACTACGGCGTGAACAAAGCGGGAAACGTCTATGCGGCCACCATTGCTACCGACAATATCGTTACGGCGCTCTGGATGGGCGTTTGCCTCCTGCTTCCGCCGCTACTAAACCGCTATTTTCCCCGCCGACTGGCGACTACATTGACTGCCGACGAAACGCTCCGCTACGAACAGGAAGCCAACGACCAGATCAGCGATGTTGAAACCATCAATCCGCAGGATCTGGCCATTCTCATTGGGTTAGGCGTGCTTGCCTTGTATGCCTCCCAACTCGTAGCTGGGTACGTTCCCGCCATGCCTAAAATTCTGGTCCTGACAACCCTTGCGCTCATCCTGGCGCAACTACCCCAGGTGCAGCAGCTGCGCGGCGTTCGTGTGGTCGGTATTTTTTGTATTTACCTGTTTCTAGCTGTTATCGGTGCTTTTTGCGATCTGGCCGTACTGGCTAAAGATGGTCGATTGGCCTTAACGATGCTCACGTTCGTCAGCATTTCGGTGCCAGTTCATGCCCTGTTTCAGTTCGGCCTCGGGGGGTTACTCAAGCAGGACTGGGATGTACTGGGCATTGCTTCCCAGGCGAATATTGGCGGGTCGGCGTCGTGTCTGGCACTTAGCAAAAGTCTGAATCGACCCGATCTGCATCTGCCTGGTATTCTGGCCGGAGCACTGGGCAATGCCATCGGCACATACTGTGGCTTGCTGGTAGCTGAATACCTACGAACAGCTACGTTTAACTAGCGAAGCAGCATACTAGACAAAACACCACGTAAACACGCCGACAGTGGTGCCAGAACAAGCCTGGAAATACAACAAACCGCTTGACCAATAGCTGTTTACGTGATTTCACGGCCTCTTTTCAGTAGTTATACGCTACTTCTGCTTGAGCGAAAGCTGGAAATTTGATCCTCAATGGATTAAGACACACCGCTTATCGATCGACTCAATTATGAAACCTGTTCTGGTCTGCCTGTTCTTCGTATTTGCTGCGAGTTGTAAAAAAACGGATACATCATTGAAAACGGTAAATGATGTCACGTTAACAGCCAACGCCTTAAATGTGCCTATAACTACCTACGACGCAGGCGCTTACCCAATCCAATCGGTTCTGGTAGGAAACGCCATTTACTTCGGCAACTGGTCGAACACGGCAAAGGCCCAGTTTTTTGTCCGGTATGATCTAACGGCCAATGCGTTCTCGTCGGCGTTGGCTAAATCGGCCAACGTATGTGGGTGTGGGTACAGCAGCCATCTGGTCAGCGATGGCACCAACATCTTCTACATTGCCAACGATGCCACCAAGTACACCGCTTCGACGAATACATGGGCAACCATAACGTACCCGACTACGGCAAGAGATAATGCTGGTGAAGCGGGCGTGGTTTATTACAGTGGTAACCTGTATTTCGTGGGTGGCCGTACACCCAGCACCCTGTTTAAATATTATTCCATCGGTCAGGATCGGTGGTTCACGGTGCCCAATTACCTGTATGCCACCACCAGCAGCGAAATGGCTGTTTATAAAGACAAAATCTACGTGCTGGGCGGCCAGGGGGCCAAGCAGAAGATGGCCTATTTCTCAACGTCAGCCAATGCCTGGACAGCCCTGAAAGACATTCCCGTCGAGGTATCCAGTAATTATGGCAATGCTTTCTCAGCAGTTTTGGGTGATTACCTCTATCTGCTACAGGGCCAGTCGGTCTACGTCTACGATATAGCCAATGATGTTTGGGCGGCAAATCCTATTACGTTCACTGGTTTACCCGCCTACGGTAACCTCTTCTCGAATGGGCAAAAGCTATTCGTAAGCGGTAAGAACACGGCAAACATCCCCGTCGTGACTGAACTGGTGGTGTCAACAAAATAAAAAAGCCTGCAAATCAATGATTTGCAGGCTGGTGCCGAAGGCGAGACTCGAACTCGCATGTCCGTAAAGACACACGCCCCTGAAACGTGCGTGTCTACCAATTTCACCACTTCGGCGGTTGAACCGGTACAGGTTCGCTTTCCCTTGTTGGGACTGCAAAGATAAGGGGCGACCTGTGCGTTTTGCAAGCGTTATTGCAAAAAAAAGAGTGGGGCTGGGGCTCGCAGGCCTTTTTCGCACTGAAGGCAGAATGGCGTAATAGGCGGCTACTGTGTGTCCAAGAGCGGGCAGGCACGATGGCCTGCCCGCTGTGCGTTAACAAATTTGCATCTAAACCCTCCCGCAGCTACAACTCCACTTTCTCGTACATGTCGGGGATGGCGACGTTGGGGAAACCAGCGGCGAGGAGCTTTTCGCGCCAGACTTGCTGCGTGTCGTAGTCGCCGTGAACGAGGAACAGCGTTTTTACCGCAGCGGGGTTCTGGCAACTTAAAAACTGGAGCATTTCCACCGAATCGCCGTGGGCCGAGAGCGAATCCATGATCTCGATCGTAGCGTTGACGTCGTAGCGTTCGCCGAAGATGTTTACCTGCTTATCGCCCCGCTTTAATACCCCACCCAGGCTGTTGGGCGACGCGTAGCCCACAAACAGGATCGTGGTGCTGGGGTCTTCGATGTTGTTCTTGATGTGGTGCTTGATCCGTCCTGCTTCGGCCATGCCCGACGGCGCGATGATGATGCACGGCCCCGGTCGGTCATTGATGGCTTTCGACTGCTCCACGTCGGAGATGTAGTGAAGGTTTGGGAAGTCGAAGGCATCGCCGTCTTTTTTGATATAAGCCAGAATCTCCGGGTTGAAATCCTCTTCGTGGTGGCGCATCACGGTGGTAGCGCTCACCGACATCGGTGAGTCAATATAAACGGGCAGAGTGGGCAGTTTGCCTTCGCTGGCCAGTTGGTCGAGGGCATAGATCAACTCCTGGGTGCGGTCAACGGCGAAGGCGGGGATCAGGAGTTTACCTTTTTTCTGTACGCAGGTTTCCTCCACGATGCGCAGTAAGTGCGCTTTCATGTCAGGCTCATTTTCGTGCACTTTATCGCCGTAGGTCGACTCGCAGAGGATATAATCGGCCTGGGGGAAGGTCTCGAACGTACGCAGGATCTTGTCGTCGGGGCGACCGATATCACCGCTGAAAAACAGTTTTTTATCGACCTTCTTTCCATCGGCACCCATTTCGCTCAGGGTCAGGCTAATGGCTGCGCTGCCCAGCAGGTGGCCGGTGTCGGTGTAAAGGAAACTGGCGGTCGGGTTCAGGTACGTTCGTTTGCCGTATTCGACGGCCTGCATCTGGCTGAGGGCCTGCTTCACATCGTCTTCTTCATACAGCACCTCCAATTCCGCTTCGTTCCGGTTACGGCGGCGTTTGTTCACCCGCTCGAGGTCTTTCACCTGAATCCGGGCGCTATCCATGAGCATGATCTGGCACAGATCGAGCGTAGCAGGGGTGCAGAGGATTGGCCCTTTGAACCCTTGACGAACCAGGCGTGGCACCAGTCCCGTATGATCGATATGCGCGTGCGACAGAATCAGTACGTCGACGTCGGCGGGGTTGAAGTGAAACTCCTGATTGAGTTCGTCGGTGTTGATGCCCTGGAAGAGACCGCAATCGAGAAGGATTTTGAAGCCGTCGGCGGTAGTGATGAGGTGTTTACTGCCCGTCACGGTGCGGGCGGCCCCCATAAATTGAATCGTCATTGAAAGGGTGTTTGGAAAGTCAGACAGGCAAGGTACGAATTGGGTTGAGATAGTTGCTTTCTTCAGATTTACCCCTAAATCCCCTGAAGGGGACTTTGCACTGCTTATTAACGAATGGTGGGTTAGCGAAGCAAAGTCCCCTTCAGGGGATTTAGGGGTACTACGCTCACATCAGTATTGGGCCAGCGTGGCTTTCAGTGACGACACCATGGCGTCGGCAAGACTGGTGGGGGCCAGTACGCGCAGGTGTTCGCCGTAGGAGCGCAGGTGCATGAGCAGGTCGCGGTTGGGGGCCAGCCTGAGTTTTACCACGCATTCGGTGTCGGTATCAGAAATGACTTCCTGGGTTTGGTGAATGGGTTTCGCTTTCACATACCGCCCAAACAACGGACTGAAGGATAGCCGAATCTCTTCGACGGGTCCGCTGCTGTCCGTGATGCCGTAGATATGTTCGAACAGTTCGCTGACGTTGGTCAGGATTTCCTCAGGTACGTAGCAGGGCTCATCGAGAATGGAAAGGTCACTCATGCGGTCGAGGGCGAAGGTGCGCTCTTTCCGGGTACGTTCATCATAGCCAATGACGTACCAGCTATCCCACACTTCGCGGAGTAGAATGGGGTGCAGTGTGCGCAGTACAGGAACGGTTCCGGGCTCGGTAGGTTCGTGTTTGGTGTATCGGAACATGATCTGCCGGTTCTGGTTCACCGCCCGAATCAGCACAGGTACGTACTGCCGGTTTCCACCCAGAATCTTTTCCTCCACATAAACAACCCGCCTGCCAATACCTTCGGGGCCGTCGCCGGGCTTCACCTCGCGGATGATATCGAGGCTCTGCCGCACTTTCTGCAACGCGCTGGTCAGCTCATCGGCTACGGAAGCACCCTGGGTGGCGGCCAGCACCTCGCGGGCGTAGTCGAGCGCCTCCATATCGTCGGGCGTGAGCATCAGCTTTAGCAGCCTGAATTGCGGGTTGGTGTAGTAATAGCCGTTCGCCCGCTTATCGTAGGCGATGGGCGCGTCATGGTCTTCGCGCAGGCGCTGAATGTCTTTTTCCAGCGACGAGATTGACCGGATACCGCAGGTCTCCTGACATAACTCGAACAGGCGTTCTTTGGAATACTGGCGCGGATACCGGCTAATGACCTCGTCGATCAGGCGGTAGCGTTGAAAAGCAGAGCGGGTGATGGGCATATATGGATTTGGGGGTTTACCTCACCCCCCGGCCCCCTCTCCTTAAACCAAGGAGAGGGGGAGCAGCACTACAGCAGCTTCGCTAAGCAGCAAGGCTACGCTGGAGCGGCGGCTCCTTGGTCAAGGAGAGGGGCCGGGGCGGTCCCGCGTTCGGGTGGGGTAAAGCTCCAGAAAAATAATTCTAAAAAAAAAGATCAACGTAAAAAGATTACGTCTTGCCAGGTAAATATTTGTATCGGACATACAGAAACGATAACCATGAACCTTACGCAACGTCCGCAACCGAACGCAATTTACCCCGCCGCCCTGGCCAGCTCGCCAGTTGCCGCACCCAGACTACGGGCCAGCCGATCCGGCCAGCTGTCGGCCCGTCAGCTGTTTGATGTTGAACTGGGGCTCGTGCTCCTGAGTCAACTCATGCCCACGGCCTCTCCCGACCATCTACCAGCCCTGCTCAACGACAACACCGTTGCTTACGGCGCCAACTGGACCGCCAAACAGCGCCGATGCCTGAACCGGGGCCGCGCCATGCTGCGCCCCTTTCAGCAAAGCACGCTCTGGAACGACCTGCTTGACCGATACAGCCGCCTGACTGACCAGATGCAGGCCTTCGACATTAGTAACGACCGCAGCCACTTCCACCAGAAGTCGGTTGGTTTTTTCCGCAACCGCGTCTTTACCCTTCGCCAATTACTGGCGTAAGGCTCCTTGCTCGAACAACAACAACGAACATGAACATGACGGCTTCCACTCTGGCTTCCAACCCACTGCCTTCGCTGCCCACCCCGGGTACGCGTTTCAGCTGGCAGGAACCCCTGGCTACGCGCCTGAAGCATCAGTACAACCTGGCGGGCCAATCGGCTAATCGCCTTTTAAATATTGAATTAGGACTTTTTCTGCTTACCGAACTCCTGCCCGACGCACCACCTGAAGCCCTGCCCGATCTGTTGTCGGGCAACGGACTGATCTACCTGCGTCGGCCGGTTTGGTCGCCCAAGCAACACCGGCTATTGAGTCGTGGGCGCACGTTGCTGGCTCCCTATCAGGACCGGGCTACGTGGTTTCAGGCGCTGGTCAAGTATGCGTCGTTACCTGCCCAGGCCCGTATGTATAGCCTGAGCCAGTATGGCAGTATCTCGGAAAGTGAAAACGCCAGCGCGGGCAGCTACACCCAGCGCGAACGCCTGACCCTGTTCTGGCGGGCCATGATTTAGAAAAGACCCCACCCGGACGCGGGACCGCCCTAGCCCCTCCCCTTGTTTAAGGGTGGTCCGCCATCGCGGAGGGGCCGGGGCGGTCCCGCGTCCGGGTGGGGTAAAACCCCTTCTTTATGCTCTCCCAATTCATCCAACATATCACTCGCGCGGCCAATCCGGCGGCGGCGCTTCAAACCGTTACGGCCCCTGTTTTGACGACTACGTCGACAGCCGCACCCGCGCCCTTATCAACAACCGATTCAACAGCACCGGCTTTGCGTACGGTAAAGCTGATCATGGTGACGGCGGCCAACAACAACAAGTATTACGAAATGCACGAAACCGCCTCAGGTACGTTCACCGTCAGCTACGGCCGGGTGGGTGGTTCGGTCAGTACAGCAACGTACCCAATGGATCAGTGGGACAAAAAATTTCGCGAGAAAGTAGCGAAAGGCTACGTTGATCAGACGCATTTGTACGCCGACAAACCCGCTACGACCAGCACCGACACCATTGAGAACGCCCAGGTACGCGCCCTGATGGCCAAACTGATGGAGTACGCCAATCAATCGATCTTCCAGAACTACGTGGTATCGGCGCAGCAGGTGACCAAACAGCAGGTTGACACGGCACAGCAATTGCTCAATGAACTGGCTACGCTGATCGACACGGGTCTGGATGTGAGCCGGTATAATGACAGGTTACTCAGTCTGTTCAAGACAATTCCACGAAAAATGGGGAAGGTAAGCCAGCATCTTGTCCCACAAACTCCACAGACATCCGGCGACTTACAGACCCTCCGCGACCGGCTCGCCGCTGAACAGGACACACTCGATGTCATGCGGAGTCAGGTTGAGCTGAACCAGCCAACGCCTGATGCCAACAGTCCCGAGCAAGCCCCACCTTCGCTGCTCGACTCGCTGGGTCTGACCATAGACCCCGTTACAGACAACCGGGTACTGACGCTGATCAAGCGGATGATGGGCGATGATGCCGCCAAGTTCGATGCCGCATTTGCCGTGCAACAGACTCATACACAGGCTGCTTTCGCGAAACACGTGGCGGCGGCTAAAACCCCGAAGACGCAACTGCTCTGGCACGGGAGTCGCTCGGAGAACTGGCTCTCTATTTTGAAAAGTGGGTTGGTGCTTCGTCCGACCAACGCGGTGATCACCGGAAAAATGTTTGGCTACGGCATCTACTTCGCCGATCAGTTCAGCAAATCGCTCAACTACACCTCACTAAGCGGCTCAGTCTGGGCCGGTGGTCGGCAACGCGAGGCGTATTTGGCCATCTACGAAGTGCATGTTGGCAAGCAGTTTGTGGTGAGCGAACATGCGGGCTGGCATTATACCCTGACGGGCGATGTGTTGGCTAAGCGCGACCCGACCCTCGACTCCGTGTATGCCCAGCGCGGTAAGAGCCTGTTAAAGAACGAATTCATTGTCTACAATCAGGATCAGAACACAATCCGGTATCTGGTCCGCGTGAAACTGTAACAACCTAAACCACTGAGAATCATGAAACTGAAACCACTGAACCGGCAGTCTGTACGCATGGCTGCTACGCTATTGATGCTGGCCGAAGGAAGCACCACCACCTTGAACGTTAAGCTATATCTCCGCGACCGGGGTTTCCGGGCGGGCCAATCTGAAGTATCGTCGTGGCTGTTTCGTATCGCTACCCGCGAACGCTGGACCATCAACGACAACGGTACGTTTCGGGTGTATTGTTTCCCGAGCTTCATGGGTTTGCCTCTGTCGGGTGGTAGCACCATCGACCGCGTTGCATCACACCGTAGCAGCGGACCTGCCCTCAGTTAAGATATAGCCGGTAAAATAGCTTCGCGCTGCGGTCGAAGGGCACGTAGCGCGAAGCTATTTTACTGGCTATATCTTATGAGAAAGCCCTGTTATGTCTTCTCTTCTGTGTTTAATTCTCGATAAGGCCACCCATCTCATCTTTCAGCTGAACGCCGGAGAGTTTGCGGGTTTTCATCTCGGTGAGCAGGTACAGTAGCTTTTGCGTCGCAAACTCGTAAGGCATACCTTCCGGGCGGATGTTGGAGACACAGTTGCGGGATTCATCTGTCAGGCCGGGTCGGGGCGCGTAGGTGAGGTACGCGCCCATACTGTCGGGGGAGGTTAAGCCGGGGCGCTCACCGATCAGTATCAGGGTGACGCTTGCCTTCAGAGCCTGGGCCACTTCATCGGCAATGGCTACGCGGCCCTGCTGCACCAGGCAAATGGGTGTCAGCGACCAGCCCTGCGCCACCAACGCGGGTACCAGTTGCGCCAGCAAAGGCACCACGTGCGTGTTGATCGCCGTGGCCGACAGCCCATCGGCCACCACAATAGACAGGTCAGCGGGTCGTGTGTTCAGGGTCTTTAGCCGAAGCCACGAATCAGCGTCGAGGCGGCGACCCTGGTCGGGGCGTTGCAGGTACGTTTGTCGATCAGTAGCCTGGCTTTGGAGCAACAACGGCCGGGGCTGAATGCGATCGATGTCGGCCAGAAGCCGCCCTGTTTCCAGTGTCGAATATACCGCATCGCGCGCGCGGGCATGGTCGAGTTGAAAAGCGAGCAGCGCACGGGTTGGCAGGCTGTGCCCGGCCCGACCCCGCGCAATACGGGCGGCGGTATAGGTTTGCAAAAAATCCCAGGGGTCGGTTTGCATATGGGTTAGTGGTTGTGTTATGGATTGCTTTTCGCTGAAATGTATTGCTTCGCGTGCGGTCCTTTCGACTAGACCGGTTCGCGAAGCATAAGAAATTACCCTACCCCTGCCATATCCAGCAATGGATTTCCTGAACGGACGGGGAGTAACTGGCCTTTTTTGTTGATCAAGCCCATTTTTTCGAGCCACGCCTCAAATTCCGGGGCGGGTTTCACACCCAGCACCTGCCGAACATACTGCGCATCGTGGAAGCTGGTGCTCTGGTAATGCAGCATCACATCGTCGGCACCAGGAAGGCCCATGACGAAGGTGACGCCAGCCACGCCAAGCAGGGTCAGGAGCGTATCCATATCGTCCTGGTCGGCTTCGGCGTGGTTCGTGTAGCAAACGTCGACGCCCATGGGCAGGCCAAGCAGTTTGCCGCAGAAATGATCTTCCAGCCCCGCCCGAATGATCTGTTTGCCATCATAGAGGTATTCGGGACCGATGAACCCAACTACCGAGTTGACCAGCAGCGGATCAAACGCCCGCGCTACAGCGTAGGCCCGCACTTCGCAGGTTTGCTGGTCCATGCCCTGATGCGCATTGGCCGATAGGGCACTACCCTGCCCCGTTTCAAAATACATCACGTTTTGCCCCACGGTGCCCCGGCTCAATGCCAGCGTGGCTTCATGGCCTTCGCGCAACAGAGCCAGATCGACGCCAAACGACCGGTTTACGGCTTCAGTACCGCCAATGCTCTGAAACGCCAGATCGACCGGAGCACCCTGCTCAATGGCCCGGATGGTGGTGGTCAGGTGGCTCAGCACGCAGGTTTGGGTAGGAATGGCCAGCCGTTCACGCACCTGATCGAGCATACGGAGCAAGTTGATCGTGGCAGGTACGTTGTCGGTAGCCGGATTTACGCCAATCACCGCGTCGCCCGATCCGTAGCAGAGGCCGTCGATGAGGCTGGCCGTAATGCCGCGCAGATCGTCGGTGGGGTGGTTGGGTTGCAGGCGTGTATGAAAGCGGCCGGGGCCGCCGAGCGTATTTCGGAACCGGGTCACGATAGGGCAGTTTCGCGCTACGCTGATCAGATCCTGGTTCCGCATCAGTTTCGACACGGCCGCTACCATCTCGGGCGTCAGGCCACGGTGCAGGCTCGTCAGCTGGGCGGGTTGCGCTGCCAGCAGGTGATCGCGCAACCCGCCGACGGTGAGGTGACTAACCGGCACAAAGGCGTCGGTATCGTGGGTGTCGATAATCAGGCGGGTTACTTCATCCTGTTCATAAGGAATCACGGCTTCGTTGAGGAATTGGGCCAGCGGCAGATCGGCCAGGGTCATTTGTGCCGCCACCCGCTCTTCGGCCGATGCCGCTACCAGGCCAGCCAGTTCATCGCCCGACCGCCGCGGCGACGCCCGCGCCAGCAGCGTTTTCAGGTCAGCAAAGGTGTAGGTACGTTGCCCGATGGTGTGGCGATACATGCAGTTCGGTTACAAATGGTTGGAACCCTGTTTTTGACAGGCCGATTAAACGCACTTAAGTTAAAACAACCAGCCTGAAGATGCGGGTATCTTTTCTGGCCGCCCCCTCGAGATCAGTAACGGATCGCCACGCTTACCAACGCGCCCGGATAGCGCCAGTACAGCAAAGTGACCATTTTAAACTACTTATTACATTATTCGGCTAATTCGTATAAAAAATCAAAGTAGTCTGCTTTCAATCGGTTAAACTGCTACTAGTAAAACTAAAACCTTTCGTTATGAAAAAAAGTATTTGGGGCCTTGTCGTGCTGATAGCCACTACAGCGGCCTGTAAAAAAGGGACCGATGATGGGGGGACCACACCCACGCCTGTGCCGGAAGCCGTAACGCTAAAAGCGGCGGCTACCTTTCCTATCGCGGTGGCGGGTAGTAATGGGGCTTTTATTACCAACGCCACCTCGTCTACTGTCATCAGGAACGAGTTTAACGGCATCACGTTTGAAAACGAGATGAAGAACAGCTCCCTGGTGAATAGCGCTGGCGGGTTTAACTTCACCACTGCCGATGCCATGGTGGCTGCTGCACAGGCGGCCAACATTCAGGTGCACGGCCACGTGTTAGCCTGGCACTCACAGGCACAGGGTACCTATTATAGAAGCGTTTTAAGTGCGGCCACTCCCAGTAGCGTCAACCTGGCTCCGAACCCCGGCTTCGAGAGTGGCGATGCAACCAGCTTTACCAATTACACCACGCTGAATTCGGGCAATCCGGCCGGTACGGCCAGCATAACGGTAGGTTCAGGCACGGCGGAGGTGCGCACCGGCACCCGATCCATGAAAGTGGTGAACCCTACTGCTTACGCAACAGAGCAGTGGCGCGTGCAGGTGACTACCGCCCCTATTCCGCTGACGGTAGGCAAACAATATCAGGTTAGTTATTGGGTGAAAGCCGCCGCCGCAAACGGTTCTATACGGCTCTCTACCCAGCCGTCTGCCTTGTACCAGGCCGATCAGCCCATCGGCACCGCCTGGCAGCAGGTAACCTGGCCGATCACGGCCAATGAAGCGCAAACCCGCATTGTGTTCGATATGGGCCGTGCGAGCAATACGTACTACATCGATGATGTAAGCGTCAACGAATTAGTCACGGCGGGCGGCCCCACCAACAATTACGCAAAAGTGGATAGCCTGCTTAAAAACAACATTCAACAGATTGCCGGGCATTTCAAAGGGAAAGTGCGGGGCTGGGATGTCATCAACGAAATGTTCGCCGATGGGCCGGCCGGGGCTATCCGAAACAACACGAACACGGCCAATGCTACCGCCAACGACATCTTTGTGTGGAGTGCGTACCTGGGTCGTGATTTTGGCGTCAAAGCATTCACCTACGCGGCTCAGGCTGATCCAACCGCTAAGTTGTTTATCAACGAGTACAACCTCGAATCGTCGACGGCCAAGTTGGATTCCCTGATCGCTTACGTGGCAGAAATCAGAGGGAAGGGGGCCAAAGTGGATGGCATTGGTACGCAGATGCATATCAGCATCAACACCAATAAAGATCAGATCGATACGCATTTCAGGAAGCTGGCGGCTACGGGCTTGCTGGTTCACGTTTCTGAACTGGATATAGGCGTTAATACGACGAGTGCAACCAGTTTAACACTTACCGATGCCCTGGAAACCACGCAGGCAGAGATGTACAGTTATGTCATCACGTCGTACATGCGGAATGTGCCCAAGGCGCAGCGTTATGGCGTAACCATCTGGGGCCTGTTGGACGACCAGAGCTGGCGGTACAGAAATGGAGCCGATTACCCCCTTCTTTTCAATCCGGCCGGTACGAAAAAGAAAGCCTATCAGGCCGTGCTGAGTGCCTTAAAGTCGGGACTGTAAGCAGGAACAGCACGCAGAACGGTCATAGAGTAGCCTTGCCTGATGAATCAGAAACTAATCAGGCGAGGCTACTCTATGACCGTTCTGCGTGCTGACCACCTGATGACGACCAATAACAACAAAAGACTAGTATTCTTGTAAGGCCAACACGTCGGACCGCCGTCCCTTATCCTGATGAAGATTTCCTGGCGAACAGCCTGTGCGTTAGTTATCTCGAATATGGTGGGTACGGGTGTGTTCACCAGCCTGGGCTTTCAGCTGGCCGTGGTGCAAAACACCTGGTCGATTGTGCTGCTGTGGGTTCTCGGCGGCCTGCTGGCCCTGATTGGTGCCTTTACGTTCGCTGAACTGGGTACGCACTACGCCCACGAAAACGGGGGCGATTATGTGTTCATCACCAAAGGGTTGCATCCTTTCCTGGGCTACCTGTCGGCCTGGGTGTCGCTCGTTGGCGGATTTGCGGCGCCAGTTGCCATTGCCGGAAAAGCCATGGAGTCGTACCTCGCTCCGTTTACCGTTCCCAACATGCGGGCATTTACGGTCGTGCTGGTGCTGTTGATGGGGCTGTTACATTCATTTAGTCTGCGCCATAGCAGTTTATTTCAAAACGCGACTACACTGGTAAAGATGGCGTTTATCGCGGCTATTCTGGCTATTGGTGTGGTCTTTCAGCCATTCCCGGTAATGCACTGCGGTGGGATGCCAGTTACCAGACCGAGGTATTTACGTCGCCCTTCGCCGTGTCGCTGCTCTACGTTACCTACGCCTACACCGGCTGGAATGCGGCGGCGTACATCGTGGCCGAAATTCGGGACCCCCGCCGAAACCTGCCGCGTGCGCTGTTGCTGGGTACGTTAGGCGTAGCGATTATTTATGTCAGCTTACAGCTGGTGTTGCTCCAATTTGCCCGTGTTAACCAATTACAGGGTCAGGTCGACGTAGCCGTTATTTCGCTGGCGAATGTGCTGGGTACGTCGGGCGGACGGTGGATCAGTGCAGGCATTGCCTTTCAGCTGATCGCTACCATGAGTTCGTATGTCTGGATAGGCGGACGGGTAACGCAGCGCATGGCGCAGGATTTTCCGCTCTGGCAGTTTTTCGGGAAGCAATCGGCGCAACAAATTCCAGTGCGGGCCATCTGGCTGCAGGTGGTCATCACGCTACTGCTGCTGTTCTCAGGTACGTTGGAACAGGTCTTGCTCTGCACCTCGTTTGTACTGCAACTGATGGGTACGTTGGCCGTGGCCAGTCTATTACGTACCCCACGCCAGCCCACTGATTTTCCGAGCCCACTGCGGCCGTGGCTGCAATGGGCCTACATCGCGTTCAGCCTGTTTGTGCTGGGCTTCATCCTGACCGACCGTCCCCGCGAAAGTCTGATCGGGCTGGCCCTTGTGGCGGTGGGTGGCGCAACGTACTGGATCAGACCAAGGCGTCTTTAGTTTACTGTTTACTGTTTACAGTCTTCTGTTGCTCCGCCTAACATACCTGACATTGGTATAGCAGAGCAACAGAAGACTGTAAATAGTAAACAGTAAACTAAAGACTGCTTTTTATCCATTCGTTAAGATTCTTTGTCTAAACCATAAGGTCTATGGTTTGTCAATAGGTATATGTCTGCGTAATACATCGCGGCTCTATTCACTAAATAGACTCAACCATGAATCGTTTTGCAATCATATTATCGGGGTTGTTTTTATCGACTTCGGCGCTAACTCAAGCCCAGGACACGGGTGGTCTTCCACAAGCTCTTCTTGAACTTGTCGGCTCTGTAACGCTCTCAGACGCACAGGTCGTTGAGGCATCGAAACAGGCTGTGCAGCAGATGGACGCGCAGAACCCGGTGGCTGGCCCCAAAGACCCCTACACAGCACGCCTGAACAGGATCGTGGCCCGTCATCATACGATCAGCGGCATTCCGGTCAACTACAAAGTGTATTTAACTAAAGACGTCAACGCCTTCGCTACCGCCGATGGCAGCGTTCGGGTGTTCAAAGGCCTGATGGACATCATGACCGACCAGGAAGTGCTGGCTGTTATGGGCCACGAGATGGGACACGTTGTCAATAAAGACTCGCGCGATGGTATGAAAGCCGCCCTGCGCCGGTCGGCCGTTCGTACTGGATTGGCATCACGGTCAGGCACCGTTGGCCAGGTAGCCCGGTCTCAGTTTGGCGCCGCAGCCGATTATCTACTCGGTGCAAAATTCAGTCGGCAACAGGAAACAGAAGCCGATGATTATAGCTACCAGTTCCTGAAGAAGAATGGCTACAGTGTATTGGCGCTGGCCACTTCGTTCGAGAAACTGGCTAAACTAGGCTCAAGCGGTGGCCCCGAATTCATCTCCGATCACCCCGATAGTGCCAAACGCGCCAAACGTGTCCGTGACCGTGCCCGTCAGGATGGCCTCGCGAGGTAGAGAACGACTTGCTGGCGCGCATATGTGCTCGTGCCAGCAAGTCGCACAAAAAAGCCGTTCCTGAACCAGGAACGGCTTTTTGATTCTTCAGTTGTTGTAAAAAAGCGTAATTAGCGACGTGCAGCCACTTAGAAAATGTATTTGTTCTCGGCGATCATGGCGTCGGCCACGCGGCGGCGAGCGTCTTTCAGATTGATCGGCTCAATTTTGGTAAAGCGTTTCAGGCCCATCAGCATCACGCGGAGTTCATCACCCTCGGCAAAGCTAGTGATGGCTGACCGACCCGCTGCGCTGATCTTCTCAACGGCTTCGTGCAGGTACGCCATCGCAATGTCTTTCTGCAACGTCAGTGCCGCCTCGCCTTTCAGGCCGATCGACTTTTCAACGCGCAACAGCACCGATTCGGCCACGTACACTTCAATCGCCATGTCGGCCAGGTTCATCAGGATCTCCTGCTCATGCGAGAGCTTACCCATGAACTTCTGAACAGCCGCGCCGGCGATCATCAGCACCGATTTTTTCAGGTTTTTCAACACCTTCTTCTCGGCAGCAAACATCGATTCGTCTTCGTCGCTACTGAAATCAGGAATCGACATGATCTCTTTGGCAATGGCCATAGCGGGGGTCATCAGGTCGAGTTCACCTTTCATGGCCCGTTTCAGCAACATATCGACCACCAGCATTCGGTTGATCTCGTTGGTGCCTTCAAAGATCCGGTTGATCCGGGCGTCGCGGTAGGCGCGTTCCATGGGGGCGTCGGCCGAATAGCCCATGCCACCGTACACCTGAACGCCTTCGTCAACCACGTAGTCGAGGGCCTCCGAGCCGTGCACTTTCATGATCGCACATTCGATGGCGAACTGCTCCAGCGCTTTCAGCTTGGCCGTCGCATCGTCCATGCCGCCTGCTTTCAGGTCTTCGATGGCATCGTCGATGTTCTGACCGGCCCGATAGCTGGCTGATTCAGAGGCATATACTTTGATCGCCATTTCGCCGAGCTTGTGCTTGATCGCGCCAAACCGGGAGATGTTGATACCAAACTGCTTGCGCTCATTCGAGTAACGTACCGCGTCATTGATCGCCTGTTTGGCACCACCTACGACGGCAATACCCAGTTTGATACGACCAATGTTCAGGATGTTCACGGCGATTTTGAAACCGTTCCCCCGCTCCGACAGCAGGTTCTCAACGGGCACCTTCACATCGGTGAAGAACACCTGACGCGTGTCTGACCCTTTAATGCCCAGCTTATGCTCGGGCTCATTCATCGTAATGCCTTCGTACGAACGCTCAACGATGAAAGCCGATAAATTTTTGTCCGGTTGGCCGCTGCCATCGTCGATTTTGGCGAAGACGATGTATAGGTCTGCGAAACCACCGTTGGTGATCCACATCTTCTGACCGGTGATGGTATAGAACTTACCGTCTTCCGTCAGTTTTGCTTTGGTTTTACCCGAGTTGGCATCTGAACCAGAATCAGGCTCAGTGAGGCAGTAGGCGGCTTTCCACTCGCCCGTGGCCAGTTTCGGCAGGTATTTCGCTTTCTGATCGTCGTTGCCGTAGTACACGATCGGCAACGTACCGATACCCGTATGCGCCGACAGGGCCACCGAAAATGAGTGCCCGGCACCGGTAGCCTCGGCCACCAGCATCGACGTATTGAAATTCATGCCAAAGCCGCCGTACTCTTCTGGAACCGACGTACCCAGCAAGCCCAGTTCACCCGCTTTGTCCATCAGTGACGACATCAGATCGGGCGACTTGGCGGCGTCGATCTCGTCTAGACGAGGCCAGATTTCTTTGGCCAGAAATTCACGGCAGGTAGCCGCAATCATTTGCTGCTCTTCGGTGAACTCTTCAGGGATGAACACCTGCGAGGCGTCCGTATCTTTAATCAAAAACTCGCCGCCTTTAATCGAAGCTTTATTGTCGGTCGCAATCATTGGTCAGGAATTGTTATGCGTGCATACTAATTACGCACAAAGTTGGCGATAAGTTCGATAAGTAGTATGCATGCATACCATTTTTTTGTGCAAGCGGATTCCGGCTTAATCCAGTAACTTTCGCCTGTTTTACGGTCATCGGCCTACGGCTTCAGGTGACCACCTATTGACAACCAACCTGACAATGGAATTTCTTTCAACAATCGACTCCTCTACCTGGCTCATCATCGGTGGCCTGCTCCTTTTCATCATTGGCGTTGTTATCTATCTCCGTGCATCGGCGAAGCGAAGCCCGAAGGCCGTAGCGCAGGCTACGCAGAACGGCATCACGGTGAAGGTGCTCTACTGCCAACCCAGCAAGAAAGACCGTACCATCTTCGGAGGCGTGGTGAAATACGATAAGGTCTGGCGCACGGGTGCCAACGCCGCCACCATCATTGAGCTATCGCAGGATGTTCGCCTCAATGGCAACCGGCTGGCTAAAGGGCGTTATTCGCTATACACGATTCCCACCCCAACCGACTGGACCGTGATTATCAACCGCCGGACGGGGCAGTGGGGTGTGAGCTACAAAGAAGCCGCCGATATACTGCGTTTTACGGCAAGCACCCGGCCATACAGCCCAACGGCCGAGCAATTTTTTATCAGCTTTGAACCCCAACCCGGCGGACTCAATATGCTGCTAACTTGGGATGATGTTCAGGTAGTGGTGCCCTTCCAGAAGGCTGCGTAATACTATTTTCGTGTTTCAGCTAAACAACTCCGTCAAATCTATTGCCAGTTCGGGGAAGAGGCGAGAGGTGAGGGAATCGGTCATGGGCTTCAGGCCAATGTATTGATCCCCTTCCAGCACGTAAATAAGTACCATTTCATCGGCAGGCTCAACAAGCCAGTATTCCAGAACGCCTGCTTCGCGGTAAAGATCAAATTTTTCGTTCATTTCGCGCTTGGTGTTACCCGGCGAAAGAACTTCCACGACTAAATCGGGCGAACCATTGCAGCCTTGCTCATCAAGTTTGGCATCGTCGCAGATGACACACAGGTCAGGCTGAACAACGGTGAAAATATCTTTGCTCGCTTTAATCGACTTCTTCCGATTATAAAGCCGAACATCGAATGGAGCGAAAAACACTTGACATGGCTTCTTCCCGAAATGGGTTGCCAGTTGAAGATGGAGAGCACCTACCAGCCGTTGATGCCGCACACTAGGTGCAGGAGACATTTTGAGGATACGCCCTTTTATTAGTTCAATCCGTTCCTGAAACTGCCATGTCAGGTAGTCGGCATACGAATACGTTCTATCAGGGTCTAACTGGCTCAAGTCGGTGATTATGGCTGCCATTGCTTATTCGTTTTTGCGAATTTAGCATTTTAAAAGGGCTTAGTTAGTAAGCCCTTTTAGCTTGGCATGCTCCCAATCATGATCCGGGCAATGTTATTTTATGACGTCGATAAGGTGAGCTGGCTGGGCTCTGTCTACCAGCATCTGCATGGTCGTTGTTTCGTAAACGGCCAGGTTGGCGTCACGTACCTGAAGCATGATGGGGCGAATCGTGCAGGTTTCTTCGTCTTCGCAATCATCGCAGCGGACGTAGAAGTTGAGCGACACGCAGGGCGTAGGCGCGATCGGGCCATCGATGATGCGGATCACCTGCGCCAGTGTGATGCGTTCGGGATCGACCCGGAGCGAATAACCACCGCCCTTCCCTTTCTGGCTCTGCAGCATCCCCTGGTTACGCAGTTCAAGTAAAATGGCTTCCAGAAATTTCTGCGGGATCGATTCGCGCGCTGCTAGCTGGGAGATCAGAACCGGGCCTTCCCCATACAATTCGGTAAGGGCCTTCAACGCCTTGATGGCGTATTTCGCTTTTTTTGAGATCATACGTCAAATCCTGTTTACGTGCGAATGGGGTCGTACTGCATAACACTCTTTCAGATCGATAAATTTTATATAGTATTTCGGAAAATAAAAATAGCGCCCGCTCTGGGGCGCTGGTTGTGCTCAATAATCTTTGATCGGCTTAATGTCGTAATACGCCCTGATTTCTTCGATGGGGGGCGTTTTCTGCGGCCGCACAATGCGGAACCCGCAGAAGGAGGCCGAGGTCATCCACCAGTCAGATTTGGGGCTTTGCGGGTCAATGACCTTCCAGGCCGGGTCGGATGGCGTGCGGGCAGCCGAACGGGCCACCGTGGCGTCATCGTCCCACGAACCGCCCCGGACACTGTTCGGATACAGTGTCTTTCGGGGCGCATACGGCTCCTGCACCGTTCCTTTGGCTACCTGGGCATAGTAATCGGCCACGTACTGATCCTGCGTCCATTCCATCACGTTGCCGTGCATATCGTACAGGCCAAAGGCGTTCGGTTTTTTGGTGCCGATCTTCTTGTAACCACCGCCGCTGTTGTCTTTGTATACGGCATACGTACCCAGCAACTTCGGGTCAGCGCCAAAGGAGAAGGGCGTAGTCGTACCGGCGCGGCAGGCATATTCCCATTCGGCCTCGGTGGGCAGCCGGTAGAAAATACCCGTTTTATCATACAGCCAGGCACAGAATTTGACCGCCGCGTAGTGCGTCATGTTAATCGCCGGATACCCCGACCGCCCCATGCCAAACGACATATCGACATACGACGGGCTGGGCCGGGTGGTGGCATCGGTTTTGCTCAGATCAGCTCCTTCGGGATAACGGGTGGCCATTTCCTTCTCGATGTTCTTGGTGGTAAATAGGTCATAAATGTCCCAGGTGATCTCATATTTCCCCATCCAGAACGGCTCGACGGTGACCTTATGCTGGGGTCCCTCGTCTGGTTTATGGCCTTTTTCGGTTGCCGGACTGCCCATCAGGTACGTTCCGCCGGGAATGGCCTGCATCGGATACGTTTGGTTGCTACCCGTAATTACCTGGGTGTACGATAAAAAACCGGTTGTCTGGGCAACCGCCTGCTGGTAAATGGAAAGAACAAGGAGACTGAAAAGTGTTAAACGGACCATAGAGTACGTTATCTGTTATGTATAACTGGAAAGACGGATAGTGAATAAATTTCCCTACTTGATAACTTCGGCCAGGTTTTTGCTTGATTAATTACAATTCATTAGCAAAATAGTTTAATTATTTACCTATATTGCCCTCAATTCTAAACACGCCCTGCTCAACCATGAACAAGTGCATCTTCCTCGACCGCGACGGCGTACTGAATGTAGACAGAACCGACTACGTGTATCGGATCGAAGATTTTATTATCCCGGACGGCGTTGTGGAAGGTCTCCGTCGGCTTAAAGAAGCAGGGTATATGTTGATCGTGATCACCAACCAGGCGGGCATTGCCAAAGGGCTCTACACCCGCGATGATGTGATGCGCTGCCACAGCTACCTCCAGGAACAGTGCGGCAACCTGATCGATGATATTTATTATAGCCCGCATCATCCCGACTATACCACTCGTTCGCTCACCCGCAAACCGGAGTCGCTGTTGCTCGAAAAAGCCATTGCCAAATATAACATCGACGTAACCAAGTCGTGGATGATCGGTGATGCCCTGCGCGACATGATTGCCGGTCGCCGCGTGGGCGTGAAAACGGTGCACGTCACCCACGCCCCCACCGAACCCACCGCCGGTGACTGCATCGCCGACAACCTGCTGAACGCCTCCGAACGCGTACTGGCGTATCATTGAGAGCTGGTGTCAGATCGTTGTCGCTTGCCTGTGGCGAGTGACGATTATCCGTAGGGTCGCAACGGCGCACCGCTCCGGCCCGTTGGCGGCTAGTGAACTAACTGACAGGTAACATACAGTATCATTCAACCAGCGGGCCGGAGGCCCTATCGATAAAGGTCACTCGCCACAGGCAAGCGACAACGGAGTCCAACCAATTTACCGTACAACATACATTCCCCTTCAACTGTACGAAAGGCACTGGAATTCTGCGTTTATTAGCGGCGTAAACCCTTGCCATTCATGTTCTTCTCTGCCCCCGCCCGCCTGTGGCTGGCACTCCTGACCGTCGTGCTGACGCTGTCGCACTGCGCCCGTTTATCGAATACCGTTTCGGTCGTTGGCCGGAACTTTGACGACGAGATTCAGCAGTCGCAAAACCTGGTTTTCTCCTTCAACAAAAACGTCGGGCCGGATGGGGACGGCGCACAAGCCGACGTTTGGGAATCAACGCCGTATATCACGTTTAAGCCTGCCGTGAAAGGGCAGTTTAAATGGACGTCGCCGAGCGAATTGGTGTTTTCGCCCGCCACGGCCTTCGACCCCGCCACGAATTACCGCGCCGAATTGTCGAAGGAACTGCTTCGGAACGCATCCGATAAAGGCCTGAGCGTATCGGGCGAGGAGATCGAATTCCATACGCCCTACCTGCAACTCGTCGGCACCGAAACCTGGTGGACACGCGCCGCCAGCAATGGCACAGGTACGTCGGGACAGCCGGTAGCGAAAACGCGGCTTCGATTCAACTATCCCGTGTCGGCTGCCGAGGTGGCTCCGCGGCTGGGCATCAAGGCGGAAGAGGCAACCGTGACGGCGGGGCCGATTCAGGCGCCGGGGGATGCGCTCTCGGGTGGTGGTCTGGTGGTGACGCTGACCGATGCGCCCAATGCCGACAATGAACAGCCGCTGACCTTCACCGTGGATAAAGGCGTGAAAGTACCCAACACGGCCTATACGAGCAACGAACCAATTACCCAGACAACCACCTTGCCGACGCGCTCGAAGCTGGAGGTGGTGGACGTGCAATCGGGGTTCACCAACCAGCAGGGCACGGTGCGCGTAGTGACGACGCAGACGCTGCAGCCCAATCAGAATCTGGGGCTATACTACACCATTCAGCCCGCCGTTAAAACCACCGCCGAGCTAACCGACAATGGCCTGCTGATCAAAGGTGATTTCAACGAGACCGACACCTATGTCATCACCTTCACCGACCAGATGCGCGGCGTGCTGAACACCAAACTCGGCGAGCCTGTTTCGCGCGATGTGTTCTTCGGAAAAATGCCCGCCGGTCTGCAGTTCGCCACCCGAAACGCGCTCTATCTGTCGTCGAAAGGGTCGCGGAATGTGGGGCTGAGCATTACGAACGTGGACAAGGTGCAGGTGAAAATTGCGCGGCTCTACGAAAACAACCTGCTCCACTACCTGAAAAATAACCGCTACGAAGACTACGTGCAGCAAGGCACCGGCGAAGAGGCCACCTGGGGGCCGTCAGGTACGTATTCCTACGGCAACGACGAGGAAGGCGATCTGACCAGCCTGCTGGTCGACAAGACGGTGCAGACGAGCGATTTGCCGAAAGTGCGCGGTGTGTCGGCCTTGAACCTGGCCATTCCTGAGCAGGGCGGCGGTGACCGCGAGCGCCCCCTGCGCGGGGCATACCTGGTGTCGGTGCAGTCGAAAGACGAGGCGTATGTGTCGGCGACGCAGCTGGTGTCGATCTCGGATATTGGCCTGATTGCCCGGCAAACGGATACGGATCTGCTGGTTTGGGCCAATTCGATCCAGACCGCCGAGCCACTCGATGGGGTAGATATTTCGCTGATCAGCAGCAATAACCAGTCGGTCTATACGCTGAAGACAGATGGAAAAGGCTTTGTCCGTTTTGAGAAGATTCAGGAAAAAGCGCCGGGTTTCACCATCGCCATGCTCACGGCCCGCACGGGCGACGACTTCAATTTCCTGCACCTCGCCGACACGCAGGTAGAAACGTCGCGCTTCGAGGTGGACGGCAAACGCACGAACGCCACGGGCCTGAACGCCTTCGTGTATGGCGACCGCAACATTTACCGCCCCGGCGAGACCATCCACCTGAACACCGTTATCCGCAGCGAAGCGGGCAGCAAAACAACCGTGGCCGAGGTGCCGCTGACGGTGCGCGTGCTGATGCCCAACGGCAGCGAATACCGTGTGTTCCGCAAGGTGACCGACGAGCAGGGAGCCGCGCCAGTCGACGTACCCGTAGACCCCGCCGCTGTGACGGGCAGCTACACCGTGGAGGTACTGAACGCCAGCAATACGCTGCTGACCTCGCAGGCCATCAGCATCGAAGAGTTTATTCCCGACCGCATTAAGGTCGACGTAAAAACGGCGCAGGAGAGCTACAAGGCGGGGCAGACGATCGTGCTGTCGGCTACGGCGCAGAACCTGTTCGGGCCACCCGCGTCTGACCGCGCTTACGAGGTTGAACTACAACTAAAACGCCGTGTCTTCTCGCCCAAAGGCTACGGGGCCTACACGTTCAGCATTCCTGCCGAGGCAACGGGCGTACCCACGTCGTTCGAGAAAACGTTGCGGCAGGGCCGAACCAACGCCGCCGGACAAGCCACCGAAAGCTTCCCCATCCCCGCCGATTACCGCGATATCGGCCTGCTTGAAGCCAAGCTATTCGTGACCGTATTCGACGAAAATGGCCGGCCCGTGAACCGCCTCCGCCGCCTCGACGTGCAAACGCAGGACGTGTTCTACGGCATCCGGCTGGCCGATACGTACCTGACCACCAACACGCCGCTGGCCGTTGAGGTCGTGGGCCTGAACGCAGCCGGTCAACCGCAGTCGGCGAAGGCGCAGGTCGACGTAGTACGGTTCGATTACCAGACCGTGACCGAAAAACAGGCCGACGGGCAGGTCAAATACAGCAGCAAACGCCGCGAGAAGATCGTGTACACCAACACGCTGGCCCTCGGCGCTAAACCCACGCCATTCAGGTACGTTCCCACGGTATCGGGCGAATACGAAGTGCGGGTACGTCGTCCGGACGGTCCGACGGGTCGGGCGGTTGGGTATACGGCGGCTGATTTCTACGCCTATGGGTACGGCAGCACGTCGGCTTCGTCCTTTGAAGTGAGCACCGAAGGCGAGGTGCTGATGGAATTCGACAAGCCGACCTACGAAACCGGCGACAAAGTAAAAGTCCTGTTCAAAGCACCGTTCGAGGGAAAAATCCTGGTTACCGTTGAACGAAGCGGCGTACTGACCCACAGTTGGCTGACGACCGAAAACAAAGCCGCCGAATGGACATTCTCCGTCGATGAAGCGCACCTGCCCAACGCCTATGTCACGGCCACGCTCATCCGCGCCATGGACGGTACCGACCTGCCCCTGACCGTGGCCCACGGCTTTGCCTCGGTAGCCGTGACCGACCCCGACACGAAACTGCCGGTAGCGATCGAGGCCGTGGCGAAATCGTTTTCCAAGACGAAACAGACCATCCGCGTGAAGACGAAGGCCAATGCATCGGTGACGGTGGCGGTGGTCGACGAGGGGATTTTGCAATTGAAAAACTTCAAAACGCCCGATCCGCACGGCTATTTTTTCCAGAAACGGGCGCTGGAAGTGATTCCGTCCGATGGCTACGCCTTGCTGTATCCCGAACTGTCGCTCCGCAGCCGGTCGAGCAGTGGCGGTGACGGCTACGATCTGGAAAGGCGCGTGAATCCGCTGAGCAACAAGCGCGTACAACTGGTGGCACTCTGGAGCGGCGTGCTGAAAGCCAACGGCTCGGGCGAGGCCGAATACACCATCGACATTCCGCAGTTCTCAGGTACGTTGCGTGTGATGGCGGTGGCCTACAAAGACAACGCCTTCGGGTCGGGCGAGCAGGGCATAACCGTGTCGGATCCGATCGTGATCAGCCCCGGCATTCCGCGCTTCCTGTCGCCCGGCGATGAACTGAACATGCCCGTTAACCTGAGCAACACCACCAGCAAAGCCGCCGGGGTGGTGGCGAAAGTCACCGTTAGCGGACCGCTTCAGGTGGTGGCCGACTCAGGCCGTAGCGTGTCGCAGTCGCTGACCGTGCAGCCGGGGCGCGAAAGCCGCACGACCTTCCGCATCCGGGCTACGGGCGGCGTGGGGCCGGGGGATATTACGGTGACGGTGACTGCGATGGGCAAAACCTACGTCGAGAAAACCGACATCACCGTTCGTCCCGCCGCGCCGTTGCAGAAAACCACGGTAGCGGGCGTGGTGGCGGGTGGACGTACCCAGGCCCTGACGCTGGCGGGCAATTTCCTGCCGGGCACCACGCGCAGCAGCCTCACTATCAGCCGGTCGCCGGTGATGCAGTACGCCAAAACGCTGAGCTACCTGCTGGGGTATCCGCACGGCTGCACGGAACAGACCATCTCGAAAGCCTTCCCGCAGCTCTACTTCGCCGACCTGACCAAAACGGTCCGGCAGGGCACGGTTTATTTCGTCCGCAATGGCGAGTCGGACTATAACCCGGCGACGAACATTCAGCAGGCGTTGCAGCAGATCGAAAACCGGCAATTGTTCAACGGCGGCGTGACGCTCTGGCCAGGCTACAACGTGGAAGACCCCTGGGCCACGGCCTACGCGCTGCATTTTATGGTCGAAGCCGAGAAAGCAGGTTTTGAAGCCAACGCCACGGTGAAGAGCAAACTCATTGACCGCCTGACGACGCTGACAGGGAACAACCGCACCGAAACGGTATCGGTGATGAACGAAGACGGGTCGCGCACCGACCGCACCGTAGCGAGCCGGACGAACCTCTACGGTCTGTACGTGCTGGCGCTGGCCGACAAACCGAACCGCGCCGCCATGAGCGTCTACAAAGAATCGGCAGGTACGTTGCTCACCACCGACGGACGGTACCTGCTGGCGACGACCTACGCCCGCCTTGGCGATCAGGCAAGCAGCGCCTCCCTCCTGCCGAAGCAGTTTGCCGACGGAACAATGGGCCGCGAGACCGGCGATAGTTACGCCTCGCCGATCCGCAACGTGGCGCTGGTGCTGAGCAACCTGGTCGACACGGATCCCGATAATTTGCAGATTCCGACGCTGGCCCGACAACTGGCTGGCGCGGTGCAGCAGGCCGATTACCTGAACACACAGGAAGCCGCCTTCGCGTTTCTGGCCCTCGGCAAGCTGGCCAAACAGAACGCAGGCAGCACCGCCACCGCCACGCTGACCGGCGCTGGCAAAGCCCTGGGTACGTTTACCGGTACCGACGTGACCCTTCGCCGATTACCCACCGGCCAACCGTTGACACTGACCGCCAAAGGCAGCGGAAGCCTGTATTATTTCGGCCAAAGCGAAGGCGTACCGACCAGCGGCCTTGTCCCTGACGAAGACCGTGGCCTGATTGTACGCCGGACGTACCTGAGCCGCGACGGTGCCATGCAGACGCGCTTTAAGCAAAACGACCTGATTGTGGTGAAGCTGACCCTGAGCAGCCAATCGGGCTTACCGGTGAAGAACGTGGTGTTGACCGACCTGCTCCCCGCCGGTTTCGAGGTAGAGAACCCACGCCTCAGCGGCGCCACCGCCCAGAACGGCACGGCCGAACAGCGCACCCTCGACTGGATCAAAAACGCCTCGCCCGTCGATTACTTCGACATCCGCGACGACCGGGTCAATTACTACCTCTCGGTGGGCGGCTCAGAAACCAAAACCGTCTACTACATGGTCCGCGCCGTCTCCAAAGGTCGCTTCATCGTAGGCCCCGCCGCCGCCGACGCCATGTACAACCCCGAACTCCGCAGCTACAACGGCGCAGGGAAGGTCGTGGTGGAGTAGAATTCTTGATTACATGTAGCTTCGCGCTGTAGGCCCTTCGACCGCAGCGGCGGACCGTTCTGCTCAGGGTGACACGAAAATCAGGTACATTGATAACGACCTTGAGTTCGACCGTCACCTTGAGCGGAACGGTCCGCCGCTGCGGTCGAAGGGCCTACAGCGCGGAGCCATGACTTAATAACACGCCAAGGAACTTCATACCACAAATCTTGCCTTTCTCAGCTGTAATGTGTAGTATTACACGATACGCACCGACATGCTTGTAACGTTCCGTCATAAAGGCTTGCAGCAGTATTACGAGGAGGGTAATGGTGCTAAGTTGCCCGCTCAATACCTGCGAAAGATCAACCGGATTCTTGACCAACTGGATGCCGTAACATCAATTAGCGATATTCAGCAGATGGGTTCAGGCATTCATAAACTGACGGGTGATTTAGCCGACTTCTGGGCAGTTACCATCACCCCAAACTATCGGGTAATTTTTCGATTTGACAACGGTGATGTCTATGATGTAGACTACGTTGATTATCATTAACATACACAACTTATGAAACGCAACCTGGCACCTGTACACCCCGGCGAAATCCTGCGGGAAGATTATATTAAAGAGCGCGGCTTAACGGTCACCGAAGTAGCAAAGGGCATCGGCATTGCCCGCGCGAACCTATCCGCCGTCGTGAACGAGCGGGCCGGTATCAGTCCTGAACTGGCGGTAAAACTGTCAGAGGCATTCGGCAATACCGCCCAATTTTGGGTAAATCTCCAGAAAAACTACGAGCTGTGGCATGCCGAAAAGAAGGTAAACCGCGCGCTCATTCAGCATTTCACTATGCCGGACAGAGGCCTACAACCTGCCTAATCAAACGCCTCGCCCGTCGATTACTTCGACATCCGCGACGACCGGGTCAACTACTACCTCTCGGTGGGTGGCTCAGAAACCAAAACCGTATACTACATGGTCCGCGCCGTCTCCAAGGGCCGCTTCATCGTAGGCCCCGCCGCCGACGCCATGTACAACCCCGAACTCCGCAGCTACAACGGCGCAGGGCGGGTTGTGGTGGAGTAGGGTAGTTATTTTTCATTATATTCTGCTTCTGCAAAGCAAGATTGCAGAAGCAGAATATAATTTGTAACTTGTATTCAACTATATATGCCTCGGTTTTCTAAAAACTTATATGTGCTTTATTCGCAGTAGAGGTGCTGGTGACCATCAGAGTTTTAAACGCTGTGTATATCAACGTGACAACTGAAAGTCAATAAAATACTTTTTTAATGCAAATGATGTATTAATAATTTTCTCTGAACAAAAGTATGAATAGTGGCAAAAATGATAAAGATAGCAAGTAATATCTCGATCTCTAAAATTCGGAATCTTTATTTGGAGTTACAATCTTTAGATGATAAAGTTGTTGACATTCAACTTCCAAAAAAAATTGAGAAATTAGACTTTGGCTTATTATTTTCTTATTTACAATTCCTTGCAACGTGGATCAGAAAAGAAAACTCAGGTAAATTATACCTTCCAGTAAGCAGTACTAGTGAGTCCATTCAATATTTAAATGATAATGAATTTGTTTATCCTTCAATAGTTTTGGCATGGGAAAAGGAAATTGTTAATGATAGTGGTGAAAATATAAAATATATATTAAAAGATCCAAGTAAGTCGTACTTTAGAAAAATGGATTTTTTTGATTTGAAGGGCAACTCCGTACCAATCTACTGCTTTGATCATGATAAATCAAATAGAGGCCTTTCTAAGAATTTTTACCGTACTAATAGGGAATTTGTAGATGAAGGAACTTTAGGTTTCAATCTGTTTAGCGCGTTTCAAAAAATTAGCTCTCAAAACTTATCTGTATTTAGAAATAGCCTAAAAAATAATTTAGATTCATTTATAGCAATAATTCATGAGTTATTTGGCAATACAAATGAACACGCCAAAACAAACGAATTAGGCTATAATCTATATCCCAATATTCGGGCAATTCAGTTAAAGTTTCATCAGAAATCAATTACAAAATTTATTGAACAATTTCATGATTTTGCCGGACTTGTTCAGTACTTTAAATCAGATTTCAGTGTAAACGAACAAGGGAATTTATATCTTATTGAAATTTCAATACTAGATAGCGGTCCAGGATTGATAAAACGTTACACTAATAGAAGTGATTACAATCTGAATATTAATCAAGAGGTCGAAATAATCAAGGAGTGTCTGTATAGGCATAATACTTCTGCTGAAGGACTTCGAGGCGAAATCAAAGGCATAGGCCTTGATCGCGTATTGCAAACTCTCGATGGTAAGGGTTTTATTCGTATCAAAACAGGTAGAACAGATCTCTTTCGTGACATGAAGACGAATAGATATTATCATCATAGCAATGCGTCTGATATTCAGCTTAATGATTGGCAAACAAACAGTACTACAAATTTTACAAAATATTCTCCAGTTGAGGGGACATTACTTTCTATTTTCTACCCATTAGATTACAAATAATGATGAGAGACTACTTTATATATAAGTATGAAGACGTAGTTTCTTCAGATAATAAACTAAAAATAACAGTTCTTTTTATCCATCAAGTTGAAGTACTATCTCAAAATGCACTTGCCCAAGAATTGAACCTTTTCTTCCAAGAAAATAGTATCACGGATAAGCTTGTAGTTATTATTCCTAGTTATCTAGAAGAAAGGTCTCTTGAGTACTTTAGAACTAAACGAGAAATAACGTTTGCTAGAGTTCCAGGTAAATCGGCTGACTACTTCGATAGATGTTTAATGGTTTACCAATTCGACCATAACGGTGACTTTAGTTTGAAATATGGCAATAGACCTAATAACGAATTGATTTTTATTAAACATTTACTAAGGAGCGGATCAACACATATTTTTAAAAATAATGGAGGCCTTGTTGAATCAACTCCTGATCATCATTTCGTATTTCCTTCTAAGAAGCATTGTTCGAAATTTATAAGAACGGGTAATGTTCTTATAAATCAGGCAGAGATATTTTTTTTAGCGATTCAATTACTAAGATCTACTACTGATAGGAACATTATTTATTGTGATACGTCATCAATAAATGTTCTTCCATACGCTGTTTTTGAATTAAAAAGACGTTTCGGCTTACAATTTGACTGTCCTGTTATTCATAGCTTTGAATCTTATGAGGTTTTCGAAAACAGCAAAGATAGTTTTCCGCCTGATTCGTTAATCTTAGTCTCCTCTTCCACTTCAGGTAACATTATCGATAGAATCTTAGATGAAAAACGAGCTCAGAAGGAGCAAATTCAGTTAATCTTTTTCTTAGGCTCTGAGGAAAGGTATCGTATTCACAATTCAAATATTATATGTAATCTAACCAAGGACGAACAATTCTCTCTTGGAGAGGATGAGTTCAAAACTTACAGTAGTCCAGATACTTGCAAGCTTTGTAAGGATCATTCTAGACCTATTCATATTAGAGGTGACGTATTTCTCACAATTCAACCTAGAATTGAAAAACATTTGTTGACAGCTAAGCCCGAACATGTGCCAAAAAATATTAGTTCTTTTGTAGGCAATTATAGAAGTAATTCTTCGGATGAAGGTGTAATTAAGGTTTATTATAAAGACAATATTCCAGATGAAAACTATGAAATTTACTTTGACATGGTTTATCTATTAGATAACATACATTGTTTCACAAAGTTTAATGAATCTCTTAACAGAACCATTGATAAGCACATTCCAGCAAATACTAAATATCTCTTACATCTACCCGATGTTGGTTCTGAAAATCTTGCTCAATATATTATTTCTAAAATACCCGATAATATTCAACCTGAAATGGTAAAATTGGACAGAAATTTTATTGATAAAATTACTGAAAATAGTGGCACTATAGTTATCGTAGCATCTTGCATAACCACTGGCAAAAAATTACTTCAAATAAGTCGCCTTATGCGAAGTCGAGAAAATTTAAATTTGGTTTATTTTATAGGCATCTATAGACCCGTCAGTGAAAGGTTTTCTGTTGATCTTATTAATGATTTAAAAAAGGGCAAAGATAAAAGTGACGAAAGGCCTTTTGTTGCCGTTGATACTATATATTGTTCTATTCAACAAGTTGACACATCTTGGGAAGTTGAAAAGCTATTTTTCGAGAAATTAATTGGTTCGATAGATGATGAAAGTAGCGAGTTTTATTCGTACGTAGATAAGAGATTAGATATTATTCGAGACAATAAAAGGCGTAAAGGCTTTAGTAATGATGTATTCTTAAAAATGCCGAATGGAGACGACCTTACGCTCAGGAAAAATTTTGCTTTTTGGAATTTTACATACGAAAATCAAACAGTATCCCAATCTGAAGTTTATTTTACAATTTCTACTATCATTACGAATCTTGAAAACAAGCAAATAGATGCACACCCATCACTCAAACAGACAAATTATGTGAGAAATATGCTAAGCCCACGAAATTTTCATAGGTTCAACGATGGAATAATTCAAGCTTCACTACTCAGAAGTGGCAAGACGGAATATTTCTCTTATGATCTTGACAGAGAGTTAAGTTTACAAATGAAAGAATTTTTATTAAGCATCATTGACAAATATGACACTGAAGATGGAGAAGCAATATTAGAGTTCATTCTAGCGATAGGAGTAAAAAAACTTAAATTAAGAGAGGATGACTTGAAGGAAGTTTTAAATAAAGCAATGACTTGCTCAAACATCATTATTTGTACTCTTTCGACATATATTTATAGTAACGTTTTATTCGCAGAATAGTAAATATTGAGATGTGAGTAGGTTCATAAAGATGCTTTCTTTTTTAGGTATGGCAACTTACACACCTGCTGACTACGAACTGCTGCGACGGCGTTGTGCCGCTCTCAAAGAGCAGAACTGGCCCCAA
>NZ_JBGGWE010000013.1:0-166046 GCF_041321095.1 Fibrella arboris | reverse complement strand
CGGACCGCCCTGAAGAGGGCTAAAGCTCCGCGACGGAAAGCCCCCTTCAGGGCGGTCCGGCGGTCCGGGTTGGGGGTTACGGTACTCCTTCTGCTCTGCCTCGCGCAAGCACAGGCGCAGGATACAGTGCGTTACGTCGGCACTACGCTGTCGAATGTCGATTATCACCACGGGCAGTTAAGTCCGGCGGTGGGCGTGCATAACGTGCAGGCGTTTCGGGCCAATCGCGAGCATGCTGAACTGGCGGGCGGCACCAACTGGACCTATAACCACGCGCCGATGCTGACGTACTGGAACAATACGTTCTACCTGCAATACCTCAGCAACCCCGTCGGTGAGCACGTGCCGCCCGGCCAAACGCTGCTGCTGACCTCGAAAGACGGCTATAGCTGGACAAACCCGACGATCATTTTTCCGCCCTATAAACTGCCCGACGGCTGGAAAAAAGAAGGTCGGCCGGAGGTGGCGAACGATCTGTACGCGGTGATGCATCAGCGAATGGGCTTCTTCGTGGCGAAAAACAAGCGCCTGCTCACGCTCGGTTTCTACGGCATCGTGATGGGACCGAAAGACGACCCCAACGACGGCAACGGCATTGGCCGGGTGGTGCGCGAAGTGTACGTAGATGGCAAATGCGGCCCGATCTACTTCATCCGGCATAACTCGTCGTGGGACAGTAAGAAATCGACGTACCCATTCTACACGACTGCGAAAGATAAAGCATTCGTGGCCGCTTGCGATGAGTTGCTGGCGAATCCGCTGATGATGCAACAGTGGGTGGAAGAAGCCGACCGCAACGACCCGCTGATTTTGCTGAAACGGGAAGTGAAAGCATTCAGTTACTACCACCTGCCCGATAATCGGGTGGTGGGTTTGTGGAAACACGCGCTGACCAGCATTAGCCCGGACGGGGGGAAGTCGTGGCTGTACAATCCTCTCCGGGCACCGGGTTTCGTGAACAGCAACGCCAAAATCTGGGGGCAGAAAACGTCGGATGGGCAGTACGCAACGGTGTATAATCCGTCGGAGTTTCGCTGGCCGTTAGCGATTTCGACGAGTAAAGACGGGCTGAATTACACCAACCTGCTGCTGGTCAATGGCGAGATTTCATCGTTGCGCTACGGGGGTGCCTATAAGTCGTATGGGCCGCAGTATGTGCGTGGCATTGAGGAGGGAAACGGCACGCCGCCCGACGGCAAGCTGTGGGTGACCTACAGCATGAACAAGGAAGATATCTGGGTGTCGAGCATTCCGGTTCCGGTTACTGACGAGGTGAAAACGCACGCCAACGAGGTGTTTGCCCAACTGCCCGCCGGTAACGAACTGGCGATGTGGAACACGTACAGCCCCTTGCAGGCCACGGCCAGGATAGAGGCTATTTCTGGGTCGAAAGCCCTGGTTTTGAGGGATAAAGACCGATTCGACTACGCCAAAGCCGAGCGCGTCATTCCCGACTCGAAACGCCTGACGGTCGAGTTTTCGATCGTACCGCAACAGGCCAATGCAGGTACGTTGCAGATCGAGTTTCAGGACGCCAGAGGCAACGCCGCCGTTCGGCTGATGTTCGATGCCGACAGTGTGTTCAAAGCCAAAGTCGGCTACCGTGATTCGGGGATTCAGAAGTACGAGGCCGGCAAACAGTACGATGTCCGCATCGAGTTGGACCGCGATAAACGCATGTTCACCGCCGTTGTGAACGGACAGTCGAAGGGAACGAAGCTGTTTTTCGCCCCCGTGGCGTCGTTCCGGCGTGTGGTGTTCAGAACGGGCGGCGTCCGTCGTTTCCCCGATGCCGATACCCCGACTGACCAGACCTACGACCTGCCGAATGCGGGTGAACAGGATGCTGAAGCCGTGTTTGTGATCAAGTCGTTCAAAACCAGTGCGCCAACCCAACAGCCTGACTAACGTCAGTAGACTACGTACCCAATGACCAACCGACTGGCCATACTGCTGCTCACCCTCTGCCTGTCAGCGCCTCTGAAGGCCGAGATCGTTCTGCCCCGTATTCTGGGGCATAACATGGTGTTGCAACGGGATAAGCCATTGACGATCTGGGGAAATGCGGGTGTTGGCGAGCCGGTGACCGTTCAGTTTTCCGGGCAAACGCAGACGGCAACGACCGATGCGGCGGGCCACTGGAGCGTGACCCTGAAGCCCTTGAAAGCCTCGAACGTACCGGCCGAACTGGTGATTTCGGGTACGAACACCATCCGGCTACAGAACATCCTGGTGGGTGAAGTGTGGCTCTGTTCGGGCCAGTCGAACATGGAGTATACCATGCGGAAAAACAGTAGAGTGAAGCGCGGTACAGCCACGCAACTGGTTGACGGACACGATCCGGTCGACGAACTGGAGTACGCGAAAAACCCGCAGATCCGACTCTTTCTGGTGAATCGGAAAGAGCTGGCCAAGCCTGACCCGGGGCATCGCGGCTGGAACATCGCGGCCGATTCGGCGTTGCGGTCGTTCTCGGCCCCGGCTTATTTCTTCGCCAGGGAATTACAACAGAAACTGAACGTACCTGTTGGCGTCATTTCGTCGGCCATTCCCGGCAGTCGCATCGAGCCGTGGATTTCGGAAGCGGCTTTTCAGGCCGATGCGTATTACAGCGGCAATAAAGTAGAGGGTGAGCCGGGAAAATTCTACGAGCCGATGATTCGTCCGCTGGTGCCGTTTGCGCTCAGAGGGTTTCTCTGGTATCAGGGCGAAACGAACTGTTTCCTGAAAGAGACCATCACTTATGCGCACAAGATGCAGACGCTTATCGGCAGTTGGCGCAGTGCGTGGAACGACCCGACGATGCCGTTTTACTATACCCAACTCGCGCCCTTCCGGTATTCGGACTCAAAAGGGAAGGTAGTGCTGACGAAAGAGACCTTACCCGAATTCCGTGAGGCGCAGGAACTGGTGCTGACCCTCCCCCAAACCGGCATGATCACCACCACCGATCTGGCCGATAGTCTGTCGGATATTCACCCGCCGTTTAAGTGGGAGATTGGCCGACGGCTGGCGTTGCTGGCCCTGGTGAATGCCTACGGCAAGAAAAAGCTGGTGGCCGAAGGGCCTGTATTCGCGAAAATGAACGTGACCGATCAGGCCGTTACCCTGTATTTCACGCACACAGGCAGCGGTTTAATCAGCAAAGACGGGTTGCCGCTGACGGGATTCTCCCTTGCCGGGAAGGACGGGGTTTTCGTGCCGGCAATAGCCCGGATTGAGAAAAAAACGGTCGTGGTGTCGGCGGTGAACGTACCTGAGCCGGTAGCCGTGCGCTTCGGGTGGGACGAGGCCGCGCAACCGAATCTGTACAATAGGGAAGGCTTACCGGCCCGTCCGTTCCGCACCGACAACCCGCTCACCGGCCAGTTGACAAGTGGCAGTCTGACCGGGCCAAACACGGTGAAAGCCGCGAAACTATGAAGGCTATTCACGTCCTACTTATCCTGCTGCTGGTCTGTACTTCTGCCGTTTTCGGCACGGATGGGGTGGGTGTGACTGTGCAACGGGTACGTTGCGAAACCCTGACAAATCCTGAAGGTATCGACGCAACCCGGCCCCGGCTGAGTTGGGAGATTACGGGCACGACACGCGCTATTGAGCAAACGGGGTATCAGATTCTGGTGGCTTCGAGCGAAGAAAAACTGGCCGCCAGTACCGGCGATCTGTGGGATTCGGGCAAGGTATCATCTGATCAAAGTATTCAGGTGGCTTACGCGGGGAAGGCGCTGAAAAGTGGCACGCGCTGCTTCTGGAAAGTCAACGTCTGGACGAATCAGGGCGAGACCGGCTGGAGCAAGTCGGCCTACTGGAGCATGGGTTTGTTGAACTACCTCGACTGGAAAGGCCGCTGGATTGGCCTCGACCGGGCTTTTGCCTGGGATACTGAAACAACCTTTTCCCGACTATCAGCTCGGTATTTTCGTAAAGAATTTGTGGCGAAAAAGCCGATCCGGCACGCTACCGCCTACATCATTGGCCTGGGGCTGTACGAACTCTACCTCAACGGGCAGAAGGTGGGCGACCAGGTGCTGGCCCCGTGCCCAACCGATTATACGCAGGGTGTCACATACAACACCTTCGACGTGACGAAGCTGCTCACAAGCGGCCAGAACGCCATCGGCACGGTGCTGGGCAACGGGCGGTATTACGCCATGCGGCAGGCGTATAAACCGTACAAGATCAAGACGTTCGGCTATCCAAAGTTGCTATTGAACCTGGTCGTCACCTACACCGATGGCACGAAGGACGTGATCACCACCGACGATTCGTGGAAGGTGACCGCCGATGGTCCCATTCGGACCAATAATGAATATGACGGCGAAGAGTACGATGCTACGAAGGAACTGACAGGCTGGAACCGGGTCGGTTTCGACGATAAAAGCTGGCCCAAAGCAGAGTTCGTGCAGGAGCCCGGCGGTACGTATGAAGCGCAGATGAACGAGAACATGAAGGTGATGCAGACCATCAGGCCAATCTCGATCAAACTATTGAAGCCCAATACGTACCTGCTCGACCTGGGGCAAAACATGGCCGGCTGGGTACGTATGCGGGTGAAAGGTGCCAGAGGAACCGCCGTTACACTGCGTTTTGCCGAGTCGCTGCAAGCCAGTGGCGAGCCATTTACCCGCAACCTCCGTGATGCCAAAGTGACGGACGTTTATACACTGAAAGGCGGTGGACTGGAGACCTGGGAGCCGACGTTTGTGTACCACGGCTTCCGGTACGTCGAAATCACCGGCTTCCCCAGTGTGCCGACGATCAACGATTTCGATGGGCGGGTGGTCTACGATGCTATTCCAACGACAGGTACGTTCAGCTCGTCGAACAGTACGCTGAACCAGATTCATAAAAACGCGTACTGGGGTATTCTCAGCAATTACAAAGGCATGCCGGTCGACTGTCCACAGCGAAACGAACGGCAACCCTGGCTGGGTGACCGCAGCACGGGCGCCTACGGCGAAAGCTTCCTCTTCGATAACAGTCGGCTGTATGCCAAGTGGTTAACAGATATTGAACAGGCACAAAAAGCCGATGGCAGTATTCCCGACGTGGCCCCGGCGTTCTGGCGATATTATGGCGATAACGTAACCTGGCCGGGTACGTACCTGCAGGTGGCCGACATGTTGTATCGTCAGTTTGGCGATGTGGAATCGATTCGAAAGCACTACCCGTCCATGAAAAAATGGATGGACTACATGGCCGACCGCTACACGACCGACGGGCTGGTAACGAAAGACAAATACGGCGACTGGTGCGTGCCCCCTGAGTCGAAAGAGTTGATTCACGCCAAAGATCCCGCCCGGCAAACGGCGGGTGAATTGCTGGCCTCGGCCACGTATATCCGGTTGCTAGTGGTGATGCAGCAGTTTGCGCAGTTATTGAACAAACCCGACGAGGCAAAAGCGTTTGGCGGGATAGCAGCGGAAATGAAAACGGCCTTCAACCGGAAATTCCTGAACGGCGAAACAGCCCATTACAGCAACAACACGGTAACAGCCAACCTGCTGCCGCTGGCCTACGACATCGTGCCCGAAGCGGCTAAAAATCAGGTATTTGCCGGCATCGTTGATAAAATTGTGAACGAAAATCAGGGACATATCAGCACGGGCGTGATCGGTACGCAATGGCTCATGCGCGGCCTGTCGGCCAATGGTCGTGCTGATCTGGCGTATCAGATTGCGTCGAACCGCGATTATCCGAGTTGGGGCTACATGGCCGAAAACGGGGCGACTACGATCTGGGAGTTATGGAACGGCAACACGGCCAATCCCGAAATGAACTCGGGCAACCACGTCATGCTGCTCGGCGATCTGCTGATCTGGTATTACGAAAACCTGGCGGGCATCAAATCGGCCCCCGACGCGCCCGCTTTCAAAAAAATCGTGATGAAACCCGATCTGGTCAACGGGCTCGATTTTGTGAAGGCATCCTACCAGTCGTTGCATGGGGTGATTACGTCAGACTGGACCCGGAAAGCCGGTCAGTTTTCCTGGACAATCAGCATTCCTGCCAACACGAAAGCACTGGTGTACATGCCCGCCACGTCAGCCGATCTGGTTAGTGAAAGCGGTAAACAGGCCGCGAAAGCAGACGGTGTATCGTTTGTCCGAATCGAACATGGAAAAGCCGTCTTCGAAGTCGGCTCAGGTACGTATCAATTCATGTGTAAGCTCTAACGCTCATTTCTTATGAAAAACGTAGTCAATACCTGCCTAGTCATTGCAACCCTGCTAGCCACTTCAGTTGCTTTTTGTCAGGGGCAGCCAGTGCAACCAGCATCGGCTATTGATGCCAACGTGAAAGCAGATAATGAACTAGGCAAAAAGGCCTCTGAATGGATCGGTTCACTGAATCTGAACGATGCTGAGAAAGAAAAACGCCTGACCGATGTGGTGGCCACTCATTTGAACGCCATTCGCGATTGGCACAATGAGCACCCGGCGAGCACCGTTCCGGCGGGCATCAACCCGCTGACGGGTAACCCATTGACAGAGCTGGATCGACAGGTGATTGCTGACTCGGCCATTCCGAAAAATGTGCATCAGGCGTTGATGACCGGCTTGCAGAAAGACCTCGATAAACAGCAGGTCAACGCCGTGCTCGACAAATACACGATTGGTAAAGTGGCATTCACGATGGCGGGCTACAAAGCAATTGTGCCCAATATGACGGCGCAGGAGGAGGAAACGATTCTTGGCTACATGGAGCAGGCCCGCGAGCAGGCCGTCGACTACAAAAGCATGAAAGAGATTTCGGCCATCTTCGAGATCTACAAAACGAAATCGGAGCAATACCTGAACGCCAACGGCCGCAACTGGCGCGAGATGTACAGCGCCTACACCGCCGCCGCCAAAGCGAAGAAAGCCGCCGAGAAGAAGCAGGCAACAAATTGATATGATCAAACAGACACTACTACTCACCCTTCTAACCAGCCTTACCCTGTTCGGTATGGCGTCGGCGCAGTTGGCCAAATGGCAAACCGGGTTGCTCGTCGACGAATTTGTGGTGGATCAACCGCCATTCCCGGAAAGTCACGCGGCGACGATTGCCGAGACGTCGACCGGGCTGGTGTCGGCCTGGTTTGGGGGTACGAAAGAGCGCAACCCGGATGTGTGTATCTGGGTGAGTCGGCAGGAAAATGGTCGGTGGACGGCCCCGCAGAACGTCGCGAATGGCATTCTCAGCGATTCGGTCCGCTACGCCTGCTGGAACCCGGTGCTGTACCAGATTCCGAAGGGCGAGTTGATGCTGTTTTACAAGATTGGCCCAAGCCCATCGAAGTGGAAAGGCTGGCTGAAAACTTCACCCGACGGGGGACGTACCTGGTCGGCGGCAAAACCACTGCCCGAAGGTTATATCGGTCCCGTAAAAAACAAGCCGGTGTTATTGGCCAACGGTAACCTGATTTGCCCCACGAGTACCGAAGGTGATGGCTGGAAGATCCACTTCGAAATGACGCCGGACTTCGGCAAAACGTGGCGAAAAGTCGGGCCGATCAATGATGGTAAAACGCTGAACGCTATCCAGCCGAGCGTGCTGACCTACGGAAACGGGAAGCTACAGATACTGGCCCGTAGCCGGGACAGGGCTGTCGAAGAATCATGGTCGACGGATAATGGCGAAACCTGGTCACCGTTGGCGAAAACGTCGTTGCCCAACAACAACTCCGGCACTGATGCTGTGACACTCAGGGATGGGCGGCAGGTGCTGGTGTACAACCACGTGTTGCCGCCGGGTACGTTGGCAAAAGGGCCACGCACGCCGCTGAATCTGGCCGTTTCAAACGATGGTCAGCATTGGTCGGCGGCGATGATTATCGAAGATTCGCCCATCAGTCAGTACTCGTATCCGTCGATCAGTCAAACGAACGACGGGCTGATCCACGTGATCTACACCTGGCGTCGGCAAAAGATCAAACACGCGGTGATTGACCCGAAGAAACTGAAATTAATACCGATTAGCGACGGCGTTTGGCCCGCTTTGGCGGGCTACACGGCACCAGTGGCCACGGAGATGACAAAGGATTGATTGACTTAGGGGCATAACTAATAGAATGGTGGCCCAGCGTGAGCAACCAGCCAGATAGTGAAAAACAATAACTCGCAAAGTTCAAAGCAAGCGACCAACAGTAAGTAACAACGCGGCTAAAAAGCCGAATAGAGTAACGAATGACACAACCATTAACCATACACTTCCCCGGTAAACTGGTCTTTGGCACAGGCTGTCTTACTGACCTGGCCGCCGAAATTGGGTCGTTATCCCCTAGAAAGGTGTTGGTGGTAACGATTGCCCCGCTGCTGGGTACGTTGCAGGGGCTGGTCGATGCGCTGGAGGCTAAACAAATCGCGGTTGAGCTCGATACCAGCATCGTACAGGAGCCGTCGTTCGCCCATTTTGAGACGCTGATGCAGACCGTTGCGCCGTTCAACCCGGATGTGGTTGTGGGCATTGGTGGAGGGAGTGTACTGGATATGGCCAAACTGGTTGCCGCCAAACTGGAAAATGACCAGACACTAGCCGAGATGGTGGGTATTGGTCGGCTCAACGGGCGGCGGAAAAAACTGATCTGCGTACCGGCCACGTCGGGCACAGGCAGTGAAGTGTCGCCCAACGCGATTCTGGTTGATGATACCGATAATCAGAAGAAAGGGATCATTAGTCCGTTTCTGGTGCCCGACATCGTGTATGTCGACCCACTGCTAACCATCAGCGTACCCGCCGCCATTACCGCCGCTACCGGCATCGATGCGTTGACGCACTGTCTGGAAGCGTATACGAACAAATTCGCCCAGCCCTACATCGATATGTACGCCTACGAAGGCATGTGCCTGATCGCCGCGAACATTGTGCAGGCGGTGCGAAACGGGGCCGACGAGGCCGCACGTACTCAGGTGGCAATGGGCAGTTTGCTCGGCGGTTTCTGCCTCGGCCCGGTCAATACGGCTGGTGTGCATGCGCTATCCTATCCGCTGGGTAGTCTGTTTCATTTGGCGCATGGCCTGTCCAACGCGTTGTTGTTGCCGTATGTGATGGAATTCAACATTCCGTCAGCGGTGGGACGCTATGCGCAAGTGGCGCTGGCGCTGGGTTGCGAACGGGGCGTAGACGATGCCGAAACGGCCGCCAATGGCGTGCGGCGAGTAAAGGAATTGATTCGTGATTGTGGTATTCCTGCCCGGTTACGCGATGTGAATATACCCGAGACGGTGATTCCTCAATTGGCTGATGACGCTCTGAAGATCAGCCGTTTACTGAAGAATAACCCGCGTGAAATCACGCGTGAGGCCGCACTTGCCATCTATACAGCCGCTTATTAACCATGAGTATGAACAAGAGATTTAAGGGGATTGTGGTGCCCATGATTACGCCCCTGACCAAGCGATATGCGGTGGATGAAGCGGCTGTCGAAAAAATTATGGCCAATCTACAGGGTAACGAAGCCATGCCGTTCATTCTGGGAACGACGGGCGAGTCTACCTCGCTGCCGCTGTCACTGAAAAAGGCTTACGTACATGAAGCGGCCCGCCTGAAATCGGCGGATACGGTACTCTACGCGGGCATTTCGTCGAACTGTCTGGACGAGTCGGTTGAGTTTGCCAACTTCTGTTTCGATGCAGGCGTCGATGCCGTGGCGGCCACACTGCCGTCGTATTACACGCTGACCGACGATCAGATGAAGCAGTATTTCGAGCAGTTGGCCGACCAACTCAACGGCCCGCTGATCATCTATAACATACTGGCCACCACCCGGATGTCTATTCCGCTGGCAGTGGTCGAAGAGCTCAGCTACCACCACCGGATTGTGGGCATCAAAGATTCGGAACGCAACACAGACCGGCTCTACGATTCGCTGGCGCTGTGGGCCGATCGCCCTGATTTCAGCCACTTCATGGGCTGGGCCGCCCGGTCGGCCGACGCGCTGCTTCGGGGAAGCGATGGCCTGGTGCCCAGCACCGGTAACCTCTGCCCCGGCATATACCGTGACCTGCTGAAAGCGGTGCAGGAAGGCGATGAAGAGAAGGCATACGCGCATCAGGATCAGTCCGATGTATTCGGCCACCTGTACCAGGCGGGCCGAACGCTGGGCGATTCGCTGGCGGCGCTGAAAGTGCTGATGCAGGAATATGACCTCTGCGGCACAACCATGATGCCACCGCTTCAATCGCTTGCCGCCGATGACGAAAATGCCCTGCGGGCAGCCCTGGCTGAGCTGGTCGAGAAAGAGGCGATCCAATTGTAAACGAGCATACCATGACTACTGACGATAAACCAATTGTGGGCATCACCATGGGCGATCCGGCGAGTATCGGCCCGGAGATAGCCATCAAGGCGCTGCTGAATCCGGCCATTTACGACATCTGTAACCCGGTGCTGGTTGGCGATGCAGGCGTTTTCCAGGACATCACCACGCGGCTGAACCTGAAGGCGATCATCCATCCGATCAGGGCCGTTCACGAAGCGAAATTCCAACTGGGAACCGTGGATGTCTATAATCTGGAAAACGTTGAGCTGGCCACGCTGAAGTTCGGTGAGATTTCGGCGATGGCGGGCGAAGCGGCGTTTGCGGCGGTGAAGACCATAATCGATCTGGCGCTGACCGACGAATTGGATGCCACCGTGACGGGCCCGATCAACAAGAAATCGATCAACGAAGCGGGTCACCATTTCGCGGGGCATACTGAGATCTACGCGCATTTTACCAACACGAAGAAGTACGGCATGTTGCTGGTGGAAGACAACCTGAAGGTCATTCACGTATCGACCCACGTATCGCTTCGTCAGGCTTGTGACCTGGTCAAAAAAGACCGGATTCTCGAAGTGACCGACCTGCTGTATCACGGCCTGATTTCACTGGGCGAAACCAACCTGAAAATCGGCATCGCGGGCCTGAACCCACACGCGGGCGATTCGGGCCTGTTTGGTACCGAAGATGATCTGGAGATTTTGCCCGCCGTTGAGGAAGCCCGCCGTCGGGGTTACGACGTGGAAGGCCCCGTGCCGGCCGATACGCTGTTTTCCAAAGCCGCCACAGGCTATTATGGCGGTGTAGTGGCCATGTACCACGATCAGGGTCACATTCCGTTCAAGCTGACCGGTTTCAAATGGAACGCCGAAAAGCACCAGATGGACAGCGTCAAAGGCGTGAACATCACCATGGGGCTGCCCATCATACGTACCTCCGTCGACCACGGAACGGCCTTTGAAATTGCCGGTAAAGGTGTTGCCAGTCCCGATGCGATGATACTGGCCATTGAGTCGGCGGTTCAACTGGCGAAATATAGAAAGAGCGAAAGATTGAAAGAGCGAAAGAGTGACTATCAACCGGCTTAACGTTCGTTGTGGCCTCGTTGCCATCGCTCGTTGTCACTTGCCTGTGGCAAGTGACAACAGCAACCTGGTACTAGTCACTCTTTCACTCTCTCGCCCTTTCACTCTTCACCATGATTGCCGTCATTGCTGATGATTTAACCGGGGCTGCTGAACTGGCCGGCATTGGCCTTAACTACGGGCTTACGGTTGAAATAGCCATGACCGTCGACCCGGCATCGACGGCCGATCTGCTGGTGATTTCGACGGATGCGCGTTCGGTTTCAGAGTCGGAAGCCGTACAGGAAATGGTCACCGTGAGTCGGGCTTTACTGCCGATGAAGCCACAGTTGATTTATAAAAAAGTCGATTCGGTGCTGCGGGGGCATGTGATGGCCGAAGCACTGGCTCAGCTTGCGCCGTTGGGATTAACAAAGGCCCTGATTGTTTCGGCCAATCCGGCATTGGGGCGAACGATCGTGAATGGGCAATACTACGTGCGGGGTGAACTGATTCACCAGACCCATTTTTCGGAAGACCCGGAGTTTCCCGTTACGGAAAGCGACGTCTATGAGCGGTTTACATCAAAAGTTGACCGGCTGATCGTGCAGCCCCATTACGGGTCTTTGTCGGATGCGGAAATAATCATTGGTGAGGTGAACGACGAAGCGGATCTACACGCCTGGGTAGGGCGAATCGACGAGCAGACGTTGCCTTGTGGCGGGGCCGGCTTTTTCGCCGCTCTACTGGCTGCGCTGACTGGCCTGAAGCTGGAAAAGCCAGCGCCGGTAAGTCTGGGCGACCGTCGGCTTTACATCTGCGGAAGCGCTTTTGGCGCCAGTGTCGACCTGGTCAGACGGGCGGCAATGACGGGTACGAGAGTCTGTTATATGCCCGGCGAATTGACCTGTTCAGGTACGTTGCCTGGCGATAGGCGGGCGAGTTGGGCGGGCGAGCTTGTCCAGCAGATGCAACTGCATAACCAGGTGATCGTGGCAATTGACCCGTCGACAGTCGAGCGTGGTTCGGGGCTGGCGGTGCATCTACGAACTACTATGGCCACAGCCGTTAAGCTGGCGCTGGCGCAGATGTCGATCGATGAATTGATGATCGAAGGCGGCTCAACGGCGTCGGCTGTACTCCGGGAAATTGGCGTCATGCGACTGGCTCCCACCAATGAACTGGCACCGGGTGTGGTCAGAAGTAAGGCGTTCGGCAACGAAAACGTACACATTACCGTAAAACCGGGTAGCTACCCCTGGCCACCCGATTTATGGCCGTTTTGATTAATTCCTATACCTGATGTCAAACCCAACCTTAAGCGTCGTTGATTACCTGATTATCGCGGCCGTTTTGCTGATAAATCTGTATTTCGGGTTGCGGTACGCCAGAAACCAGCGCACCACCGACACCTATTTCGCCGCCAAAGGCCGGGTACCCGCCTGGGCTATCGGCATGTCGCTGCTGGCCACCCTGATCAGTAGCGTCACCTTTCTGGGTTATCCCAGCGAAGGCTATTCATCGAACTGGATTTTGCTGGTGCAGGGGCTGATGGTGCCCATCGTCCTGCTCGGTACGATCTGGTTTATCGTGCCCCTCTACCGTAAAGTGATTGGCCTGAGCACCTACGAATACTTCGAAAAACGGTTCGGCTCCTTTGCCCGCTACTACAGTTCCACGGCCTTCGTGTTGCGGCAGTTCTCGTCGATGGGCACCGTCTTTTTCCTGCTGGCCGTGGCACTGACCAACATGACCGGCCTCGATACAGTCTATATCATTGTCGTGGTCGGCCTGATCATCATCGCGGTAAACCTGCTGGGCGGCATCGAAGCCGTGATCTGGCTCGATGTGTTTCAGGGATTCATGCTGTTTGCCAGTGGCATTCTCTGCGTCGTGGTCATTCTGCTCTCGGTAAAGGGCGGCTTCGCGGAAGTGATGAGCGTGGCCTCGGCCAATAACCGGACGGGGTTCGGCCCCTACGATATGGATTTCACGAAGCTCACGTTTGTGGTCATGGTTATCAATGGCATGTTCTACGCCATTCAAAAATACGGCACCGATCAGACGGTGGTGCAGCGTTACCTGACCGCCAAAACGGACAAAGCCGCCATCAGGGCGTCGATTCTGGGCATCTCGCTGACGGTGCCGGTTTGGGCGTTGTTCATGTTCATCGGCACGGCCCTGTTCGTGTATTACAAGCAGCAACCGCTCCCGGCAGGCATGCGCCCCGACGCGGTGTTTCCCTATTTTATCATGACCAAATTTCCTGTCGGTGTGGTTGGCTTTGTGCTGGCGGCCATGATCTCAGCGGCTATTTGCAGCCTCAGTGCCGACCTGAATTCACTCGCTGCCGTTGGCCTCGAAGACTTTTACAAAAAAGCCCGCCCCGCCCGTGCCGACAGGGAATACCTGACCGTCAGTAAAACAATCGTTCTGCTATCGGGGATCATCGCGATCCTGATTGGAGCGCTATACCTGCGGGCTGGTAATGAAGGGGTTCTGGGCATTGTATTCACGCTCTACGCCATTTTCTCGGGGGGTATCGTCGGTATCTTCCTGCTGGGCATCTTCAGCGCACGGGCCAACAGGCAGGGCGTCAACATCGCCATTTTGGTCTGCATCGGCTTCACGGCCTACGCCTTTCTGACGTCGACCCAGATCGGATACGGTAATGACAAAAAGTTGTTGCTCGATATGGGCGCGTACAATTTCACGCACCACAAACTGATGCTCGGTGTGTACAGCCATTTGGTCGTGATCGGCGTTGGGTACATGGCCAGTCTGTTCTTTCCAAAACCCATACTCGACCCAAACCTGCTGTATAGCGGCTGGCGCACAGCGGCTAAAACGGTCTCGGCGGAAGACGGATCACAGAAAAGCAACGCCCGCAGAGCCGATGCGTTAGGAAAGCTTGGGGTAGTCATGCTGCTGGTTGGCTGTAGCTTGACGGCCAGCGCACAAACCGCTGATGACAAGTTCAGGAAGCCTCTCCACGAAGTCATCCATGACATAGAAACTCGCTTCTCGGTCAAGATTCGCTACCCGGAAGAACTGGTGCGCGACAGGTACGTGACCTACGCGGGCTGGCGGTTCCGGCCGACTGACCTGGAACAGACGATGACCAATGTGCTGGCTTCGCAGGATATCACGTTTGCCAAAGAAGGAGACAGAAGGTATAAGCTTCAGGCGTTTCAATACCACCTGAAAACACCCGTCGAAGGCAAAGCCCAACTCGACTACCTGGCCACCCTCTACAGCGACGTACCCACTTGGGAAAAGCGCAAAGCTGAACTACGTACCTGCATGTGGGACGCGCTCAACCTGTCGAAACTACCTGCCAAACCGAATAGCGCACCGATCATTACCAACAAACGTACCTACGACGGCTACACCGTTGAAAACGTGGCCATTGAAACCCTGCCCGGTCTCTACGTGACGGGGTCGCTGTACAAGCCGCTGAACACTAGGGTACCAATGCCGATCATCCTGAATCCTGACGGGCATTTTGGCGACGGGCGTTACCGGGCCGATTGCCAGTATCGCTGTGCCATGCAGGCACGGATGGGGGCCATGGCGTTCAGCTACGACCTCTTTGCCTGGGGTGAATCGCTGCTCCAGATGCAACCCGAAGACCACCGCCGGAGCCTCGCCCAGACCATCCAGATCCTGAACGGCATGCGTAGCCTCGACTGGCTGCTGACACTCAAAAATGCTGATCCCAAACGCGTCGCCATCAGTGGTGGCTCGGGTGGTGGAAGTCAGACCATGCTGCTCACCGCCCTCGACGACCGGATTACGCTGAGCGTGCCGGTGGTGATGCTATCATCGTACCATAGCGGCGGCTGTCCCTGCGAAAGTGGCATGGGCGTTCACCTGTGTGGCAATGGCACCAGCAACGTAGAAATCGCGGCGATGGCAGCTCCGCGTCCGCAATTGGCCATCACCGACGGGAAAGACTGGACACAACACGTACCTGACACCGAATTCCCATTCCTGCAACGCATTTATGGCTTCTACGGCAAAACGACTTCCGTGAAAAACGTACACCTGCCCCAGGAAGGCCACGATTACGGCCCCAGCAAGCGGCAGGCTCTGTACGAGTTTCTGGCCCAACACTTCGCGTTGGACATCAAAAAGGTACAGGACAAAACCGGTAAGCTCGACGAGTCGACCTGTACCATCGAGAAGTTTCCGGCGATGTATGTCTTCGGCGAAAAAGGCCAACTGCTCCCCGCCACGGCCATTCACGGCTTTGAGAATCTGGAGAAACTGATGAAGTGAGTGAGTTTTGTGTAAATGGCTTCGCGCTGTGTTGCTTCGCGAGGCAGGTTGCGGTCGAAGGGCCTAGCGACAGCAACCTGCCTCGCGAAGCAACACAGCGCGAAAGCAACTCAACCACTAACCCCCTGCATAACACCAACCCCCAGAAAAGCCAATGCCCCATACCCGCCGCCACTTTCTCAAAACCAGCTCCTTACTCGCCAGCACCCTTTTTCTGCCGGGGGCGCAACCGCTGGCGAATGCGCGTGCGAAGCAACGCTACAAAATCGCCGTGGTGGATCTGATGATCCTGAAGCGGCAAAAGCTGGGGGCGTTTCAACTCACAAAAGACATCGGTGCCGACGGATTGGAAGTGGATATGGGCGGGTTGGGTCAGCGCGATACGTTCGATAATCAACTGGCCGACCCGGCCATTCGGCAGCAGTTCCTCAACAAGGCGAAGGCGTTGAACCTGACCATCTGTTCACTGGCCATGACCGGTTTCTATGCTCAATCGTTTGCGACCCGGCCAACGTACTTACGCATGGTTCAGGACTGTTTCGATACCATGAAGGCCATGAACGTGACGGTCGCTTTTCTGCCCCTGGGCGTTCAGGGTGACCTTGTCAAGAATCCCGAGCTACGGCCAGCCATTGTGGAGCGGCTGAAAGTGGTGGGTAAGCTGGCGAAGAAAGCAGGCGTCATCGTCGGTATCGAAACGTCGCTCGACGCCCGTGGCGACGTAGCGTTGCTAAACGATATTGGCTCGAAGCACATTCAGATTTACTACAATTTCTCCAATCCGCTGAAGGCTGGTCGCGACCTGCACGACGAGTTGCGCATACTGGGCCGTAAACGGATTTGTCAGATTCATTGCACCGACGAAGATGGTGTCTGGCTCCAGAACAACCCGCGCCTCGATATGCATAAAGTGAAGCAAACCCTCGACCACATGCGCTGGTCGGGCTGGCTCGTCATCGAACGCTCCCGTGATGCTACCGATCCAGGAAATGTGAAGAAGAATTTTACCGCCAATACAACCTACCTGAAGTCCGTTTTTCAGGCTGATTGATGGCAGGCGGGGCTTTTATATACGCAGTATCAGGCTTATTAACAGTGACTTATCTATCAATCACTAGTTTACTCAATGTATTGACTAATTTTACTCAGTATATTGAGTAAACCAGAAGGAGCCATGTTTGAGCGGGTGGAGTTAGCGCAATTGAAGCAGCGCGTCGTTGAACCACGGCGATCTATTCAGGTGGTAATGGGTCCGCGTCAGGTTGGAAAGACAACGCTTGTTCGGCAGTTGATCGGGCAGTTGACGATGCCCTGCCATTTTGTTGCCGCTGATGGGGTGGCTGGTGGTGACGGGGCCTGGGTGGCGCAACAGTGGGAAACGGCCCGTTTCCTGTTGAAAAGCCAGGCTTCAGCAGACGTGTTGTTGATTATCGATGAGGTTCAGAAAATAGACAACTGGGCAGAAATCGTCAAGGCCGAATGGGACAAGGACACCTTTTCCGGGCAGTCGATCAAGCTGATTTTGCTCGGCTCGGCGCGATTGCTACTGCAAAAGGGGTTGAGCGAATCCCTGGCCGGTCGGTTTGAACTCATTCAATTAACGCACTGGTCGTTTGATGAGATGGAGGCCGCATTTGGTTTTTCGGCCGACGAGTTTGTGTGGTTTGGCGGCTATCCGGGTGCGGCATCGCTGATCAGCGACGAAAAACGCTGGCAGGATTATATTCTGAATTCACTGGTTGAAACGACCTTGTCGAAAGACATTCTGATGTTGACCCGCGTAGACAAGCCCGCGCTGCTTCGGCGGTTGTTTGAATTGGGAGCCAGTTATTCCGGTCAAATCGTGTCGCTGACCAAATTGCAGGGGCAGCTACAGGATGCAGGAAACACGACGACATTGTCGCATTACCTGACCTTATTGGATGGGGCGGGCCTATTGAGCGGCCTCGATAAATACGCACCGGACAAGGCGCGGCAACGGGCCTCGATTCCTAAATGGCAGGTCCAGAATAACGCTTTTTCCTCGGCACTTTCCCTGACCGATTATGAAGAAAGTCGCCTTCAGCCAGAGTTATGGGGGCGCTACGTTGAAACGGCTATCGGCACTCATCTGGCGCGGGCGGCCCGACTGGGCGATCTAAACCTGTACTACTGGCGCGAAGGCAATGATGAGGTCGATTTTGTCATTGAGCGCAAAGGAAAGGTGATTGGCCTTGAAGTGAAAAGCGGCCGTACCCAAAGTGCTCGAGGAATGGACGCTTTCCTGCGAAAGGTTGGTGCTGACAAGGTGTTGCTGGTTGGGAATAGTGGCATTCCCTGGCAGGAATTTTTGAAAATAGATTGTAAAAACCTGTTTTGATATGCGATTGCTCATAATCCTGACCTATTTACTCCTCCTGGCGGCGGCTGGCGTTGCTCAGCCATTGGGTGTGACGTACCTACGCTGCGACAATCGTACCAATCCGGTGGGTGTGCAGACCACGAAGCCGGTGTTTAGCTGGCAACTCGCTTCGGCCTCGCGTGGTACGCTGCAAAAAGCGTATCGGCTTCTGGTGGCCGATTCGCCGGAAGCGTTGAGCCAGAACAGGGGGAATGTTTGGGATTCGGGCAAGATAGTATCGCAGGCATCGATTCAGGTGAGCTACCAGGGCAAACCGCTCGGATCGGCGAAGGCGTATTACTGGAAAGTGAAGGTCTGGGATAACCACGGTGCCGAGTCGCCGTGGAGTGCGGTGGCTGCCTGGCAGATGGGGTTGCTGACCAACGCCGACTGGAAAGGGGCCAACTGGATAGGCTACGATAAACTCCCCGATTCGCTGGTAAATGTGTTGCCGACCGATGGCAAAAAAGATGTTGTACAGGGTGGAAACGTATTGCCGCTACTTCGTAAACGCTTCACGGTGAGTAAACCTGTCAAGCAGGCAACGCTGTTCATTGCCGGCCTCGGGCAGTTCGACGCGCACCTGAACGGTCAGAAGATCGGCGATCACTTCCTCGATCCGGGCTGGACCAAATACGACAAACAGGCCCAATACGTCACCTTCGATTTGACCCATAAACTGAAGTCAGGCGAGAATGCGCTGGGCGTCATGCTCGGAAACGGGTTTTACTACGTACCACCGGTGAAAGACCGTTTCCGAAAGTTGAAAGTGATGTTTGGCTATCCCAAGCTGATTTCGCGGTTGCTTATCAGCTATGCTGACGGGTCGCAAGACAATATCGTGAGCGATGAAACCTGGAAAACGGCCCCGTCGCCCATTACTTTTTCCAGCATTTACGGTGGGGAAAACTACAACGCCATGCTCGAACAAGCGGATTGGGATCGTCCCGTTTTTCAGGATGTCACCTGGCGAAAGGCGCTGGTCGTCGATGGGCCGCCGGTGCTGAACGCGCAGTTTCAGGAGCCGCTAAAGGTATTCGATACGTTTGCGCCGGTCAGCAAAAAACGGCTCGATTCGGGCGATTGGGTGTATGACCTGGGCCAAAACGCATCGGGAATCATCAGGCTGACGGTGCAGGGCAAGCGGGGCGACACCATTCGCGTATACCCGGCTGAACTGCTGAAAGCCGACGGGGCGGTAACCCAGAAAGCGTCGGGTAGTCCGTTCTATTTTGAGTACATCCTGAAAGGCAACGTACCTGAAACGTGGCAGCCTCGCTTTACGTACTACGGCTTCCGCTACCTGCAACTCAAAGGGGGTGTACCGATGGGTGAGCAGAACCCGAAAAGCCAGCCGGAAGTGAGCGAACTCGTTGGGCTACATACCCGAAACGCCGCCGCGGGCGCAGGTACGTTCGTCTGCTCGAATGACCTGCTCAACAGAACCAATACGCTGATTGACTGGGGTATAAAGAGCAACATGGCCAGTGTATTCACCGACTGTCCGCACCGCGAAAAACTGGGCTGGCTGGAAGAGCTGCACCTGATGGGCGCTTCCGTTCGCTACCAGTACGACATCGCCAGTTTGCTGAAGAAAGAAGTGCAGGACATGAAAGATTCGCAGCTTGCTGACGGGCTAATCCCCGAGATTGCGCCCGAATATGTGAAGTTCGACTGGGGTGGCGGCATCTTCCGTGACTCGCCGGAATGGGGCAGCAGCGCCATCATTGTGCCCTGGTATCTCTACCAATGGTACGGCGAAAAAGCGGAGTTGGCCGACAGCTACCCCATGATGCAACGCTACCTGACGTATCTGGGCACCAAAGCCACTAACCACCTACTATCGCAGGGCCTTGGCGACTGGTACGATCTCGGCCCCAACCCACCGGGCGTTTCGCAACTGACGCCAATGGGTGTGACCGGCACCGCCATGTATTATTACGATCTGACCATCATGGAGCAGATTGCCCGGATGCTGAACAGACCCGCCGATGCCGACCGCTACACTGACCTCGCCAAACAGGTCAAAACGGCGTTTAACCAGGCGTTTTTTAACAAGGAAACGAAGCAGTATGCGACGAACAGCCAGACGGCCAATGCCATGGCGCTGTACATGAATCTGGTGGAGCCGCCCTACCGGGAGGCTGTCGTTGACAACATCATAAAAGACATTCGCAGCCGCAACAACAGCCTTACTGCCGGTGATATTGGCTACCGGTATCTGTTGCGGGCGCTGGAAGAGGCGGGTCGGTCCGACGTGATTTTCGATATGAACAGCCGCGCCGACGTACCCGGCTATGGCTACCAACTGGCGAAAGGTGCAACAGCCCTGACCGAATCGTGGCAGGCACTGCCCTCAGTCTCGAACAACCATTTTATGCTGGGGCACCTGATGGAATGGCTTTACGCCGGGCTGGCGGGCATTAAGCAGGAAGACAGTTCAGTGGCTTTCCGAAGCAGTAAAATTTACCCGCAGCCCGTTGGCGATGTGACGAGTGCGAAGGCAACCTACGCATCGCCCTATGGCCTGATTAGTAGCGAGTGGACGAAGAAGGGCGCGGATTTTACGCTGACCGTTCAGATTCCGCCCAACACCACATCGACCATTTACCTGCCCGCCACGAAAGCCAGTACCATCACCGAAAGCGACACGCCCATTGCCAAAAGCAAAGAAGCCACGTTGACCGGATTCGAGAAAGACCGGGCACGAATCACCGTCGGTTCAGGTACGTATCGGTTCCGTGTGAAGGGATAGGAGGTACTCACTGATCACCACGCCAATATCCTACAGTCATTCGAGAAAATTGTGGACAGTGATAGCGTTTATCAGGGATAGATTTGGATGCTGAGTAGACAGCCGTTGATATCGACCCAACTAATGACCTGCCCAATCATCCGAGTTATACTCTTTTGCCTGCTGTCTACCCCATTTTTTGCGCAATCGCCCCGCATTTCTGAGGCACAAATGCAGCGTATTTACGACGAAGTAAAGACGCCGTATAAGTATGGGCTGGTGATGACGCCAGCCGATAATTCGCAGAAGATGGATTGTCCAACGGTCTTTCGGAAGGGGAAAAACTGGTTCATGACGTACCTGATCTATAACGGTCGTGGCTACGAAACCTGGCTCGCAAGAAGTAAGGATCTGCTGCACTGGGAAACTCAGGGGCGGATTATGGCCTTTTCGGACAGCACGAGTCAGCAATGGGATACAAATCAGAAAGCGGGGTACAATGCGCTTCAGGATACCCGATGGGGCGGAAGCTATAAACTGACCAGCTACAAGGGCAACTACTGGATGTCGTATTTCGGCGGCGCGGCGCGCGGCTACGAAGCGGGCGACCTATCCATCGGCATGGCCTATACCCCGAAAAGTCCGGCCAGGGTACATGAATGGCAGCGTAAACCAGCGCCCGTGCTGACGGCAAAAGATGCCGACGTTCGCTGGTGGGAAAACCGTAAACTGTTCAAAAGCACCGTCATTCACGACAAACAGCAGCTAACGGGCCATCCCTTCGTGATGTACTATAATGCCAACGGCGACACGACCGGCGTGAACAAAACGCGCTGGTTCGAGCGTATTGGCATGGCCGTTTCCGACGATATGCTGAACTGGCAACGCTTCCGTAGAGAACCCGTGCTGATGCATCCGGCTGGTATTACGGGCGATGCCGTGATCCAGCAGCTAGATGATCTGTGGGTGATGTTCTATTTTGGTGCCTTCTGGCAAGACCGGAAAGGTGCCTTCAACCGATTCGCCGTGTCGAATGACCTTGTCAACTGGACCGACTGGACTGGTGCGAATCTGGTTGAACCCTCGGAGCCTTATGACGAACTCTATGCGCACAAATCGTTCGTAGTAAAGCACAAAGGCATCGTGTATCACTTCTATTGCGCCGTGAACAAGCAGGATCAGCGGGGCATTGCCGTGGCAACGTCCGTTGATCTGGGTAAGAGCAGCAAGCAGTTTGTGCCTGTTAGCCAAAAATAGTCGATGAAAAAACTCATTCTTTGCTGGCTGTTGCTGGGTACGTTGCCGACAGCCGTTTTTGCCCAAACCGGGCCGCGTACTAGCCTCGATTTTAACAACAACTGGCGTTTTTTTCTGGGTGATGATGCCAGGGCCAAAGACCCCGCCTTTTCAGATGCGGGCTGGCGAACACTGACCCTGCCCCACGACTGGAGCATAGAAGGGCAGTTTAGCGAGCACCACCTCAGCACCACGCAGGAAGGTGCGCTGCCAACGGGCATCGGCTGGTATCGGAAAACGTTTACTGTTCCGGTTTCGTCGACAGGCAAAAACGTTTACATCGAATTTGATGGCGTGTACCGCAACAGCGAAGTCTGGATCAACGGGACGTACCTGGGCATCAGGCCCTATGGCTACAGTTCGTTTCGCTATGAACTCAGCAAATACCTGAAGTTTGGCACCGAAAAAAACACCATCGCCGTCCGTGTCGACAATGCAGCCCAGCCCAATTCGCGCTGGTATACCGGGTCTGGCATTTACCGCAACGTCCGGCTCGTGACTACCTCATCAATTGCCGTCGATCAGTGGGGTACGTTTGCGACAACGCCCACGGTTCGGAAAAACCTGGCCATTATTAAGCTCCAAATTACTGTTCGGAACACGACTGGTCGGCAGGGCCACATCGTGCAAATCGGCAATGATGTGTTGAATGCCCAGGGCACGAAGGTTGCCAGTTACACACTAACGGCTGTACAGTTGACCGACACACTGAAAACAGTTGCGCCGGAAATTGAACTGCCCAACCCCATTCTCTGGTCAACGGAGAAGCCATATCTGTATAAAATCGTCACCCGGATTTACCGGCAGAACAGCCTGGAAGACAGCTACGAAACGCCGCTGGGAATCCGCACCTTCACGTTCGATCCTGCCACCGGGTTTTCGCTGAATGGACGGCCAACAAAGATCAAGGGCGTGTGTCTGCACCATGATCTGGGCGCGTTGGGGGCCGCCGTGAACCGCCGCGCCATGCAACGCCAGCTTGAGCTGTTGAAAACCATGGGTTGCAACGGCATTCGCACGGCTCATAACCCACCTGACCCCGAATTTCTGACGCTCTGCGACGAAATGGGCTTTATTGTCATGGATGAAGCCTTCGACATGTGGAAGAAAAAGAAGTCGAAGCAGGATTACGGGCTTAGTTGGGACAAGTGGCATAAAACCGACCTCGAAACCATGATCCGTCGCGACCGGAATCACCCGTCGATTTTTATGTGGAGTATCGGCAATGAAATCCGCGAACAGTTTGATTCAACGGGACTTACGATCACACGTGAACTGGCCCAGATCGTGAAAAAACTGGATACGAGCCGCCCCGTAACGTCGGCGTTGACGGAGAACATACCGGCGAAGAATTTCATCTATCGGTCGGGGGCACTGGATCTTTTGGGGTTTAATTATAAACACGAAGCCTACGCCGATTTTCCGAAAACGTTTCCCAATCAGGCCATAATTGCTTCCGAAACCGGCTCGTCATTGCAAACGCGCGGCCATTACGATATGCCCTCCGACTCGGTTCGGCTGTGGGGAAAAGGTGGACCAGCCAAATTCACCGACGGTAACCCCGACTGGACGGCGTCGGCCTATGATAACGAAGCCGCCTACTGGGGGTCTACGCACGAACAAACCTGGAAGGTGATCAGGAAGCTACCGCATATGGCGGGCATCTTTGTCTGGACCGGCTTCGATTATCTCGGTGAACCACACCCCTACCCGTGGCCTGCCCGTAGTTCATACTTTGGCATTCTTGACCTGGCCGGTTTCCCTAAAGACGTGTATTACATGTACCAGTCGGAATGGACAGATAGGCCGGTTTTGCACCTGTTTCCGCACTGGAACTGGCCGAAAGGCAAGGTTGTCGATGTGTGGGCATACTACAATCAGGCCGATGAGGTTGAGCTGTTTCTGAACGATAAATCGCTGGGCGTACGGAAGAAAACCGGCGACGACCTGCACGTGATGTGGCGCGTGCCGTATGAGCCAGGTACGTTAAAAGCTATTTCCCGAAAAGCCGACACAACCAGGCTGACACGAACCATGTCAACGGCGGGAAAGCCTGCCAGGATTCAGCTTATCGCAGACCGAGCCGCGCTACAAGCAGACCGAAAAGACCTGTCGTTCGTCACCGTCAACGTGCTGGACGAGCAGGGTAATCTGGTCCCCGATGCCAATCATCTGATCACGTTTACAGTCACCGGCGAGGGCACACTGGCGGGCGTCGATAACGGGTATCAGGCCAGCCTCGAACCGTTCAGGGCAAATTACCGAAAAGCCTACAGCGGCAAGTGCCTGGCCATCATCAAAACAACGGATAAGCCGGGTAAGCTAACCATCAAAGCAACGTCGGAAGGCTTGCAAATGGCTGTTGTTGAGTTGATTAGCAAGTGATGGCGTTGTGTGTTGCTGACGCATTAATTGCTAATCAACACACAACGCCAAACAACACCCTACAGCGCGAAGCCGCAACACGCTGAAATCTAAATCAAAACCATGCTTAAACGCATCATCTATCTTTCCTTGCTCATCGCCGTACTAGCCGGTGAAGTAACTGCCCAGTCGGCGGGGGGATTAGCGCAGTTGATTGCCCGGCCCCGGTCTGGATCAATGTACGCTGGGTACGTGCCGCAGGCCGCGAAGCCCTGGGTGTTCTGGTACTGGATGCAGGGTGCGGTGTCGAAAGAAGGCATCACGGCCGACCTGGAAGCAATGAAAGAAGCGGGCATTGGCGGGGCGTACCTGATGCCGATCAAGGGCGTAACGAACCCACCGCTGATGACGCCCACCACCGAGCAACTGAGTCCGCGCTGGTGGGAAATGGTGCGCCACTCCATGCGGGAAGCGAAGCGACTTGGGCTGGAAATGGGCATGCACGTAAGCGATGGCTTTGCCCTGGCGGGTGGCCCGTGGATCACGCCCGAACTGTCGATGCAGAAAGTTGTGTACACGTCGGTGACTGTTCAGGGCGGTCAACCTGTTTCGCTGGCACTGCCCCAGCCCACAAAAAACGAGGGTTTCTACCGGGATATTAAGGTGCTTGCGTTTCCGAAGAAAGTACAAGCCAGCCAGTCGGTGCCGAGGATTACGTCGAGTAGGCCAGGCATTACGCCGCAGTTTTTGGTGAATCGGGATAATAAGGAAAGTTTTAAGAGCGATACGACTTGCTGGATTCAGTACGCCTACGATCAGCCGTTTACCTGTCGGTCAATTCTGGTCAGAACCGGCGGCAACAATTACCAGGCGCACCGCCTTAAAATCGATGTCAGCGATGACGGAATTAACTTTCGACCGGCCGGCCGGCTTCAGCCACCGCGCCACGGCTGGCAGGACACCGACGCTGACGTCACCCATTCGATTGCGCCCACAACCGCCCGTTTCTTTCGGTTTACGTATGACAAAGCCAGTTCTGAACCCGGCGCAGAAGACCTGGATGCGGCCAAGTGGAAACCTGGCCTGAAACTGGTTGGGCTGGAACTGTCGGAAGAAGCCCGGATCAATCAGTTTGAAGGAAAGTCAGCGGCTGTGTGGCGGTTGAGCGAGCGGTCGACGAGCGCACAGATCCCCGATGAGCAATGCGTTCCGCTAAACAGGATCATTGACCTGTCATCAAACCTCGCTGAAAATGGCCAACTGAATTGGAACGCTCCAGCCGGTACGTGGACAATTCTACGCATTGGTCACACCTCAACCGGGCAAACCAACGCCACGGGCGGGGCGGGAAAAGGGCTGGAATGCGATAAGTTCAATCCTGATGCCATCACCCTGCAAGTCAATAGTTGGTTTGGTGAAGCCCAGCGGCAGATTGGCCCCGACCTGAGCAAAAACGTGATGAAGGTCTTTCATGTCGATAGTTGGGAATGTGGCAGTCAAAACTGGTCGACCGGCTTTGCGGAAGCGTTCAGAAAACGACGCGGGTACGACCTGCTGCCCTATCTGCCAGTGATGACGGGCATTCCGGTCGAAAGTGCTGAGCGGTCGGAACAGGTCTTGTACGATGTTCGCCGGACAGTAGCTGAACTGGTGGTCGACACGTTTTATAAAACGCTGGCTGAGCTGGCGCGGCAGAAAGGCGTGCTGTTTACGGCCGAAAGCGTAGCCCCAACGATGGTCAGCGATGGGCTGGCGCATTACAAACAGGTGGATATTCCAATGGGCGAATTCTGGCTGAACAGCCCGACCCATGACAAGCCCAACGACATGCTCGATGCGGTGTCGGCGGCCCATATCTACGGCAAAAACATCGTGCAGGCAGAGGGGTTCACCACCGTCAGGATGGCCTGGAACGAGCATCCGGGAATGCTGAAAACGCTCCAGGATCGGACGTATGCGTTGGGCATCAACAAGTTGGTCTATCACGTGTTTACGCATAATCCCTGGCTCAACCGTAAGCCCGGCATGACCCTCGATGGCGTCGGCCTATACTTTCAGCGCGACCAGACCTGGTGGAAACCGGCCCGTGCCTGGGTCGACTACGCCACGCGCTGCCAGGCACTGCTGCAACGGGGAAAACCCGTGGCCGACATGGCCGTATTTACCGGCGACGATATGCCCCGCCGCTCCATATTGCCCGACCGGCTGGTGTCGACGCTACCGGGTATTTTTGGCCGTGAGGTTGTTGAGAAGGAAGTGAACCGGCTGGCCAATGTGGGTGAACCGCTCCGGCAGTTACCGGCGGGCGTTACTCATTCGGCGAACATGGCCGACCCGGAGAACTGGGTAAATCCGCTTCGTGGCTACGCCTACGATTCGTTTAGCGCCGACGCGTTGCTGACCTCGACAACGAAGGGCAGAACGGTTTCTTTCTCGCCAGAGACGGGCTATTCGCTACTGGTCTTACCGCAAAAACACCCGATGAACACCAATAACACGTTCATGACACCTGAATCAATGGCTCAGTTCGTGAAACTGGTGACCGAAGGCGCAACTATACTCATCGGTGACAAGCCTGTTTTTTCAGCCGGAAAAGGGGATGATGCCAACGTTAAAGCACTGGCTGACAAGCTATGGGGCGGGCAGTTCGAGACGGTGACCGACGGAGCAACAAGTTTCCAGATAAAGCCGTTGGGGAAAGGTCGGGTCGTGCAAACGCCCTTCCAGCCAGGTACGTTCGCCAAACTCGGCATACAGCCTGACATGATCGCAACGGAGCCGACAGGTACGTATGCGGGCGACATTGCCTGGACGCACCGGGTTGATGCCGAAACAGACATTTATTTTATCGCCAATCAGCAACCAACCCGCCGTGAGTTGGCCTTCTCGTTTCGGGTAGCTGGCAAGTTGCCGGAGTTGTACGATGCCGTTACGGATGAACTGACGACGGCCCGGCAGTGGAACAGCCAGAACAAACGTACCCAGCTTACGCTCCGTCTCGACCCGCACGCATCGCTCTTTATCATCTTCCGTAAACCAGCAAGCCAGCCGCCGATTGCCGGCAAAAACTGGGTCGAACCAACGCCCGTTGTCACCCTGGAAGGCCCCTGGCAGGTGCAGTTTGACCCGGCCTTTGGTGGCCCCAAACAGCCGCAATCCTTTGCCAACCTCAACGATTGGAGCCAACACCCCGACTCGTCGATTCGCTACTATTCAGGTACTGCTACTTATTCCAAAGCGATTACCTGGTCACCTGCCGCGAGCAGGAAACAGAAGCAACGTACCTGGCTTGAGCTGGGTAAACTAGCCAACATCGCTGATGTTAAACTGAACGGCGTTTCCTGCGGCATTGCCTGGACAGCACCGTACCGCGTCGAGCTTACCAAACACTTGAAAAAGGGCGTCAACACGATCACCATCGAAGTCAGTAACACCTGGGCCAACAGGCTGATTGGCGACCAGGCCTTGCCCGAATCGAAGCGTATTGCCAACACCACCGCCCCGTTCCGGTTGGGGGGTAAACCCTTGCAGGAAGCTGGTCTGCTAGGCCCGGTGCAACTTGTGGTGGAGTGATGGGAGACTGTGTGGCTTCGTTACTTCAGCCAATTCACCACATCGGCCCGGCGGGATTCGGGCGTGACGATCAGTGATTCGAGCTGGCCGTTCTTGAGTATTACTTCGACGGTTGTGTTGTAAGGAGCGTGCAGCTTTGCGTGGACATCCCAGGTTTTGGGCCAGGCTGGAAACAGGAGAATTTTGCGGCCATCGGTCTGCATCAGCATTTCCTGAAGGCCAACCATGCCCGCCCCACCCCAATTATGGTCGGGTGTCCAGTCGTAGCCGGGGCCCCAGAAAGCGGGAAAACGACGTGGTGAATTCGCTAACTTCAACAGGGTCAGGCGGGTGGCTTCGTTGGTAAGGCCGAGCCGGGCGGCGAAGATATTGTCTTGTTTCCAGCCAATGTGGCTCCGGAATTTCAGCACGTCTGTGTCGTACAGGTACGTGTTGATCGCCGTGTCGAGTCCCGCTTTGCCGAGGCCGTAGATGCCCCAGGGAAAGACAGGGTAAAGCTGGGGCGACTCCACATTGTTGATGCGCTCCCAAAGTTTGGCGGGCGCAATGGTTGGCTTACCGTCAAATGATCGAAAGCTACTAGCGGGAATACGGGTCAGTAAACCCTGCCAGGCTTCCCGTTTTTGCGCGGTCAGGTACGTACCGGGCAGTTCGAGCAAACGGGTCGTTACGGTGCGCAGGGCTGCTATTGTTGAGGTGGAATTGTAGGCCATCTTATACGTTTCAGCCGCTGATCCGGGGTACAACACCAGTTTTTTGTCGCCATCGAGCGCTTTGCTGCCGCGCTTTTTGGCCAGATACTGGTAATGCTCATCGAAGAAGGTCAGGCAGCTTTCGATGAGCGGAACGTACCTGGCTATGTCTTCGCCGGTGAAACGTTCGGTATCGAGCACCATCAGGCAGAATTCCAGTACGGTGTCCCACTCATATTCCAGCCAGGCATTGTATTCCATGCCCTTGTCATACTCGGCGGGGCGTTTCCAGTTGTATTCGGCCGGGTTCGGAAGTCCCGAATTTTCGATCTGCTCCGTAAAGCTGGCCCCCTTATGATGCCAGTAAAATTCAGTGCGTAGCTCGGCATTTTTGAGCGTATTCAGGTAGAAATCGAACTGCGGTTTCATGAGCGCGAAGTCGCCACTTTTGAGCATCGGCCAATAGACTAACCGCTGATTCTGAGCCGTATGCGTGCCGCCGCCCCAATTCCTGAAATCGGGGGTGAAACGCATAGCCGAGTCGACCAGCACAGGGTCATATGTGAACAGCCCGCCATTGAACTTGGTCGGGAATTGACCGAAGGCGTTGCAGCCTAGCATGTAGCGGAACAACTGGTAGTTACGCGCCGCCTGCCATTGGGGCGAGTCGGTTGGGGCATTGATCTGGATGAAGCTTTTTGCCCAGAAGTCGTTCCACCAGTGTTGCGTCTGGCGTTCAGCCGTTTTAGTAGCCTTCACAGCATCCCGCTGAATGCGGTTCAGGCCCAGTTTCCAGTCTGAAACAGTTGCTGCCTGCTCCGTATGCAGGTAAAGCGCCACCGAGTGGCTTTTGGCCGCCTTGGTACTGGCCAGTTTCCAGCCCTGAAAATCGGTTCCCAGGTACGTTCCCGTAGACGTACCTGCCGGTTTCATTCTCTCTCCCGTCAGCGTTCCCCCAAACGTCAGGTTCGTCAATGGATTATAAAGCTGATGCTTGATACTGTCGAGTCCCTGTTGTTGTACCGTCAGGTCGAACGCCGACCGTTCGGGACCATTTCGGTGGTAAAATGTTACGCCATTCCCGTCGAAATCAATCGCGTCTTTCCGTGTTTTGACCTCGCCCTGCGGCGCAAATTTGTATGAGTTGGTCAGGTTCTCCCGGCCCTTCACCAGATGATCGGCAAAACGCCAGCTTTCGTAGGTTGCCTCGGCGTTGACCGCTTTGTTGCTAACAACATCGACATGAGCCACCGGTTGAAACACATCTACCCACACCCTGATCGTTGCCGACACCCCGGCGCTTTCCCCGGTAATCTGAACGTACCCATCGTTCAACACAAGTTCCTGCTTAAACTCGCTGCCAGTTGTAAACGGATTGGGCGATAGCCGTATGCGCACCCGGCCCAGTTTCAACAGGGCATTGTTATGGTCGAAGGTGCCACTCCGGCCAACGTAAACCAGCAGATCACCTTTCTCAACCCAGACGTTCAGGCCAATATCGCCGCCGCCACAAGGCATCGATTCTGATGAATTATTGCTCTGACTAGTCCAGGCCACGTTGTAGGATGATACCGGCTTAGTTTGTGCCATTAATTCAGCTAACAAACTGAAAAACAAGAGTATAACTGTTAGGGTACGTGCTAATGGGTAGCTGGGGCCGGATGGAGACAGAGGGCGTAGCAAGGCTAATATGGTATAATTAAAGGAGAAAATAGTAGAGATTGGTGGTAAATTTAGGGGCTAACTTTGTGTAAGCAGCTTCCCGAAAAAAGCCGTGTTCTGTCAGGTACGTTCGGGAGATGGCGGGCAGAATTTTCCATGATGACGTTTCGACAACTAACCTGTTTTATCGCCGTAACTGCCCTCTGGCAATCAACGCTTTGTGCCGCTCAATCGGGTGCTGTGCTCACAACGGATAAGCTTGCCAACTACGCTACCTACTTCAATTCGATCGACGACGAAGCCGTAAAAAACTACGTACCCAACGAGCAGTCGATTGACTGGTTGTCGAAGAATATACCGCTGTTCGACTGCCCGGATTCGGTCTTGCAGGAAGTATACTATTACCGGTGGTGGGCCTTTCGGAAGCACTTAAAAGAGACGCCGGAGGGGTTCATTTTTACGGAGTTTATCACCAAAGTGAACCATGCGGGTAAGTACAATGCCATCAGCAGTGCGCTGGGGCATCATATCTACGAAGGACGCTGGCTACGGAATCCGCAGTACATCAACGACTATATTTCGTTCTGGTTATACGTTGATCCCAAGCATACCGTTCAGCGGTTTCATGCGTTCAGCAGTTGGGTCGATGATGCCGTTTACAACCGCTATCTGGTTAATCTCGACAAGCCATTTATTCAGAAAGTGCTTCCGGCACTAGACGCCGATTTCCGTAAGTGGCAGCAGGAGAAGCAGCTGCCGGGCGGACTTTTCTGGCAGTTCGATGTACGCGATGCGATGGAAGAGTCGATCAGCGGCGGGCGGAAAGACAAGAATAGACGGCCAACCATCAACAGCTACATGTACGGCAACGCCAGGGCACTAGCCAACATGGCGGGTCTGGTGCAGAACGATACGCTGCAACGTACCTATCAGCAGCAGGCTGCCATCTTGAAAAAGCTGACGCTGGATAGCCTGTGGAACGAATCGGATCAGTTTTTCGAGGTTCGACCCGAAAAAGGTGGTTTCGCCAATGCCCGCGAAGCCATTGGGTTCATTCCCTGGTATTTCAACCTGCCCGACGATAAACCCGCTTACGTCAGGCAGTGGGATCAGCTCACCGATCCGGCCGGCTTCAACGCGCCCTGGGGCATCACCACCGCCGAACGTCGGCATCCGCTTTTTCGTACGCACGGATCGGGGCATGGCTGCGAATGGGATGGCCCCGTCTGGCCATTTGCCACTACGCAAACGCTGAAAGGCTTGTCGAACCTGCTCACTGATTACAAGCATCAGGGTCGCATGACGAAGCAGATTTTTTACGATGAGTTGCTCAAGTATGCTAAGTCGCACACCATGAACGGAACGGTCTATCTGGGTGAATATCAGGATGAAAAAAACGGTACCTGGCTGAAGGGCGATAACCCGCGGAGCAAATTTTACAACCATTCCGGTTTTGCTGATCTGATCATCAGCGATCTGGTTGGCCTGAAACCACGCGCTGACAATGTGCTGGACATTCACCCGCTGATTCCCGAAAAACAGTGGGATTGGTTCTGCCTCGACAACGTGCTGTACCACGGAAAGACGCTCACGATCCTGTACGATAAGACCGGAAAGCATTACCAGAAAGGCAAAGGCTTTCGGGTGTTTGCCGATGGGAAGGAAGTAGCTCGTGCAAAGAAGCTGGTTCCGGTATCGTGTAAGAAGTGGTGACGCTGGATGTTACGTTCGCTAGGCCCTCCGTTGTCTCCGTTGTCTCCGTTGTCGCTTGCCTGTGGCGAGTGACCCTTATCGATAGGGCCTCTGGCCCGCTGGCCGAAGTTCACTGTTGTTAGCTAACCACTAGTTTCATTAGCTACCAGCGGGCCAGAGGCCCTATCGATAAGGGTCACTCGCCACAGGCAAGCGACAACGGAGAAGAGGGCCTAGCGAAAGTAACCTAGATTTCTCACCCCACCTACCTTCCCAACCCCATGAAAACATTGCCTTTTTTTGACCTGGCCATCATTGTCGGCTACCTGCTGGCGATGATTCTGGTGGGCGTTTACTTTTCCCGGAAAAACAAGAATGCCGATCAATTCACGAAGGCGTCGGGGCTGATTCCGGGTTGGGCAACGGGGTTGTCGATCTATGCTACGTTCCTGAGCAGCAACACGTTTCTGGGGGTGCCCGGCAAGGCATTTGGCAGCAACTGGAATTCCTTCGTCTTCAGTTTATCCATGCCCCTGGCGGCGTTCATTGCGTCGAAATATTTCATTCCGTTCTACCGGAAAACCGGCGAAATATCGGCCTATACGCATTTTGAGCACCGGTTTGGGCCCTGGGCACGTACCTACGCCGTCATCTGTTTTCTGCTGACGCAACTGGCCCGGATGGGGTCTATTTTTCTGGGAATTGCCCTTAGTTTACAGGCGTTGACGGGCTATTCCATGCAGCTGATTATGATCGTCATGGGCGTGTGCATCATCATTTATACGGTGATGGGCGGCATGGAAGCCGTGATCTGGACCGAAGTTGTGCAGGCTGTTGTGAAAACCTTCGGCGCGTTGCTGATCGTGTACCTGATTGTGCAGTCGATGCCGGGCGGGGTGGCGAAGATTACCGAAATAGGGACCGAGAATGATAAGTTCAGCCTGGGTACGTTCCAGGTCAAGTTCACCGAATCGTCGTTCTGGGTGGTGCTGCTCTACGGGCTGTTCATCAACCTGAACAATTTCGGGATGGACCAGAACTACATTCAGCGCTACCACACTACAGAATCGCTGAAAGAGGCGTCGAAGTCGCTCTGGCTGTGCGTCTGGCTGTACGTCCCGGCTTCACTGCTGTTCTTTATTATCGGCTCGTGCCTGTTTGCCTATTACCAGGTTCACCCCGAACTGATCGAGGCTATCAAACAGAGAGTGGCGCTGGACCGACTACCCGCCGGTGCGTCGACCGCCGAGGTATCGCGGCTGGTGTCGACCCTGCAACCTGCTGATTATGGCGATAAAGTGATGCCGCATTTTATGGTTACCAAGGTGCCGCCGGGCCTGATGGGCCTGATCATTTCGGCTATTTTGTCGGCGGCCATGAGCACCATCAGTTCGGGGATGAACGCCTCGGCAACGGTGTTTACGGAGGATGTCTACAAACGCTACGTCAACGCTGATCTGTCGAGGCGTAAGCTATTGACCTTGCTCCACCTTTCCACGGTCATCTTTGGTCTGGCCGGACTCGCCGCCGGGCTGGCCATGATTGGCGTGAAAAGCATTCTGGATGCCTGGTGGACCTTGTCCGGCATTTTTGCGGCGGGGATGCTCGGTCTCTTTTTACTGGGGCTGATCAGCCGGCAAACAAAGAGCGCCGAAGCCCTGACGGCCACCATCATCGGCGTGCTGGTCATTGTCTGGATGACCTTCTCGGGCAAACTCCCCGATGAGTACAGCTTCCTGCGTAATCCGCTGCATAGCAACATGATCATTGTGGTGGGTACGCTCACCATTTTTCTGGTGGGGCTACTGCTTACCAGGCTTAAACGTCAACGCTCAACCTCATCTGTAAAACCGATTACTGTACCTAATGACTAATACGACAACCTCAGCGAAAGGCTTCATTCCCGTGATGCTGACACCGTTTACAAACACGGGCGCTATTGATTTCGACGCCCTTTCCCGCCTGACCGACTTCTACATGCAGGCTGGCGCGTCGGGGTTATTTGCCAATTGCCTGTCGAGCGAAATGTTTGAGCTAACTGAGCAGGAGCGCCTTCAGGTCATCGAGCACGTAGTTAATCGGGTTGGTGGGGCGGTGCCGGTCGTCGCTACAGGTACGTTTGGCGGAGCAATTAGTGAGCAGGCCGATTTTATCAGACAGGTGCATGACCACGGCACGCAGGCGGTCATCCTGATCACGGGTTTGCTGGCTGGCGAGTCGGAGTCAGACGACGTTTTTGATGAGCGTGTGTTTCGGTTACTCGATCAAACGGAAGCTATTCCAGTGGGTTTTTACGAATGTCCGGTACCTTACAAACGGCTGATCTCGCCCCGGCAACTGCAACAGTTCGTTGCCACGGGCCGCGTGATTTATCACAAGGATACATCGCTCGATATTGAGCAGGTGAAGGAAAAGATACGGCTGGCCGATAACCCAGATTTTGGCCTGTACGACGCCTACATGGCGCACGCCGTCGACTCGTTGAAAGCCGGTTCGGCCGGGCTGTCGTGTATTCAGGGTAATTATTTCCCCGAGTTAATAGTCTGGTTATGTGACCATTATGACGATCATATGATGCAAAACGAAGTAGCTCGCGTTCAGCAGTTTATGATCGATAACATGGACGTGATGCACCACGTGTATCCGATCGTGTCGAAGTACTTCATGCAGTTACGCGGGTTCGGGATGACAACGTTCACCCGCCGTTTGGTAGGTACGTTCACACCCGCCATGGCCCGGAAAATAGCTGCTTTGTTTGCCGACTATACGCAATTGCAGGACGAGCTGGAACTCAGCATGGTGCTATGACAAGGGAAGACACCCGCGTTACTTGCCTTTTTTCAGGTACTGCCGTTTGTATTCCAGCGGAGTCAGGCCGGTTACTTTCTTGAAGTGGCGGTAGAAGTTCGAGACATTGTTGAAGCCACAATCGAAGCAGATCACTTCAGTCGGTGTTTTATCGTCAATCAGGGCCCGACAGGCGTGGCTGATGCGTATTTCGATGAGGAAATCGTAATACGTTTTATTGGTCATCAGTTTAAAATACCGACAAAACGAGGTAACACTCAGGTTACTGATCGACGAAATTTCGTCGAGCGTGATATCTTTTTTGTAGTTCTCCAGCGTGTAGCTGCACACATTATTTAACCGGAGCGAATCGGTCTCGTTCGACTGGTAAAAAACGGCCCGGCCGTTCACGATCATTTCGTATTCGTCTGTTTCAGCAAGCGTCTTTAAAATAGAGAGCAGACTGATGATTTTGTCGAGGTTAGTGGCTTCTACCGCCCGACGCATTAGATCGGCTAATTTTTCGTTGGTTTTTCCATGAAGCACCATGCCGCTTTTGGCCTTCTCGAATAGCTTTGGCAGCAGGTAGGCTTCGGGTAGCTTGAGTAAATAGTCGCCCAGGCAATCGGGTAAAAATTGAATAACAATCACCTCGATATGCAACGATTGGTCGTTGGAAAAATATTCTTCATTACTCCGCCAGGTATGCGGTAAATTTTCCCCCACGAGGACAATTTCGCCGGGGGAAAAATTACTGATCTTATCGCCAATAAACCGTACCCCTTCTCCCTTGACCGTGTAATGCAATTCTAGTTCGGGATGGTAATGCCAGATGTTCTTAAAATGGGGGAGCACGTCGTGCCTGACGGTGTAGGAGCTCTCCGGATTGGCGGTTACTTTTCGAAATAATGGTTTCATGGTAATAAACAAGTACACCTGGCTATAAGTGGCCTGGGCTGCTGGCCTACTGCCCCGGCTTTGTACGATCTTATGAGGCCTTTCCGGCTTGCCCTGGTAAAAGATACATCGGTTGATCTACAGGCTGTACTAAGTCAAGGCCAACCACTCACTGCAAGAAACGAAGGAATATGGACAATTCATATTTCTTCTATGATAATTTCCTATAATAAGTTGGCAAAAAAATGCACTTATAGCTAGAAAATGTACTATATTTTTGTCTAAGTTTATAGAAAAGTACTATTTCATTATGCGATCGACCAGCCGGTGACAGGCATTTCTCTACTGATTTTTCGCAGCCATACCGTACCGACAGGCCTCTTCAACGTCACTATTATCAGCCACTTATCATGTACACGTTACGTAAAACCCTCTTCGTTGCCAGCTTACTAACCTGCCTTGGGGGTACGGCTTATGCGCAGGACCAGGCTGCTGAGGGTAAGGAAGCAGCGTATACACGGGTGGTTAATGAGCGGGCGTCGAAGATTGTCGCTACCCTTGGCCTGACAGACCCGCAGGTGGCGACTCGCGTTCAGGAAAAGATCGCACAACAATACCGAAGCCTGAACGCCCTACATGAGGCGCATAAAGCAGCTCTGACGGGTCTGACCGATGCCGCTCAAAAAGAAACGGTGGAAAAGGAGACCGCCCAAAAGCTAACGGCGCTACACGCAGCGTATCTGGCAGCGCTTGCCCAGGATATAGCATCCCCTCAGATTGACCTGGTCAAAAATGGCATGACCTACGGCGTTGTTCCCATTACGTACAATGGATATCTGGCCATGCTGCCCAACCTGACCGACGATCAGAAAGCGCAGATATTAACGTACCTGGTTGAAGCCCGCGAACGAGCGATGGACGAAGGAACGTCAGAGAAAAAACATGCCTTGTTCGGCAAATACAAAGGCCGTATAAATAATTACCTCTCTGCCGCTGGTATTGATATGAAAAAAGCCAGCAAAGAATGGGAAGAACGCATTGCTGACGAAGCGAAAAAGGCCAAAAAATAAGCGGCCGAAATGCCTATAATCTGCGTCGGCACAGGCTGATTTCACGCATAAATTAACCTCACTATTAGCTCAAAATTTACCTTAATCAAACACGCATGATAGCGCCTTTACGAACACAAAAACTGCTTACCAGCACGCTAAAACTGGTTTGTATACTGGTCCTGGGCGGACTCACCGAAGCGGTCTGTTACGCAGAAACAGGCAGTCGGTTTACGGGTATACCCGCCGCGAAGGGGAAAGCCCCCCTGGAGAACATCACCGGCACCGTGAAAGACGCAAATGGCGAGCCAATTCCGGGCGTAAACGTCCTGATAAAAGGGACGAAAACCGGAACGATCAGTGACGTAAAAGGTACGTTTCGACTGAATCTGCCTACGGGTAACGAAACCCTGATCTTTAGCTATATCGGATTCAAAACGCAGGAAGTGCCAGTAAAGGGGCAGGTCGTGTTGGCTGTCACGATGGAAGAAGATGCCGCAGCACTGAACGAAGTCGTGGTCGTTGGCTACGGGACCCAGAAGAAAATCAGCCTCACCGGTGCCGTAGCTTCCGTAGACATGAAAGCGGTGCAGGATCTGCCCGTCAATAACCTGTCGGCGGTGCTGGTTGGGCAGTTGCCGGGTGTGGGCGTATCGGGCGGAACCAGCCGCCCCGGCGAAAACGCGCAGATCACCGTTCGCAATCCGGTGATTCTGTCGAAAGATGGTGGTACGCTGCGTCCGCTGTATGTGATCGACAATGTGGTACGGTCGGAAGATGATTTCAATGCGCTGGACGTTTCGGAGGTAGAAGCCATTTCGGTGCTGAAAGACGCTGCGGCTGCCATTTATGGGGCCCGGTCGAACCAGGGTGTCGTGGTGCTCACTACAAAACGGGGCAAAGCCGGCGCCCCTAAATTCAGCTACAGTGGCTCAACGGGTACGTCTACCGCCACGCTGCCGACCATGATGAATGGCTACGAGCAGGCCACGTACCTGAACGACCTGAACTACGCCGCCGGCAAGCCGGCCACCGACCCGCTCATTTACACGCCCGACGAACTGGCCTATTTCCAGGCAAACAATACCAACTGGCTGCGTACCGCCTGGAAACCATCGACAGTGCAGCGCCACGCGCTGAACGTAAGCGGTGGGAACGATAAGGCAACCTATTTCGCAGGAGCTTCCTACAACGCGCAGGATGCCAACTTCGACAATATCAACACCGGCAAGTGGACGTTTCGGGCCAGTGCCGACATGCAGGTTACCCGTAACCTGAAGGCGGCCTTATCGGTGAGCAGTTTCATTGGCGACAAGCGGATGTATTACCTGAAACAGGGTGGCGAGAACGCAGAGAACGACATGAAAAGTTTGCTGTATACGCCCCAGTTCAATCCACCGTACGTGAATGGCCTGCCTGTATTGCTGTCAAATGCCAGCAACGTGAACACGGTCGATGCCTTTCATTTCTTTGAGGTACAGAACTCAGACAACTACACGCAGACAAAATCGACGGGGCTCAACGTAACGGCCAGCCTGGAATATACGATCCCTGGCATCAAAGGACTGAAAGCCAGAGCCCTGTATGGCCGTACGTTTGATAACTCGTATGGGAAGCAATACGGTACCAAATACAACGTGTATAGCTTTTCGATGCTGGGCGACCACAAACACATCTACGGCGGTGATGTGCTGAAAATGGTCACGCTCAACAACGGTGACCGGGTACGGGTAAATCCAGGCTACATTGATTCGTACCAGTTGAATGGCTATCTGAACTACGACCGGCAGTTCGGGAAGCACCAGATTTCGGCGATCGCCTTCTTTGAACAGTCAGAGACTCATTCAGATAACGTAGCGGCTATGGCCGAGGGCGTCATCATCGGCGGACTCGATAACATGCGTTATGCCATTGGCACGCAAACGACTTCTGAGACGGAAACAGAGGCGGGTTTTCTGTCATATGCCGGTCGTTTCAATTACAACTACGCCAACAAATACCTCTTCGAGGCGGCGGTTCGCTACGATGCATCGACCAAGTTTGCGCCTGAGCTGCGTTGGGGCCTGTTCCCGTCGTTCTCGGCTGGCTGGGTGATATCCGAAGAGCCTTTCTTCAAAGACAATGTCCGTTGGGTCGACCTCCTGAAACTGCGTGGTTCGCTGGGCTTTCTGGGCGGTGATGCGACCAAAGCCTATAACTGGCTGACGAGCTACTCGATCCAGACCGGTAAAGGCGCTGTGTTCGGTGGTAATGCCGACCGCCCCCTGATCGTGTCGCCCAACAACGCCATGGCCAACCGGCAGGCCCGCTGGGATGATAACACGAAATACAACATCGGTATCGATGCTCAGTTTCTGCGGAACCGCCTCTCCTTCACGATGGATGCGTTCTATGATCACCGGTATAACATGCTGACGGCATTGACCTCGTCGGTGCCACTGCTGGTTGGGGCTACGCTGCCTTCTGAGAACTACGCCACGGTCGATGGCTTCGGGACTGAAATCTCCCTGGGCTGGAACGCGAAGATTGGCAGCGACTGGTCATACAAAGTGAATACGTTCTTCACCTGGAGCGATAACAAGCAGATCAAGATCGACGTCGATAAAGGCAAGATCGGTACCTACGAAGACCCAACCGGCCGCTCGTCGGATATGGGCTACAAAGGCTACAACTACCTGGGCATGTTCAGAACGCAGCAGGACGTAGAAGCCTACCTGACCACTCACCCAGGCTATACGCTGTTTGGCGCGGTGCCGAAACCGGGGATGCTGTATTACGAAGACATTCGGGGCCCCAAAGACGCATCGGGCCAGTACACCGCCCCCGACGGAAAAATTACCACCGATGATCTACAGTACCTGACGGCGAAAGCGAGCAATCACTACGGGTTTGGCTTCAACTTCAGCGCTTCGTACAGAAGCCTGTCGGTAGCAGCGGTTATCAGCGGTTCCTTTGGCGGGCAGGATGCCGTAGAAGGTACTGCCCGGTCGCAGGCAACGCTGACCGCCAACCGCCCCCAGTTCTGGGCTGATCACTGGACGCCTGAGAACCCAAACGCAACGTACCCAAGCCCCTATTACAAAGACACCTACACGGTTGATTCGCAATTCTGGTTCCGTAGCTCAACCCAGGCGTCTGTTCGGAATGTGAACGTGTCGTACGGGCTGCCTGCACGTTTGGCTACTAAAGTAGGGCTGAGCAATATCCGGGTGTATATGGTCGCTACCAACCCGCTCAACCTCTATAATCCGTACAGCTACAAATCGTATTCTGGCACATATGACGCATACCCTGTGTTGCGTTCGTTCTCACTGGGCTTAAATCTTGGCCTGTAATTCCCCGTCAGCTCTAATGAAATTCGCCTATAAATTCCTCGCCGTCTGTTGCGCCACCCTTGCCCTGACAAGCTGCAAGGACGTGCTCGACAAAACCGATCTGAGTTCAACCAGTGGTGATCTGATCTTTAAAGATTCGACCCTCTCCCAGATGAACCTGGATTATATCTACGACCAGAACCTGCCAACTGGCATTGCCACGCTTGGGCCAAGTACACCCAGCGTGACCAACCTGACGGACGAATCGTTCGGTGAAAGCAAGCTACTGGAAGGAACACTGCTGGTTAATGAAGTAGCTGATTTTGGCACCGCCCTCAGCGCCACCAACAACTACGGTAAAATCAGGGTCATCAATATGTTCCTGAACGATGTGAAGAACGGTTCACTCCCTGCGGCGACCAAAAACAAGCTGAGAGGGCAGGCCCAGTTTTTTCGCGCCTGGCGGTATTTTGACCTCGTTCGGCTGTATGGCGGCGTTCCGCTGGTGTTAACGCCGCTGGCCGCCGTGGGCGACGAAGCCCGGGGCGTAGCGTTCCTGCCCAGAAACACAACCGCCGAATCGTTTGCCCAGATCGTAAAAGACCTCGACTCAACCATTGCGTCGGTGCCAGGAAAATGGGCATCGTCGGCCGATTGGGGACGGATCACGAAAGGAGCCGCCGCCGCGTTGAAAGGGCGAGTGCTCATGACGGCCGCCAGTCCACAGTTTAACCCGTCTGACGACCAGGCGAAATGGCAGGCTGCCTACGACGCCAATAAACAGGCGTATGACCTGCTAACGGCCAACGGCTACGGACTGCACGCGTCGTTCGACCAGCTTTGGTTCCAGGAAGTAAACAACCCTGAAGCCGTATTCCTGACGGGTTATAACACGTCGACGGGCGACCAGACGAAGAAGAATAATGGCTATGACAATGCGACCCGTCCGTCGTACAACGGAACTGGTGGAGGCTCTAACCAGCCTTCGTGGGAGATGGTGAAGGCCTTCCCGATGCTGGATGGCAAGAAACCCGGCGAGTCGACGAAGTACGCGTACACCGACCAGCTCTTCTACAAAAACCGTGATCCCCGTTTCGACAAAACGATCGCTTATAACGGCGTAACCTGGCCGCTGAACGGCAATACCGCCAATAAAGTCTGGACGTATTTTGCGGGTGGTAAAACGGTAGAAGCGAAAGCCAGCAACACCGGTTTTTATGCCCGGAAAGCGATCAACCCAACGGCCGCCATCGGTGATGTGCAGTATTCTGGTACCGACTGGATCGAGATTCGCTTTGCAGAAGTGCTGTTGAACCTGGCCGAAAGCGCAGTAGGCATCAACAAACTCGACGACGCCTACACCCAACTGAAAGCTATTCGGAAACGGGCGGGGCTCGAAGCAGGCACCGACGGGCTATATGGCCTAAAAGCCGCGATGACCCGCGATGAACTGTTTGCGGCCATTCTGCTGGAGCGCCAGATTGAATTTGCTTTCGAAGGCAAGCGTTTCTGGGATCTTCGCCGCTGGAAACTGATCGAAAAAACGCTGAACGGTACCCGCCGCACTGGTGTGACGATCAACCTGAAGACAACGGGTGTGCCGGCCGATTTTGCCACCACCCGCGATAACGTGAGCCTGGATCTGGCCTACACCAACTACTTTACGCTGGTCTTCAAGCAGCTTGATACGAAGTACGCGATCAACTGGAAACCAGAGTATTACTTCTTCGCTATTCCGCAAACGGCCATTGATAACAACCCCAAAATCATTCAGAACAACACCTGGGGCGGCACGTTTGACCCTTTAAAATAGATTGCTTCTCGTAGTGTATACTGCCGGGATGTTCACGTGGGTTTTGTTGCCCGGGTGAATGTTCCGGCAGTTTTTACAACTACCTTGCTCTGGCTATGAAAACCTTAGTTTGCACAACCCCCGGCGTATTTGCCTATCAGCAAGGCAGTATGCCCGAGTCGGCACCTGAACGGGCCATTATTCGAATCAAACGTATTGGCATCTGCGGAACCGACCTGCATGCTTATGAAGGCACCCAGCCGTTCTTCTCATATCCCCGAATTCTGGGGCATGAACTGGCCGGCGAGCTGGTAGAAGCCAATGGGGCGTCAGATTTCACTCCGGGGGAGCTGGTTACCTTTATTCCTTATTTCAACTGTGGGCATTGTATAGCCTGCCGGTCGGGGAAACCCAATTGCTGCACGCAGCTTCAGGTAAGCGGCGTACACATCGATGGCGGCATGGTCGATTATCTCTCGGTGCCGATTTATTCACTCGTTCACGGCGACGGGCTGGGTGTTGATGAACTGGCGCTGGTGGAACCACTGGCGATTGGTGCCCACGGCGTTCGGCGGGCAAACATACAGCCTGGGGAGTATGTACTGGTCATTGGGGCCGGTCCCATTGGCTTAGGCATCATGGAGTTTGCCCGCATTGCGGGGGGCACTGTCATTGCGCTGGATATCAATGAAGGAAGGCTGGCCTTTTGCCGGGAAAAGCTGGGCGTAACGCATACGATCAATGCCCTATCGCCCGATGTGCTGGAGCAGCTTCAGGCGATTACCAGCGGCGATATGCCGACGGTGGTCATGGATGCCACCGGCAGTTTGAAAGCGATCAACAACAGCTTTCGGTACATGGCCCACGGAGCCAGGTACGTCCTCGTCGGACTTCAGAAAGGTGAGATCGCATTCAGTCACCCCGACTTTCATAAGCGGGAAGCCACGCTCATGAGCAGCCGCAACGCCACCCGGCAGGATTTCGAGCATGTCATTGCCTGCCTGAAAAAAGGGCTGATCGACCCAACCACCTACATCACCCACCGCGTAGCCTTCGATCAGGTTGCCGATACCTTCGCCAGCTGGCTCGACCCGGCGAATGGCGTCATCAAGGCGATGGTGGCGTTGGCGTAGGGGCCTGATAAGTCTCGCCAACGTTGAAGCCTATCAGAGACAGGCACACGGCTCATACTGAAACCTGACGGCGGCATGGCTAAGCAGCCAGCGTAGTTGGTATCGAATTGAGATGCCTACCCTGAGTCGGGATGAATCATTCCGTACATAACGAAGCCAGGGGTCCAGAACTGACACGTGTCAGTACTGGACCCCTGGCTTCGTTCGTAGATCACGGTAGGTTATACCAGAGAAGCGCCTATCGCTGAATCAACAGCTTTAGTGTGGTTGGTAATTGCCCGGTGGGCGTAAGTTGGATCAGGTATAATCCGTTTGGTAACTGGTCTGTCTGGTAACGGTAAGGCGCTGCTGGAGCCACCTCGAGCTGCGTTTGCTGGAGCGGACGGCCCAGTAAGTCGTTTACCTGCAAGCCAACGGGTTTACCCGCCGCCGGACTCAGATCGATCAATACATGGTCATTTGCCGGGTTTGGCCACAGGCTGAACGCCATGCCCGGTTCAGCAACGCCTACGCGCCCACCGGTCGTACAACCTCGTTCTTCGATGCTCCACTGCTGGTGCTGGCCCGTACCCAGGGCCTGCTGGACGATGTCGGCCCCCTCGGCCGTGCTGGCACTGCGCACGGTCATGGCCTTGCCCGAGTTGCGGTTGCTCAAGGTGTAGTAGCCTTCGGCGTTGCGCTGCAGGGCCCACTGCTGGTGGCTACCGCCCCAGTAGGTCCACTGCTCCAGGGGGGCGCTCTCGGCCGTGGAGGCGTTGTTCACCTGGATGCCCTTCTGGTTGTGGAGCACCGAAAGGCGGTAGTAGCCCGCCTCGGCGGGGGTCAGTTGCCAGCCCTGGGCCAGCTGGTTGGCGTCGGTACGCTGGCGGAGAGGGGCCCCGTCGTCGGGTGCGCTGCCCTCGACGCCCACCACCTTACCGCTCAGGCGAGACACCAGCCGGTAACACTTATTGGGATCAATGGTTGTGGTGCTGGCAGAACGCAGCGAGACCAGCAACGACTGGCTGCTAGCGATGCCTCCCCTGTTGTCCGACACGGTCAGCTTCACGCTGTAGCTGGTTTGAGGGACCCCCTGGCGCCCTGGCTGAATGGTGAAGACCTTCACCGGATTGGCGTCTGTGGAAAAACTGCCATCGCCAAAGTCCCACTGATAGGTGATGGGGTCACCATCAGGGTCAGATGATCTGTTGCCGGTAAAGGTCACGCTCAGCGGTGAACTGCCCGTTAGCGAGGTAGAGGTGGCTACCACTACAGGGGCACGGTTTGATGTTGCCGGGGTAGCGCTGATTTCCACGCCACCGTTCCAGCCGTTGCCTTTGCGGGTGAATACCCGGAAGTAGTATTTCTGACCGCCTGTCAGGTCGGTCACATTTACCGACGTACCTGTGCCCTGGTAGAGCACCTTGCCTCCGTACAGGGCAGAGCCGTTGCCCGTGAAGCTTGCGTTGGCCGTGTAGAGCGGATCGAGAGGAATATCGGTAAAGCCGGCACCGGCCTTGCCCACTACCAGCACGTCATCGAATGGAATCACGGGGTTGGTCCAGTTCAATTGCACCGTGTTGACGTAGTTGAATGGGGTGGCTGTCAGGTTAGTCACTGCCAGGCTGGGCGTGGTACAGTCGGGATAAATCTTGACGGAGTCCTGCGCAGACTGTCCGGCAGCATCGGTCACTTTTACGGCAATCAGGTAGTACGGATTCGTGCCATCACAGCCTACCGGTGAAATATCGATGGCGGGATTGGCTCCCGACGTGGTTTTTACCAGTTGCTCACTGGCAGTGCGACGTAGTTTTACCTGCCAGATTTGGGAAGCGATTCCATTGCCGGTAACCGTCGCAGCCAGGGTATAGCTGGTCGTTTTATCGAGACTGTATTTGGCGTTGGTGACCGGATTGGTGATCCGAACGGTCGGTGGGTTATTATTGAGCGATGCATCAAAGGTCTGCACAGCACTTCTCAGCCCTTTACTGTCGATGACCGTTAGTCGAACGGTATAGCGAAGAATGAGACCAACGCCCGACTTCCCGGGCTTTGCCGTAAACACCTTCACCGGATTGGCCTCTGTGGAAAAGCTGGTCTCATCACCAAAGTCCCATTCGTAGGCGATCGGGTCGCCGTCGGGATCATACGATTTATTGGCGGTGAAAGTCACGCTCAGCGGAGAAGTGCCTGTCAATGACGTAGAGGTGGCTATCACGACGGGTGGCCGGTTGGTCGTTGGCGTGGTCGTACAGCTTCGTTCTTCGATGCTCCACTGCTGGTGCTGGCCCGTACCCAGGGCCTGCTGGATGATGTCGGCCCCCTCGGCCGTGCTGGCACTGCGCACGGTCATGGCCTTGCCCGAGTTGCGGTTGCTCAAGGTGTAGTAGCCTTCGGCGTTGCGCTGCAGGGCCCACTGCTGGTGGCTACCGCCCCAGTAGGTCCACTGCTCCAGGGGGGCGCTCTCGGCCGTGGAGGCGTTGTTCACCTGGATGCCCTTCTGGTTGTGGAGCACCGAAAGGCGGTAGTAGCCCGCCTCGGCGGGGGTCAGTTGCCAGCCCTGGGCCAGCTGGTTGGCGTCGGTACGCTGGCGGAGGGGCGCCCCGTCGTTGGCCGAAGCGCCATCTACTTCCACCACCTTACCGCTCAGGCGAGACACCAGCCGGTAACACTTAGCAGGGTCGATTACGGAAACAGAGGCAGGCCCCGACAGCTTAGGCGAAGTAATTGCAGCCAGTGGTGGCGTAGTGGCCGGGTTGTATTTTGTCGACTTATCAATGGTGCTCGCGGGTAGCGATAGCGGGGATAAGCCGAAGGTGGGCGTTTGAACTCCTAACCAACCAAGTAGGCTGTAAACAGCGGCGTACCGCTTCAAAATGGCTGTAAACATCTGATATGGACCGAAGATTTATCTATGTCTTTAGAGCAGATTATCGGACCTGAGTAACCAGATAGCCTTACTGGATAGGGCGAAATTTATTAGCCGGTAGTCCGTTGTCTGGCCGGTCATTAATTGCCCGACGAGCGAATAGTTCTACGAGCGGGGATACAGTACGTGTCATTGCACAATCAACTGGTAAAGGCTTAACTGCCGGGCATCAAGGGCAGTCAGCCGAAGGGTGTAGGTGCCGGCGTTGATCATCGTGCCGGTCGAGGTCGTGAGCAGGTTCCATTTGCCGGGGCGCGAAGGGGCGAACTCCAGCGTTTCCTCAGTAATCCGGGTACCATCGGCCAATAGCAATTCCACTCTGGCCTTTAGCGGTCTCGTCGTCGGATTGGCGTACCGGATCGTCAGCGAATAGGTGTCGGCAACGCCGGTCGTTAGGGTCCAGTCGAGGGTGCCGCCAGCTGGTTTTTTGATCGTTGCTACAGGCCGGTCGTTCAGACTGTCTGTCTCGATACCCGGGCCCGATAATCGCGAGGCTGTAATGGTGTAGGTGGTGGCTGGCTTAAGGTCATAGGCCGGCTCAATCGTGCTGACTGGCGTCACCATCACAGTGAACGGGCTGACCGTACCTGACTCAACGCTACCGGGGTCACCCAACCGCACCGTTGCGCCTTTATCGTATCGGTTACGGTATACCCGGAATGTCTCTCCCTGCCCATTCTCGATGCCCGTCTTAGTGTCTTCGAAACGAGCCAGCCAAGCCGGTCTGGCACCGGCAGAGCTATGCAGCCCAACAAACACATCGGCCTGTTCCGAAACGGTGAAGCTGGGTACGTTGGCGGCGCTTTTAGGCCCGCGAAGCCATTCGGCACCGTAGAGGGTAGCGGGCAAGCTGCGGAAAGCGGTCGGGTCATCGGCATATGGCTTGTCGCCCGTATCAAGCCAGGTCTGCACCGACCAGTTGGCTGTGCTATTGGCCACTTCCAGCCTGGTAATTAAGGGGTTTGGTCCTGGTGCTGGCTTCGTATGTTGGTTGGCTGTAGCAATAGCGATGCCTGAGATAACGGCCTGGCCAGCGGCCACGTGCGGAAAGGAAATCACTAGCTGTCCGCCGGTAACCTGCGCGTCAACCACTTTCTTCAACGCTCCGTCATGACCGGCCTCCTTCCAGATATCCAGATCCTTGAGCACCGTTTTCCCATTCACGGCTACATCAAAAAGCCGCCAGCCGGTGCAATCGAGGCCACCGCCCGTACCCAGCCAGGGTTCGGTGAAATACAGTTCAACCCGGTAGGTGCCGTCTGGAACGGGAAAGGCGTAGCGTAGCTTCTCGCGCCCGTAGCGGAAGGTCTGGAAGAGTGGCCAGTCGGTCGTGCCCCGAATGGGATCGTGGGTACGTCGCTGGCTGGCGAAGAAGGCTGGTAGACTGGGAAAATCATTCGTCCACGAGGTAGACCCCCAGGTGGCGGTGGTGCTGCGTGGGCGGTCCGCCATCCAGGTATTGCCCTGTTTGTCCGTGTAGTCTGGCCCGCCGCAATTGACCCGATATACATAGTTGTAGGCAGGCCGCGAAGCGGTAATTGGTTTGCTGCCAGCCAGGAACTGGTCAAAATGGGGTGCTCTGGGCAGGTGATTCAAGACGATATAATCGCGCGCCACCTCGCGGCCATTAACGTACCCAACCGCATACAGGACGTTGTACTGGATAGGTACGTTATCCCACTGAAAATGGGTGCCGATGCCCTGCCGGGTACGTTTCCCGAGCGACAGGGTACGCACATCGTTGAACAGGTCTACCTCGTCGCAATTGGAATAGACCGTGAGACTATCTTTCAGGCCGGGCGCAATCCAGCGGTCGGGCCAGGTATGCGAGACAATGTATACCATCGGCTCGTTGTGCTTGTCGGCGTAATTGGCCCGAAACATATAATACGCGTCGAGAGGCTCTTCCCAGGGTGTCAATAATCCCTTGTAGTTTACCGGCCCAATACGATCCAGTTCGCGGAGTCCCTCGCCGCCCTGCACCCGGCCAGGGTTGTCGTGTGAGGTGAATAGCCAGAAAAACTGGCCGGCGGTATGGTCGCGCACCGACTCGGCCAGCCTGATCTTCGTTTCCATGAGCTGCGTCATACGGTCTTCGCTCAGCACGCCATTGGCCCGAAACGGCCCTTCGGTATGCAGATCTGCTGTTCGCCAGGCCCCATACTCGCCAATCAGTACCTGTCGTTTCACATCGTCGGCGTAGGTAGCCGGGTCGCCGCCATAGGTGCCTGTCCAGTTCTGGGGGACGTCCCAGTCGGTGCCGGCACCGCCGTTGCAGGTCGTTACCTTTCGTTGCGACGAGGCCGTGGGATCAAGTTGCCGGATGAGCTGCGTGCATTCCCGGGCAAAGTCGGCAGGCAGTTTGCTTTCGTTTTGCAGGCCCCACAGCACCACCGACGGGTTGTTGCGCCGTTCACGTACCCATTCGGTCAGCAGTGTTTTGAAGTTCTGCCGGAAGGCGGGTGTGTCGTACCAGACGTGGGCAGAAAGCTGCGTCCACCACAGGATACCGAGCGAATCCCAGGCGGTCTGGTACCGCAGGTTATGTGGCTGGTGGGCATCCCGAAAGGCGTTGAAGCCGGCGGCTTTGATCTGCTGTACCCGCGACCGGATCTGCTCGCTGCTGAACGCGTGACTCTTGCCCAGCAGGTGCTCATACTCGGCAATACCATTGATGAAAACGGGTTTTCCGTTGAGCAGAAACCGATTCTCACCGGGCACTTTTCCAAGCTGCCAGTTTATCCAGCGAATGCCGTAGGGCGTTATATGCCGGTCGATGGACTTCCCGTTTTCAATTACCTCCGAGACAAGCGTGTACAGATACGGATTCTCGACTGACCATAACCTCGGATTCACTACAACCGGGGGTTCCTGCCGAATCAGGACTAGCTGACCCGGCTGAATGGTTGTGTTATTCGTCTGCTCAAAAACCGGTTTGCCCCGCTTGTCGACAAGTCGGCTGACGAGTGTTACGGAACGTACCTGAGCCCCATAGTTTTTGATCTCCGTCTCCAGATACAACGGCGCTTTGGCCGCCGTTGTGGTCGAATCGTTCCAGACATGAACGCCAAACGGTTGGATACGTACCGGATCGGTGATGAGCAGGTGTACCGGCCTGAAAATGCCCATCGGCTGTGAGCCTTCCGAGAACCCCCGATCATCAGAACAGCCGCCACACACCCAGGGCAGGTCGGTGATCAGGGCCGGATGGTCGGCGCGAACAGCCAGCAGGTTGGGTTGCTTATCCAGCTTAATTGCGTTCGTCACATCGAGCGTAAACGTTGTACGTCCACCCGCATGCGTGCCTACTGGTTGCCCGTTCAGCCAGACCGTGGCGTAGGAGCCAACGCCCTCGAAGAAAAGAAAATACCGTTTCCCCGCAGGCTGAGGGCGCACCGCGAACGTTTTACGATACCAGGCATACCCGTGCCGATTGCCATGCGTCAGGCGGCGATACCCGTCATAATCGTCCCAGTTGTGGGGTACGTCAACTGATTTCCAGCTCTTCTCTACGAATGCTGTTTGCTCAAAATTCAGGTTTTCCTGCTGCTTATCGCCAGCAACCGTCCGCCAGCCCGTATCCAGCGAAATAACCTGCCGCAGCGTTGACTGGGCCGCACAGATGTTGATGAAAAGGAAGAGACAAAAAAGGATTTTCATGTTGGCTTGTGGCAGATTGATTGTTGTTTTTTGTCATCCCGCAACGGCGGACCGCTCCTCACGTCGGGATGACAAAATCGTCGCAGGTACGTTAGCGAAATAGTTTGTGAGAATTCGCTATTACAACACCTGCAACTCTCCGTCAAACCGGTACGTATTCCCTGCTGCAGTAGTAATACGTACCTGCTTTCCGCCATAGCGAAGCGTACAGGGCTGCCCCGCTTTAGAGGTAACATCAACACCCGCCAACTTGCCATTTTGCCAGCGGATGTTCAGGACAAAACCGCCTGCGGCACAGAGGCCATTGATGTGTCCCGTTGGCAGGGCGGCAGGTAGCGCCGGGAGCAGATCGATGGTTTTCCCCTGACTTTGTAACAGCATTTCGGCAATGCCGCTGGCCCCGCCAAAATTGCCGTCGATCTGAAAGGGGGGATGAGCATCGAAGAGGTTGGGGTAGGAGCCACCACCCGTAAGACCTTCCGGCGAAATGGCGGGCCGGAACAGGAGTTTGAGCATGGTATACGCATGATCGCCATCCCGAAATCTGGCCCAGAAATTGATTTTCCAGGCCAGACTCCAGCCCGTTCCTTCGTCGCCCCGTTCCAGCAGCGACTGGCGGGCGGCTTTCATTAAATCGGGCGTGTCGTCCCAGGTGATGTCGGTGCCGGGGTGAACGCCCCAGAGGTGCGACACGTGCCGGTGCGTGTCTTTAGGATCGTCGCTATCCGGTAGCCATTCCTGCAACTGACCATGTTTGCCGATCTGGTTCGGGGCAATCTGCGGGTACATCGTTTGGAGCGTATCGCGGAGGGCAGCATCGGTACCAAGCGTTTCACTGGCGGCGATACAATTCTTAAACAGATCGCGAATGAGCTGATGATCCATGGTCGGCCCGGCCACCAGCCCACCATGTTCGGGCGAGTTGGACGGTGTGCTGATGAGCCAGCCCGTTTTTGGATCTTTCACCAGAAAATCCACGAAAAAGCGGGCGGCCTCTTTCATGATCGGATAAGCCCTATTTTTCAGAAAAGCCTGATCCTGCGTGTAGCGGTAATGATCCCAGAGGTGATGTGCTACCCACGCGCCGCCGCCTACCCAGATGCCGTGATTCGAGGCGTTGATCGGGGCTGTGCCGTGCCACAGATCGGTGTTGTGATGCAGCACCCAGCCACGGGCATTATAATGCGCTTTGGCCGTTTTGCGTCCCGACTCAGCTATTTCCTCAATCGCCTGAAACATAGGCTCATGGCAGGCGGACAGGTTCAGCATTTCGGCCGGCCAGTAATTCATTTCCAGATTAATATTCGTGGTGTATTTGCTGCCCCAGGGTGGTGTGAGCAGGTCGTTCCAGATACCCTGTAAATTGGCAGGCTGTGCCAGTACGCCGTTGCGGCCCGGCCGTGAAGCGGAAAGTAGCAGGTACCGCCCGTATTGCAGGTAAAGCGAAAGCAGCGATGGGTCCGCCGCTTTCTCGAATTGCTGTAATCGCACATCGGTGGGCAGTTGTTCGCTGGCCGAATGCCCCAAGTCGAGCGAGAGCGTATTGAAATACGCTTGATACTCTCTTATGTGGGCGGCCCTACTAGCGTCGAATCGCTGGGTACGTAGCATCTGTAACGGCCGCTGACTCAGCACGGCCGGGTCGCCGGATACGTCTTTATAGCTTTTGAAGTTGGTGCCCGCTGTCAGATATAGGGTAGCTTCGTCGGCACCTGAGATGACTAGTTTATCACCCGACACGGTTATCTGACCTTTTTGCGTTTGAATATGCAGCATACTTTCTCCCCGCAACGCACCATTTCGTACCTGAACAGAGAGCGCAATCGTCTGCTTATCCACTTTTCGGACACTATAGGCTTTATGTGGACTATCCAGTGTGGCGTCAAAGGTGATCTTGCCCGGTTTGTCGGCAGTCAGGTGAATGGCGATTGCCTGGCCGGGGGCACTGGCGAGGTATTCGCGCGTAAAGTGTACGCCGCTGGCCAGGTACGTTACGCGGGAAATGGCCGTTGATATAGCCAGTTCACGCCGGTAATTCGTAGCCTGGCCTTGCCCGTTAAACCGGAGCCATAGATCACCGAAGGGTTGGTAATCAGCCTGGTAACGAGGCGAAGCCGGCGGATCATCGTCCTGGATCCAGTAGCGGAACGGCTGTTTCAACGGAACACCATCTGCCGGTTTCTGCCCGTCGGGGTAGACGACAAACGTGGGTTGATTTGTTTTGACGCCAATAAAACCACCTTTGTCGAACAGGTTGATGACCTGAATGGCGACCTGATTCGTGCCAACGCGGAGGTGAGCCGCCGGGATGGTGTAGCGCCGATTTTTGGCAATGCCTTCCGATGTACCCACCAGTTTGCCGTTCAGGTACGTGAAATCCTGATCGCGGATACGCCCCAGGTCAAGCACCACGTCTTTCCCGGCCCAGGCTTGCGGGAGGTCGAACGACGTGCGGAACCAAACGGCCCCGTCAAGCCCTTCCAGCCCTGTTCGTTCCCATCCGTCGGCAGTTGGTACGGCCATCGTTTTCCAGGTACGTTCCTCAAACGCGACCGCCGCCGGGCTGACGGTTGCATCGGCTAGCTTACGGACCTTAGCAAACCAGGCTTCTTTTTGTGGCACATAATTCGCCTCGTTTGTTTGCCGACCCATAAAGTTCGCCTGTGCCAGGACTTCGGCCTCTGCCTGTTTCCCTTCGGCCAGCAACCGTCGAATGTTGGGCAGGTACTGCGCGGCCCCTTCGCGTTGGTATTCGCGTGGTTCGCCCGTCCAGAGCGTTGCTTCGTTGAACTGAATATGGTCATTCTCAACGCCCCCGAACACCATGCCGCCCAACCGGCCGTTACCAATCGGCAACGCCTCCACCCATTGTTTAGCCGGTTGCCTGTACCACAGCATTAGTGAGTGGTTGACTGGTGGCTGAGCCTGGATTGTTGACGTGGTTAAAAGACAGGCTATTAGTATGATGACTGGTTTCATGGATCATGTAGCACCGAAGCTCCAGCTTCGGTAGTTGAACTAGCTACACTACCGAAGCTGGAGCTTCGGTGCTACGTGATCAATGCAAAGCCAAATACAAACCTACCATAACGATGATGAGCGAAATCCAGGCGATCCAGACGCGGCGGGTGGGTTTGATGATGGATACGTTCGTGACAGGTACGTAGATAGACGGATGTCGATCAAGCAGTGAGATAAGAACCGCCATGACTAACAGCACCGAGAAAATGGCGAAAGACAACAGCAGATAGTGCGGCCAGAAGGGATATCTATCGGGTGGAAACACCCATAAATACAGGATGCCTACGCCCAGACTAAACGCTGAACCCGCCGATAATACGGTATTCACGGCACTGCGGCTGGTACGTTTCCAGAACACGGTCAGCAGAAAAACAACTGAGAGGGGCGGGGCAATGAACCCAAGCACCGACTGGAATACATCGAACAGGTTCAGCCCCTTGATGCTGTCGATGGCCAGCGCCATGAGTACGGCGAACAGGCAGCCCACCACGACGGTAATCCGACCCATTCTGATCAGTTCCTGGTTGGTGGCGTTCGGGTTGATCTGTCGGGCATACACATCCATCGTAAACACCGTACTCAGCGAATTGAGCGACGAGCCAATAGTGCCGACCAGGACCGCGATTAACACCACAATCACCAGTCCGTTCATGCCCGGCGGAAACAGGTTCGTTACCATTGTCATGTACGCTTCGGCGGGGTCTTTCAGGTTGGGGTACAGAATGAAGCAGAGGATTCCCGGTAGAATAAACAGGGGAAGCGACAGGATTTTGAGCCAGCCAATGAAGCTAACGCCAAGCTGCCCCTCCTCCAGGTTTCGCGCACCCAGCACCGATTGAACCATGGCCTGGTCGGTGCAGAAGAAGGCCACCGCCGCCACCGGATAACCCAGCAGAATGGCGGGCCAGGGGTATTTTGTGTCGCTGGCCGGGTGAATTAAACGCCAGTAATCGGCCGGGGCTTTCTGGAAAACAGCGGCGAGTCCCCCCACTTTATTAATGCCTAAAATGGTCAGCGTGAGCGAGACACCAATGAGCAAAATCATCTGGAATACGTTTACGCGGGCAATGGCTTTCAGGCCACCCGTGTAGGCGAACAGCCCGGCAAACAGGACCAGCACAATGACCGACTGCCACATGGGAAAACCGAGAATCTGACGTACCAGAAACCCACCGGCAAAGAGGCCAAGCGACAGCCACGAAATCAGGATCTTGATCAGCGCATACCAGGCCAGAATCGTTTGCGTGGATTCGCCGTAGCGCTGCCCCATGAACTCAGGCATGGTCGATACGTTGGCAGCCAGGTACTTAGGTGCGAAAACGATGGCGAGCAGGAACAGGAAAACAAACGCGTACCAGTCGAAATTGATGGCGACAATTCCGGTGCTATACCCAATACTGGCAAAGGCCAGCAGCATGGACGGCCCCACGTTGGTGCCCCACATATTGAAACCAATACTCGACCACCCCAACGATTTATTCGCCAGAAACAGCGTTTCGTCTGGTGCGCCTTTCTTCGGCACACTGGCTCGATACCCGATTATGGCCAGTGTGCTCAGGTAAGCCAGAACGATAAAATAATCAAGGGCGGTTAGGCGGTCGGTGATGTTGGTCATGGTGGGGATTAGGGCTACAGGCCATGCTCGCGCAGCACATCCTGAATCTTCACCGGCTGGCCGGTTTGTAATGATTTATCCATCGATTGAAGCAGGGCCACAGTGCCGATTCCTTCCCGAATATCCGGGTAAGCCGTCTGGCCCGATTCGAGGCAGGTGGCAAAGTAGTCGAGGTAATTCTGGTACTCGCCGGCATGGTGACTTTTCCCTTCAAACCGGAAATAATGCTTCAGCTTATGCTCCCACGTCTGTACGATCTCCTCTCCGGTGTTGGTGGTCACGGCATACCGCAAATCCATGTAGTCGGCCTGGCTGCACCCTTCTGTGCCGCGCAGGATGCAGCTCATCTCCGAGTCGCGCGTTACGGGCTGTACCGGACCGGTATACGCGCCACTCACCCGGGCGATGCGACCATCGGTAGCCTTGAAAATGAAGTGCATGGTGTCGGCGTTTTTGAGGCCACCCTTCCGGCCGTTGGCGCTGAGCATGCCGTAGCCCATCACTTCTTCGATGTTGGGCAGGTACCAGCGAATGAAATCGACGGGGTGACTCAGTCCGCCATACAGCCATTTGAACGAGTTTTCGAGCGACCAGACTTTGTCGAGAAACCAGCGATGGTCGGCATGGTAATAGCCTTCAATCGTAATCAGTTCGCCGATTAGTCCTTTCTCGAAGTCGGCGCGTTGTTTTTTCATCGGCTCGAAAAAGCGCGAACTCTGGCCCACGAATACCTTTTTGCCCGTTTGCTCACTGATATCGATCAGCTCTTTGGCTTTCGACAGATCATCGATAAAGGGCTTCGTGCAAACCACGTGCTTACCGTGCAGCAGAGCCTGTTTTGTATGCTCGGCGTGGAATTTGTCGGGCGTATAAATCGCAATGACGTCGATAGTCGGATCATCAAGCAAATCCTGGTAATTAGTCGTGAACTGGTGAAAATCGAACTCCTTGGCCCGTTGCTGGCAGAGTTCAATCTTCTGATCACAAATACGGACCAGTTCATAATTCGGGCTTGCTAACGCCGCCGACATGGTGCTGCGCCCTTCACCCAAGCCTAAAATGCCTAATCGTAACATATGATAAGTGGTTTTTGGATTGGGGATCGGTCCGCCGATGCGGTCGGATCCCCAATCCAAAATGGTTAGTTGACTGCCTTCAAGTTGACCCAAACCTCCCCCGGTTTCGCCCCAGGGATGCCTTCCTGGTATTTCTTCATGAGGGCGTTCCAGTCATCGACGCGCGGGTTGTTTTCGGTGGTTTTTGGGTTGAGTTTATCCAGACTCTCACCCTTGGGAATACTGATGACCAGCATTAATTGCCTGCCGTTCCGGTACAAAAGCAACTGCTGAAAATCGGCGTTGCAAAAGCCCTTCGACAGTTCCGGCCACTTCTCGAACTGCGTGGCGTGGTAAGCCAGGTACTCGTTCTGGAGTCTTGGATCAGCCACCAGATTCGCGGTCAGGATCGTGTGTTCCCATTCGCTAGCGACCGGCCCGGTGCTGCATCGGGAGCGGTTGAACTCGTAGAAGAGATCATAGTACGTTTTTACCTGCGCCGTTGGAAACGCGGTTTTCAGTCGTTCGCTCAGCACGAACACGTCCTGTACCTTATCGAAAATGACGTAATGATTGTCCCAGTGGTAGAGCGCTGCCTCACTGACTTTGCTTTTGGCCAGCACGGCCTTCATTTGCTGCCTATTCAGCGGCTGACCCGGTTTCGTCACCAACTCCACAATCACCGGATTTTCTTTGTTAATGCGCCAGGCCGGGTCAGCCGCTGTTTGGTCGCGTAGTAGATGGCGGTACGGCGGCTCAAGTCCGGCTTTTGTTTTCAGGCTATCAGCAACCTGCGGGCCGTTGTTCGTCCAGACGTTGTTGGGACCGTTCGCGTTTTGCAGGTATTTCTCTGAGGGTGTCCAGTTGTCGCGGACCGTGAAAAATGAGGAGCCTTCGTCGGTATACAGGTAAAACCAGTGGGCCGGCAAGTGGGCGTAGGGCGCGTTGTACACACTGTCGATCACGTTCCCGGCGATGACCGAGCCCGGTTGGGCTGATAGTGTATAAATGGCAGCGGCATCATACAGATGCTTCGCGAAGTGATGAATTCGGTTCGCCACCACCCGGTTGTTGCGCATCACATTGATCGTCGGTGTCCAGCCCCAGCCCAGGCTGATGCCGGTGTACGATACGTTGCTGATGTCGTTATGCTCGATCGTGATTTCCCGAACGTACCCAGCGCCGATGCCCACGCAGCCCCAATCTTCATTGGTGACGTTGGTAATCAGGTTGTTGCGAATGAGCAGGTTGCTGCACACATCCCGCTCGTCGGCAGGGTTGTAGGGCAGGTGAATCTCACTGGCCTCGTCGGAAAAAACGCCCGCCTGAATGCCCGTACCGCCAATGTCGCTGAATACGTTCCCCTGAATCTGGTTGTCGTGAACGCCCCGGTGATAATCCAGCCCGGTAGCCGCCAGGTGCTCAAACCGGCAATTGGCAAAACCGGTATGGTTGGCAAACGCTACCTCGACCGCCGCTGATGGACGGCCCACCCACGCCTGATTCTCCAGCGTCTTTTTATCGGACGTACCTGGTATTTTCAACTTGTAGGTATCCAGCATGTACAGCCCTACCTGATGCGGTACGTGCCCCTGCTGTGAGGGACGTACCCAGCCTGTATGCTGAAACGAGATGCCCTTAAACTGCACATTCGAGACCGGGTGGTCGATCGTGCCGGTGATCTGAACCAGCGTTTCGAGCGCGGGTACGATCACTTGGGCCGTGGTGAGGTTTTCGCCGGGGCGGGGAATGTAGTAAAGTTTCTGCGCCTTCTTATCCAGAAACCACTCGCCGGGCTGGTTCAGAAACTGAATGGCGTTGGACAGGTAGAAGGCCGAGTTACCCGTTTCTTTCGAGATCCACGGAGCGGGCCAGGGGTGCTCGGACTGGATACGACTTTCGGGCTGATGAAAGGATAATTTGGCACTGTCGCCCTGAACGTCAATTCGTTTCACGCGGAGGTTGGCCACCGCCCACCACTGATGAATCAGCATTTCCAGGCCCGTCGCTTTCGATAGATCGCCGAGTTTCGGCGCGGGAATCCAGCAGGTCTGTTCCTGTTTGTTCCAGGATAAAATGCGGTTCATCAGCGGATACGGCGTGTCTTTGGCGCGTGTTGTTTTTTCGCCATTGACCCACAACTGCCGAAACTCAAGCAATCGGTCACCCACCATCGGTGCATCGGCCACCCAGACCTTGCCAATGGCTTCGTTGGGTAAACCAGCAACCGTTCCTTTTACCTTTTGCCAGCCAGTCACTGCCACGCCGCCGCTCAAAACGGGCTGCTCGTTGGGAGCCGCTTCAATCACCGTCGGGCTGGCCAACGTACCTGCATCTTCGGGCCGGATAAATACAGGCTCGCTTAGCCGGTACAACCCATTGCGCAGATAAATATGCGCCCCACCGGCTATGCTCGGGTCGGCCAGCCGGCGAAGTTCACGCACCTTTCGAAGGGCCATCTGTAGACTGGCCAGGGGCTTTTCTTTCGTCCCCGCATTCGCATCCGACCCATCAACCGCCACCCAGAGCTGAGCCTGCTGCGCGAAGGTGACCGTGCTTAGGAGGGAAAAAAATAGGGTGATCAGCGTTCGGTTCATGGTTGGGTTTGTTGGTGGTTGTGAACTTCGTTGTCGCTTGCCTGTGGCGAGTGACCCTTATCAGTAGGGTCGCAACGGCGCACCGCTCTGGCCCGTTGGTTAACGGTTACTATTCATGGCCTACTAACTGTTTCACTAGCTGCGACCGGGCCGGAGGCCCTATGGTTAAGGGTCACTCGCCACAGGCAAGCGACAACGAGAAGCAATGAAGCGTCAGCAACACACTGCGTCAGCCCCATTCACTTCCCTGAAAAATCAAAATAGAGCGTCAGCACTTTGGCGCGGGCGGGTTCTTTTTCGTAGTCATAATAGATGTTTTTCATGCCCATCGGGCCGGTGGTTTCGTTGCGCTGCGTTTTCGAGCCAATGCTGCTGATACCCTGCATGAACGAGATATCGCCGGTTGGGAAAATCGGCTCGTAGTTGTGCCATTGGTCGGTTTTCCAGGCGGGCGTGAATAGCCTGAAAAACACATCCTCGTCCTCAGTGGCTACGGTAAAGGGCTGTCCTTTCGTCTCGAACCGGCACCAGTACAGGTTGGCGTGGTAGCCCTTGAACTCGGGGTAGATAAACGGAAATTCGCCGGTTTCGGTGGTGTTGTAGGCCTTCTCCCAAAGGCCGAACGCACCCCCTTTCAGGCGGTTTTTCCAGACTCGGTACGGCCCTTTACCCACCCATTTCACCCCGTTCATCTGCGATTCGGGGAACGAGAAATTGACACCGACCAGCGTCGTGAAATACCCGTCGGGGAAATAACGTACCTGCATCTTCACCCAGCCCGAGGGGTAGATGGTCCACTGAAGCGTGTTATAGCTCGATTTTCGGTCGAAGGTCGATTCGATAATGACGTTCTGGCCGTCGGTGCGCTTGGTGAAGCCGCTGAAGTTGTTGACGCCTTCCTGTAAGATTGGCCCGTTGGTGAGCGGGATGGTTCCGTTACCATTACCGGCTTGTTTCAGCATACCCGTCTGTTTGCTGAAGGCGAGTTGAACGCCGTTGGCTTTTACGGTGTACAGCGAATCAGTTTCAGACGCGACTAACGTACCTGAGCCAGCTGGTTTTACGATCGTCGACGCTAGTTTCTTCGGCAATGAAATCGGAAAACTCCAGGTAAATAGCTCCCGTTTAAACGGGTCGGTGGCCGTAATGTAGATGAAATCGTACTCGCGCCAGTTGGCCGGAAGGGCTGCCTGCAACGCGCCTTTCTCCAGTGGCTTCAGGCTCGGTGCCGCCACCGCAAACGAAACCGAGGTTGACCTGGCCGTTTCGTATGGGCCACTCACCCTGACCAGCTTTCCCGAAAACGAACATTGATTCACGTTGGTAAAATGGTAGCGGTTCTCGATTGGGAAGCGGCCGTCAAACGTCGAAGTAATCTCCCGTTTTTCAACGTGAACGGGCGACCACACTTCTTTCACCGTAAAGTAGCTGCCTTCCTTTTCCCGGTACGGTCCCACAATGCCGTCGGCTCCGCGATTGCCGTCCGTGTCAATGAATTCCGATCCGTCTGGACGGCGTTTGTCGGTTCGCACAACGCCTTCATCCGAAAAGTCCCAGAGGAAACCGCCTGCCGCCAGCGGGTCATGCCACATCGATTCCCAGTAGTCTTCCAGTCCGGCACCGTGACCACCGTCGTACAGGCCGTGCAAAAATTCGGTGGGCAATGTCATGGAATGGCCGTGGTTGTAATTGCCAATGCCGTAGTTGAATTCGCGGTAATGCTGCGTATCGAACCCACCGAAATCCTCCCAGGCATGAAGTACGTGCCGTTTCTGACTATCTTCTTTCGCAAATAGCGGATCAAGCTCGGTGTTGTGGCCGCCTTCGTTTCCGTTGATCCAGACAATGACCGACGGGTGATTCACGTCGTGTGTGATGAGTTCATGAAGCAGTTTGGTGCCGGTCGGCGTGTCGTAATGGCCGTGCCAGCCCGCCAGTTCATCGAAGACAAACAGGCCGAGCGAATCGCAGACATCCAGAAAATGATCGTCGGGTGGGTAGTGCGACATCCGGACGGCGTTCATGTTCATGTCCTTCATCAGGTTCACGTCCAGAATGCTCAACGTCTTGCTCAACGCCCGTCCCGACGATGGCCAGAACGAATGGCGGTTGACGCCCTTGAGCTTGACTTTTGTGCCGTTCACGTAGATGCCATCCCGCTGCTTCACCTCCACCGTGCGGAAGCCGAATGTTTTCGTCAACGTGTGAACGGGGGTACCCTGCTGAAGCAATGTAAACACGACCTTGTAGCGGTTGGGCGTTTCGGGTGTCCAGCGTAAGGGGTTGGTTAACTGGCTGGTTAGCTTTACCGATGGACTGCCCTGGCTCAGTTTCGCGCTGCCCAACGTACCTACCTTTTGCCCGGTCATGGTGTAGATCTGAGCCGATACCTGATTGGCCCTGGCCGTGTTGAGTTGAAGTTGCGCCGTAAACGATCCGTTTGCCTTGGCATCAATGGCGACGTGTTCGATATGCTCGGCCGGAAGCACTTCCAGGTAAACGGGCCGGAAAATGCCGCCGAAAATCCAGAAATCGCCTTTACGTTCAGCGTCATTCACAGAGCTATTCGACGAGTGTTTCGATACAGTAGCTTCCAGCAAATTCCCTGCGCCGTAGTTGAGCAGATCCGATATGTCGTATCTAAACGCGTAATACGATCCCTGATGCGTTGGGCCCGCCGACTTGCCGTTTATTTTTACTTCGGTGTCAGTCATGGCACCTTCAAAAACGAGGTTTATTCGCTTGCCTTTCCAGGCGACCGGTACCTGGAATTCGTGTTTGTACAATCCCTGCTCTTTCCCCCGCGAGCTGTCTTTGGCGAACCCGTAATTGTATTTCCCAAACCCCTGCAATTCCCAGTTCGACGGCACCGGAATGGTGGTCCACTTCCCCGAATTCTGCCCCGCTGTGCAATAGAACTGCCAGTTGACGGTGTGGTCATTTCCCGTACCCGATAAGTAGCGTTTCTCCGTCTGCTGCGCTGTGGCGAGCTGAGTTAGGAAAAGGAGGCAGCAGAAAATGAATAAGGGTTTTAGGTTCATTGGTTGTTGTGGTATTCGGGGGGTATTGGTGGTTAGGGTGTTGAGTGTATTTACAGCGCGAAGCCATCACACGTCAGCATACACGCACTACCCCTTCAACAACCCCGTTAAAATGCGTCTCTTTACCTTGACAATAGTACCGTGTTTATGCCCTTCGGGAACAACCGTTTGGGCCGATACATCAGTGAAGGTTTTGAAGTCGCTGGTTTTCACCGCGCCGTATTTTTTATCCTGATACGAGTCGAAATAGATCAGCCAGTCGGGGCCTACTTTAGCTACTGAGGGGCCTTCGGTAAACTTCTTCGTGAAGGGGGCCGATACGTTCGTGAAAGGCCCGGTGGCGCTGGTGCCGAACGCTACTTTGATGTTTCGTTCGGGGCGGGTATTGTCTTTCAGCACCAGCACATAATCGGCCGGTTTTCGTTTTACGATGACCGCGTCGATGACGCTGAATGTCGGGTCGAGAAAGAGTTTTGTTGGCGTGAAGGTGGTGAAGTCTTTCGTGGTCGTGTAATACATCCGATGGTTATTCTTCTCCTCTTCGATACCCCGCTCAAATCGGTTCGGGATGGTAGAGGCCCAGATGATCACAAACTGATCGGCTTCGTCGTCATAAAACAGTTCGGGCGCCCACACATTCACAACCGTCGGTTCATGGTCCATCACCGGAATAAATCGCTCGGCCGACCAGTGGATCAGGTCTTTGGAACTGGCATAGCCGAACCCCTTGTCGTCTTTCCAACTGCTGGTCCAGACCAGGTGGAACGTGCCGTCTTTCCCCTGGGCAATCGACGGGTCGCGCATGACTTTCTGGTTGCCGATCTCGGGCTTCAGGTACGTTCGGTTCAGGTCGGTCCATTTGTAGCCGTCGTAGCTGTAGAGGAGCCGGAGTCCTTCGTTGGCGGGTTCGTGGAAAGACGTGAACAGGTAAACCGGCTTCGAGCAGGAGCTGAAGACCAACAGGCCGATGAGGGAGCAGATGAGCCGATTCATTTCGTCTGAATGACTAATACCCAGTCGTTACCTTCTTGAGGGCTGGCGGGCGGGTCGAACTCGTGCGTTCCTTTGTTGGCCACATCACCAATGGCGGTTGTTTTGCCATCGCGCGGATTGAACCAGGAAGCCGCTACGGTATCGCCCGGAAGCTTACCCATATGCAGGGTTATGTTCCGGCCGGTGTAGGTGTAGATCAGGGCGTAGTCGGTGCCCCGGCTGGCCACCAGGTACTCGTACCGGTTCCCCTGGTTGGCGATCAGCGACTGATCGGGAACGCGGTCGAAAAACGAATGGGCAAGCATCAGGTTTTTCAGGTGAATCATTTGCCCGGCACCGGGTGAATTAATGGCAACATCCCACGTTTCGATTGGTCCGAACGATGTTTTTTTGTCGCCCTTCTTATACATCTGCATCACCGAATTATGCCCGTAGGTATAGCCAAATCCACCCGCCAGCACCGACCAGTACCCGTACCGACGTACCTCGTCGGCATTCCAGCGGGGGAGGGTAGTGTCATGTAATCCGTGTGGGATCCCCTCATACGATGGCTCGGCGTCGATGGTTGGTTTGGCGGGCGTAAGGGCCAGATCAGCCTGGATATAGCGCCAGTTGTCTTCACCATAATGCCATTTCTCGTTGGCGGAGGTATCCTGTGCGTAGGTCCGGTGCCCCGACTGTGCCATGTTGACATCCAGCCAGTCTTCGGTATGAAACCATTCCGACGACGACGTTCGGCCACGCGGGTGAAAGGTGATGAGGTGCGTGGAGTCGATCTGGTTGAGGGTGCGGCCAATCGTTTTCCAGACGGCCAGCGAGTCGCTGCCCTTGATGTCGCCGCCGTTCAGCCAGATGATGTTTGGGCGGCTTTTGTAGCGTTCGGCAAGGAATTTGGCGTAGGTAGCGGCCTGTTGCTGATTCACGCCTCCGTTCTTTACGTTGCCGCCCCAGACAGGGACCAGCGCCATGTAAATGCCTTTTTCGGCTGCTCTATCGACCACGAAATCAACGTGATCCCAGAAATCGTACTCGGCGGCGTTGCTGAATGATGACCCGTTGGTGACAGCGGGCGTGGCCACATTTTTGTTGACCAGGGCCGAATCGCCGTACATGTTGGTCACCGACAGCGTGTGGAGCACCATGACCTGAACAACGTTGAATCCCTTCTGTTTCCGGTTTTCCAGGTACGTCTCGGCTTCCTCCCGCGTTAGCCGACTGAACAGCAGCCAGCCGGTATCGCCCAGCCAGAAGAACGGTTTGTTGTCGCCAGTCGCCAGAAACCGACCATTTTTGGAAACGGAAAGCTGGGTTGACGCCGCGGTTTTTTTACTGGTTTGGCAGGCAATTATGAGTAAGGTAGCTAAGACAAAAAGTAAGGTCTTGTTAATCGGCAGAGTTAGCATGTCCAAAGAAGGAAGTTTTTCAACGCGATAGTGTAGCTGATTTTTTTTCGTCGGTTTGTGGGCTGTAATGGCGGGCTCGGTCACCGTCTCCGGCACATTTACCAAGTCAAGGCGGGCGGCAAAGTCTTGCTTCAACTCGTCCGTTTCGCCCGGCACCGCCACGAACGTACCTGCCAATTGCTTCGCCGCCAGTATGTGGGCCGCTGGGTCAAAGGTGCTTCAAGGTAATACGTAGCAATAATCTGTTCCATAGGATGACGCTTACCGGATCAGCGGAATCCAGACTTCCATTTCGGAATGGCCGCGATTGGCCCAGGCGTAGTATGGAATGAGCCGGATGGGCAGTGGCTGCGGCGTTTTAGCAGAGACTTCCCGGTAGAGCTGATTCGTCCAGCGGCCTTCGTTGACCAGTTTGGCGGTGCCATCCAATGCCATCATGTCGGCGTTGTCGAATCGGACGAATTTGGGCTTAAAATCGAGTTGGGTTGATAAAGCGATGTCCGTCAGTTTCGTTTTCCGGTTATCCACCGACTCCAGGCAGTACACGATCGGGCCGCGTTTCACGGCTACCTGATTGCGGTTTTCTTCGACCAGCGGATTCGCTTCGATGAGCTTGACCGGCATGGGCAGGCTAATGGCTACCCGGTCGCCCGACCGCCACCGGCGGTTGATTTCGGCATACGTCCCTGCCTGTACAGGTGTCTTCACGGCAATGCCATTCACCCTGATCGTAGCTCCCTGACACCAGCCCGGAATGCGGACGAACAGCGAGAAGGGCTTGCCGGGAACTTGCTCCATCTGGAGGCTAACGGCCCCATCCCAGGGGTAATTGGTGGTTTGCGTCAGCTGAATGGGCGAGCCATCTTTCAGCTGTGTGGTGAGCTGATTGCCGCCGAACAGGTTCAGCCACAGCCCTTTGTCGGAGAGGCTGTAGGCGTAGCTGCCTACCTCCGACAGGGTGCGCACAGTGTTGGGTGGGCAGCAGTTCGATAACCGGATATACGGCTGGCGGCCACCCATCCACCGCATCTGGTATGGATACTCATCCGAAGCACTCAATGGATTGGTATAGAAGAACTTGGTGCCATCCAGGCTGATGCCCGACAGAATGCTGTTGTACAGGGCCAGTTCCATCACGTCGGCGTATTTGGCCTCGCCCGTAATTTGCAGCATCCGGTAATTCCAGAGCAGGTTGCCAATGTTGGCGCAGGTTTCATTATGGGCCGAGTGGTTGGGTAACTGATAGGCCTTGCCATACGCCTGGTGGATTTTCTGAACCGTGTCGGGCTTATAGGCCGTGCCTTCGGGCGATACCCCGTCATACAGGGCGCCGCAGCCTCCCGTTACGTACATTTTGCGGTTCACCACGTCGTTCCACATCAGATCGAGCGTGGCCAACAGTGTGCTGTCGCCGGTTTCGGCAAATACGTCAGCAGCACCGGCAAACAGGTAGTTGGCCCGAACGGCATGGCCGATCACCTTTGTCATCCTGCGAAACGGCACTCGATCTGAATTGTCGTCGGTGCCTTCCGACAGGCCCCGAATGTCGATCAGCTTTTGGGCCAGCCCCAGGTATTTCGGGTCGTGGGTGGTGCGATACATTTCCGTGATGCCCATGTAATGCGACGGGCAGATGGCGTTCCGGGCCTGTTCGGGGCTGGCGTTGTTGTAAAAGCCGATCAAAAAATCAGTGGCCTTTTTGGCGACGTTCAGCAGCGATGTTTTGCCCGTAGCCCGGTAATGTACGCAGGCGGCCGTCATCAGGTGGCCGAAGTTGTAGGCTTCAAAGCTCAATTTATCACGGAAGGCCGCCCCATCGACCATCTTGGCTTCTCCTGTTTTTTTCTGCTGAATAATGGCCCTGGTGTATACGTACCCATCGGGTGCCTGTGCTTTGGCAATCACCGCAATAGCCTTGTCCAGCTGCGCATCCAGTTTCTTGTCTTTCGTCAGCGCATACATTCCCGCTACTGATTCCAGCGTCTTGTAGAAATCGCCGTCGTGGAAAGAAGGCCCCTTGAAGTCGCCCGATTCCAGTCCGGCGGCTATTTCGAAGTTCCGAAACGAATGGCTAATGGTTGGGTTCGTGTAGGTGTCCCAGAGGTGCGGCACCATCGAGTCGCGACACACCCGAAAGCGGTCGCCCCAGAACCCTTTTGTCCAGGTCAGCGCGTTGAGATCGGGACTTTCCAACCGGGCAAATTTGCTTTGCGAGGTATTGACCAACGCGTTCGTCTGCCCCGGTGATACGTGTGCCGAGAAAGCGAGAACGCCAGGCAAAGCAACGTACCTGAAAAACTTAGTTATGGAACCCATACGGAGTAAATAGCATAAAAGTCAAAACTAATGGTAATAAACCACTGGAAACTGTGCTAAATTCTCCATCCGTTATACGATGTTAGCGTATCGGGTTCGCGCCGTTATCGGTTACGAATGGGTCGGTGCGTATGGCTGAGGGTTGCTTCGCGAGGTAGGTTGCTGATGCCTTCGTTATCGCTCGCCTGTGGCGAGTGACCTTTATCGATAGGGCCTCTGGCCCGGTCGTTAAGCTTCACCAGACTTGGGCAAGTAGTCGTTTCAGTAGCTACGAACGGGCCGGAGACCCTATCGATAAAGGTCACTCGCCACAGGCAAGCGACAACGAGTCAAACGAGGGCACAAAGCCTTCTACAGCTTGTAACTCACCACGTAGCTCTTGCCTTTTTCGACGGTCAGCTCGTATTTTCCGTCGGCTGCTGTCCGAATGGCTCCCTGTTGGCAAACGGGTCTCGATTTACTGGCAAACCGAAGGGTACCGGTGCCGGCAGCGGCACCCGTCACGCGAATGTCTTTGGCACTGCAATACACGCTGACATCGCCATCGGGCGTAGGCACTTTCCCGTCGATCCAGGCCAGACCACCCAGCTGCGGTTCGATCAGGTACGTGTCGTAGGCGGGCGTCAACGGTTTCACGCCCAGGTAATATTTACCCAGCAAATAGATCGGACTGGCTCCCCAGGCGTGGCACAGGCTTTTACCGAACTCCCGACCATACATGGCATAATGCTCAGCCCCCTTTTTCGTCGGGTTGTATTCTTCCCAGAACGAGGTCGCGCCCAGATCGAGCATACCGCCCCAGTAAGCCTTCATTTCTTTTGTCACATAGGTCTGTTCCCCCAGTGCGCAAAGGGCTTCGAGTTCGTAGAAACGCATGTAGGGCGTGGTGATCCTGGGTACGTTCGGGTTCAGCAGCACATGCTCCTTCACAGCCTGCTTTTTGGCCTCGTCGAGGTAGTTGAAGAAAATGGCAAACATGTTGGCGTATCGTGTCACGTTTTCCGTCGGCACGCCGTCGATCCGGCTGTGCACGAGGGCGTGTTTTTGGTCATTCCAATAGGCGTTGAACAGCGTAGTCTTCACGTCGGCGGCGAGCCTGGCATACTTCGCGGCGTTGGGAGCATCGTTGACGATGTTGGCACAAACGGCCATCGTTTCCAGGCTTCGTGCAAACAGCAATTGCTCGAAACTGACCTCCCCTTTCTTGCTTAACCCCTCGGCCCAGTCGATGAACACCCAGTCACCGGCCAAGCCTTCAAGCAGGCCGTTCTTGTTGCGACGGGCCAGCATATAATCCATCAGGCTTTGCATACGCGGATAAAACTGCTGAATGAACGCCTTGTCGCCCGAATAGAGGTAGTAGTCGTAAATGCTGATGAACCAGTAGGACGAATAATCCATGATGGTGTTGATGTGGCTCGTGACCGGGTCTTTTCCGCGCAGGGCCAGCATGGTCCGCGTCACCGTCGGCGAGTCGAACAGGAGGTAGTAGTTCATCAGGTAACTCTGCGACGCGTCGCCCGACCACACCCAACGGTCGCGCTTGATGCCGTCGATGAAAAACTCGCGGGTATTCAAGTGGAGCGTATAAGCTGCCACGTCGTAGATCTTGTTGATCTGCTCATCGGAACAGCGAAAACTACCCCGGTCGGCCACGGGCAGGTATTCGTACAGCATCGATGCATCGTCGATCGACAGGCTGCCATCGAATTTGATATTGACGTACCTGAACGCCTTGGTCAGTTCCATGACCGAGTCGCGCTTCTGGGTCAGGGCTAGGTGCAGCTCATCGGTCGTTTCGCAGGTTTCGGTAGCCAGGGCTTCTTCCTGCGATTCGCCGTAGTAGATCATCACATTGCCGTTGCCGGTCACACCTTTCAGCTTGATGAACCCGAAGGTTTCCTTGCCAAAATCGAGCAGAAGAGAACCCGTTTTCCGAGCCGTCTTCACGGCTGCCTGTTCGGAGGTGTTCAGCCTGAACGTCGAGGGTGGCGTCTGGACGCTGTTAAACTGCCAGGAACCTGCTTTTAGCCAGGTCGTTCCCGACTGGTCGGAGGCTTTGCCCGTTTCATCGATCCACTCTTTGTCTTCGTAGGTCACCAGCCAGGTGTTGTCTGACACTACATTCTTTCCTTTGACGAAAATAGCGGGCACCCGGTCCTGGCAGAACACTTTCAGACTGATGCGGTGCTTGCCAGCAGGGACGGTAATCTTTGTCGGGAAGCCTGAAAAGGCCTTTCCGTCAACTTTTACGTTGTACCGACCTTCCACGGCCAGTTCTATTTCTTCAGCTTCAGGTACGTCGAAATCCTTGTGAAAATCGATCAGGTTGTAGTGGCTGTCGAGCTTCCAGAAGGGCGGCAAAAACGTACCCCGTTCGGTACGGCGGTTCTGCATGTTGTTGCTCAGCCAGACTTCATAGTCACCCGGGTACCAGATCCAGGTTGCCTGTTTTTGGGCAAAACCCGGCGAGAAGAACAGGAGAAATAAGCAAGCCGCTGATAGGGACTTTTTCATGAAAGGAGGGTAGGCGGAAGGGGTAAGTGGGAGTAGTGTTATTGTACGCTTCGCGCTGTGCGTCAGCCACACACAGCGCGAAGCAATCCGCGAAAGCAATGCACCAGCATAAACTATAAAGCAATCGCTACCCCAGCATACCGATCAGGTTCTCGACCATAACGGGCGAACCGATGTAGAGTGGCACGCGCTGATGCAGGCTGGCTGGCCTTACATCGAGTACCGACTGATGCCCCGTTGAGGCCAGGCAGCCTGCTTTTTCGGCCAGAAATGCCAATGGGAACGCTTCGTACAGGAGCCGTAGTTTACCGTCGCGGTTCTTACGGGTTGGCGGGTACATATAGATGCCGCCCTTGAGCAGGTTGCGATGGAAATCACCTACCAGCGAACCGATATAACGGGCTGTAAATTGTTTTTTCCGGCAGGCGGTCAGGTAGTTCCGAACGCCGTCTTCGTAGCTGTCGAGGTTGCCGTCGTTGCAGGAATAAATCTGCCCGTCGGCGGGGCTGTGAATGTCGGGGTGCGACAGGATGAACTCACCAAGCGACGCATCATAGGTGAACCCGTTGGCGCTGTGGCCGGTGGTGTAGACCATGATCGTCGATGAGCCGTAGAGAATATACCCGGCGGCTACCTGTTTACGGCCGCCCTGCAAAAAATCGGCCATGGTTGGTTCGCTGCCCACCGGGGTAATGCGCCGGTATATCGAAAAGATCGTCCCGATCGAGACGTTCACATCGATATTCGACGAGCCATCGAGCGGGTCGATGGCCACAACGTATTTTCCCTGGTTGTTGCCCGTGAAAATGATGTCTTCGTCTTCTTCCGAAATGATGGCGCAGGCTTCGCCGCCATTTTTCAGGGCCCGGCAAAAGCGGATGTTCGCAATCATGTCCAGCTTCTGCTGACTTTCGCCCTGCACATTCTGAACACCCATGCCGCCCGTCAGGTCGATCAGGCCCGCCCGGTTCACTTCCCGGTGAATGATTTTCCCGGCCAGCGCAATGTCGCGGAGTAACTGCGAGAGATCACCGGTCGCATACGGAAAGGCCGTTTGCCGGTGCATGATGTACCGATCGAGGGTGACACCAACGGGGAGTGCCAGGGGGTGCGAGGATGCGATTTCGAGTTGGCTAACGTTCATGAGCATTTGGGAGAAACAGGTGCAAAAAATAGGCGTATGTATGACGGATGCGGCGTAAGTAACGTACCTGGCTCCTGCGTCGGACAGACGGAGCATGGACTGGACAAGACGAATCTATTTCTGATGAAGAGGCAGTGTTGATTCCTGGCAATCAACACATTGGCGATGTAAGGTTACGTTGCCAATTTTATATACAGATGTGTTTAATCCGTTTTATTCACGCAATCGTTTCCGGGAACGTTGCCAGTTATTGAACGGGATCCGACACATCTTTGATAATCATCTTTTTCGCGAATTGCCCCCTTGTCAGTACGTGTTGAGTTGGGGGAGTAAGGAGTGCTTTTCCAATGAATTGATTAGCGACACAGCGCGAAGCCAACTACTTAATTACCGCGCCTGCTTCAGTAACCAGGTGGCCAGATCTTTGCCCGCGTTGAAGTTCTCGAAGGTGGCCGGGATCTTTCGCCCATCGACGTACTCGGTATAGAGCCAGGGGTCACCCACGGCAAACACGGTACCTTTGCCGATTTTGGCAGTCGCCATGATGATGTCGCCCGCTTTACTGACGACGGCTTTGGCGGGTGCTTTCACCGCAATGGGCGCTAGTTCTTTGATGTACGTAGCTCTCGTATTCGGGAAAATGACACTACCCGCCGGTATGTCAACGCGGCCCTGCTCAAACTGATCACCCTTCACCATGTTGATGTTTTTCGGGAGAAACTGCATCCCGAACTGAGCCGCCAGTTGGTTCAGGTGCTGATGCTCACAGTTCGAGGTGTCGTTGGCCATCAAGACCAGCACGCCGCCCGCTTTCACCCAGTCACCAATCGCTTTACTGTCGGCGGCGCTGATGTAGTTCGGTTTCGCCGTTTCCTTCGGCGTGTCCGGGTCAACGAGGATGTAGATAGCTACCTTTTTGAGCGAGGCGGCCGTTGGCGCCCCTGAAACGGAGACCGTTTTTGCGCCCAGATCGCGGAAGGTGTTACCCCACAGCCAGAAACCCGAGTGCTGCCGATCGTCCCAGGTATAATGAAAGGGTTCCTGCCGCCCATCGGCTCCCTTGCGGAATTCGTGGTTGAAATAGGTGTCTACGGCTACCGTGCGCGGTTTCAGGCTGGCTCGTTCGTTGGCACCTTCCATTTCCAGACTGGCCAGCACAAACGGGCCAACGCCTTTCAGGTCATCCTGCCGGAGCTTTTCGCTCAGGTAGTAGGCGTAGCTGCCATCGCGGTAGGGGTTGCCGCCCAGTCCGCCGACCGATACCGTCTTTTCGAGGTGGATCAGCCCGTTGGCATCCGTCGAGATGAAGTTTTTGAGCATACCGTCATAGCCTTTTTGGGCGGCAGCCATCATCGATGCGGGCAGGTAACCCATCCGCACGCCCTTCGCCAGGGTGTAGACAAACATGCTCGTGCCCGATGCTTCGAGGTAGTTTCCCTTATCGCCAAGTCGGTCAGTTACCTGATACCAGCAGCCCGATGCCGGGTCCTGGAATGTCAAAACGGCGGGCATGAACCGTTGCAGGATCATAAGCAGTTCGCCCCGGCGTGGATGCGAGGCAGGGACGTAATCCAGCACGTCGACCAGTGCCATGCCGTACCAGCCCAATGCCCGGCTCCAGAAATTGGGTGAAGTGCCGGTTTTGGGGTTAGCCCATTTTTGCTCGCGGCTTTCGTCCCAGGCGTGGTAGAGTAAACCGGTTTTCTCGTCGCGGGCGTGTTTTTCCATCCACACAAACTGGTCGATGATATCATCGAAACCTTTTCCCGTGGGGTCATACAACTGGGTGTATTCGGCGTAGAAGGGTTCGGCCATGTACAGCCCGTCGAGCCACATCTGGTTTGGGTATGTCTGCTTGTGCCAGAAACCACCCTCTTTCGTGCGCGGCTGATCGGCCAGTTGCTGCCGAAGCAGGTCTGCCGCTGTACGGTATTTTTCTTTTTTGGGTAGCGAGAGCTGCGACAGCAACAGCAGCGACCGGCCGGGGGCAATGAAATCGATGTTGAATTTACTGGCCTCGTAATTCTTGATCGAGCCGTCATCGTTCACCATCTGGTCCATACTTTTCAGCATGTATGTATAATAGCGCGCATTGCCGGTACGGGTCCAAACGGCTTCAACGGCGTGCAGCATCAGGCCCATCTCGTAATCCCAGTGCGCCATCCGACCACCTTTGGCCACCATCGAATCCGGGTACGTTGCCATGATGGTGGCGGTCATTCGCTGCGACCAGGGAAGGGGTTGCGCCTGTACCCAGCAAGGCAGCAGGGCTAAGGCAAGAAGTACGTTTTTCATGGAAGTAGGTAATCACGACAAAAGTGGCCGCAACAACTGTATCTACCTTCCTGAACCTACCTGCACCAACGTAGAATTCGTTGCTGCGGGAAACAGGCTTTGCACCAAGCCGACTGACTTTGTGTGTAGACCGACACGGTAAGTACCACGGATGCCTGGTTTACCGCTTTTTATACCGCCGGCGCAACGTACCTACGATAGAGCTACCCATGCTGCTGCTCAGGCTCGACAGTAGACTCCGCCGTGATGGGGGCGTTCCGGTGGCCTTCAGCAGCGTGTGTCCGTTCAGGGCGCGGTCGTCGCCCGAAAAGGTTTCCCATTGCGTTTTCCAGTCAGTAGATGACTGATCGGAACCCGTCCAGACTACCGCACCCGTTTTGGTGTCGATTGCCCGCAGATTGACGTCCATCCGGGCTTCTACGATGTGTGTGTGCAGGGTGAGCGTTCCTTTTACCTTCTCCATCACATCGACAACCGTGGAGTCGTTGATCCGCTTCGTGCCTACTTTATATAGCTGGTTGCTCTCTACGGTGGTCGATGTGGTGGTGAAATGACTGTCGTAGGGCCGGTAATCACTCACGGCCACCTGCACGGCTTCATCGACCGGAAACCCATCATAGAGCCTGTACGCACCATCGACGCCCACGTCGACCTGATTGGGGTCGAGCAGATGTACGTAGGGCGATGGGTGATTGTCGCCCTGTAAACTGGAAAAAATGGCATGGCCCAGATCGGTCGTTTCAGATGGGTCGAGTTCCGGGGTCAACACGGGCGGCTCAATCAAGACGCGGAGAACGGCATAGGGGAACGATTCCAGCGATTTTTGGGCGGCCTGCCGGTAACTGGGTACCCACGACATGGCTTTCTGGTACTGCTCGTAGGCATCGCGTGCCGCCTGCCGGTTGCTCTCCCGATACACGTAGGCCGATTCGGCCAGCGCGTACCGTTCTTCAGCCGCCAGCCCCCGCGATTCGTCCAGGCGCTGGCTGTAATCGGCTGGGTACGTTGCCAGCCAGCTGGAACCGCCTGCCGCCTGCCGGGCATCGGCCGTCAGTTGCTGGAGTATGTTGTATTCAGCAAAAACGGCTTCCCACCGAAAGGGCTTACTGGTCTGGGCGGTCAGCCTGCGAATCGTTGCCTGGTGCTGTTCGTAGCCGTCAACGAAAGCCTGCTGAATAACCTGCGCCGCCAGCGCATGCCCCCGTCGGCCAAGACCGGGTTTCTGGCTCAGGCGACGACTGGCTTTTTGTACGGCTTCGGCATAATCGCCGCGACGATAGGCCGTTTTACCACTGCTGCACGAGAGAAAGACAACGTTAGCACTAAGTAACAGCGGAAGCAGGTACGATTTCATGACATAACGGATTTGGGAATGGGCAGTGGTTGCGTGTCATTAATGACCACTTAATGACACGCAGCGATTAAAAGCGATATTTGCACTTTGACGTAATTGGAGTACTAAGGTTTAAGCAGTATAACATTGGCACGACGTCGCTACAAAGTATCGAAGAAACCGGTGGGTACGTCGCCGGGTACGTTGACCTACGTAGGTCAGGAAATAAAGCACGCGACCAAGATCAAGCGGGTCGAGTACAACGAGGAAGACTACCACATCGATGAGTCGGGGCGGTTGAGTGCCTGTAAGTTGCCCGCGGGCGGAACGCCGTATGTGCTCTGGCTCGATGTCGACGGCATTCACGAAGCGTCGGTCGTTGGGGCGCTGGGTGCCCAGTTTCGGCTGCACCCGCTGCTGCTTGAAGACGTGATGAACACCGAGCAGAAGCCTAAGATCGACCTGTACGACGATTCGAGAGCCAGTTCGGCGGTTGTGTTTATTACACTGAAAATGCTGCACCACAACAGCCGCAGCCAGGAGATTGATGCCGAGCATGTGGGTCTGGTGCTGGGAACAAATTTTCTGCTCTCGTTTCAGGAAGAACGAACGAAAGACATCTTTACGCCCGTTCTCGAACGCATCAAACTGTCGTCGGGAAAAACGCGCCGGAACGGAGCGGATTACCTGCTCTACGCAACCATGGACGTGATTGTCGACCATTATTATGTGGTCATGGAAGGCATTGCCGAGAAGCTCGACGACGTAGAAGACCGGATCATTCGGGACGTGGCCGGGCGCGACACCCTGGCGCGGCTATATGCCCTGAAGCGGGAAATGACCCTGATGCGCCGCTATGTGCAGCCCCTTCGCGATATCCTGGGAGTGCTGCTGCGCGAAGAATCGTCATTGATTCATCCGGCAACGATGCCCTTCCTGCGCGACCTGGCCGACCACGTCAATGAGGTGGTAGAAACGCTTGATTCATACCGCGAACTTGTTCCCGGCCTGCTCGACGTGTATCTGTCCACCAACAGTAACCGGATGAATGCGGTCATGAAAACATTGACGATTCTTTCCGCGATTTTCATGCCTCTGACCTTTATCGTGGGCATCTACGGCATGAACTTCGACAATATGCCTGAACTGCACTGGCATTACGGTTATTTTGTGGTGCTTGGCGTTATGGCTGTGGTGGCGATGGGCATGATCGTCTACTTCAAACGCCGGGGGTGGATGTAGGGAGAAAAGGAAGAGAGGCCCTAAAGGGAGGAGGGGAGAAAGAAGGCGCTGGTTTACCTTTGTCGCATGGTAACGCTCCTTCCTCCCTTTACGGCCTCTGCTTCTTTTCTCCTGCCTTTCTGGCTTACCGATTCGCGCCAGGTAATGGTACCTGGGCAAAGTGTTTTTTTTGCCATTAAGGGCGATCACCACAACGGACACGACTACGTTGACGAACTGTACCGGCAGGGTGTCCGGCAGTTTGTGATCGAGCAACCACTCCCTGATCAGGCCAACTTTCCGGACGCTGAGTTTATTAACGTACCGAGTACGGTGGCGTTCATGCAGGCGCAGGCGGCCGCGCACCGGGCATCCTTTTCGATTCCGGTCATTGGCATTACGGGGAGCAACGGGAAAACGATGGTGAAAGAATGGCTGGCCCAACTGCTGGCCGGTTCGGCTGGCGGAACCTCACCGGCAACGGCCGGGTACGTGGTGGCCCGCAGCCCGAAGAGCTATAATTCACAGATCGGTGTACCGCTGTCGGTACGGCAGCTGAACGATACCCACACGCTGGCCATCTTTGAAGCCGGTATTTCCCGGCTTCACGAGATGGCCGCGCTGGAAGCCATCATCAAACCCACGATTGGTATTTTTACCAACATCGGTACGGCTCATGATGAAGGATTCAAAACCCGAAAGCAGAAAATAGCCGAAAAACTGCGGCTGTTCACCGGGGCTGAAACGTTGATTTATTCGCTCGATCAGGACGAGGTGGCCGACGAGATAGGTATGCTGATCAAGGCGGTCAATCCTGGTTGCCGACTGGTTAGCTGGTCGCGGGAAGGGCGGGAGGGAGCCACATACCGGCTAGCGATCCAGGGCGACCAGCTTGCCTGTACCACGGCCGACGGGGCCGGTAGCTGGATGGTCCGCACGCCCTTCACCGATCCGGCTTCCGTTGAAAACCTGACGCATTGCCTCATCACGATGCTGACACTGGGCATGACCGACGAGGGTGACCTGAACCGGCGTGTGGCTCGGCTTCGACCGGTGTCGATGCGGCTGGAGCTGAAAGAGGGCATCAACAACTGCGTGCTGATCGATGACTCGTATAACAACGACGTGGCGGGGTTGCGGCTGGCGCTCGATTTCCAGAAACAGCAGAGCAACCGGGCACACAAAACCGTGATTCTGTCTGACGTACTGCAATCGGGTCAGGATGAAACGGAGCTATACACATTCATCGGGCAACTGCTGGCCGAACAGACCGTATCGCAGGTGATCGGCATTGGCCCGGTCATCAGCCGGAACAAAGCGGCATTCAGGTCAACCAGTTTGTTCTACCCGGATACAACAACGTTTCTGAGCGCGTACCCCACGCAACAGCTCCGCAACGGATTCCGGGACAGCGTTGTGCTCATCAAAGGGGCACGGGCATTCGGGTTCGAGCGTATCGTTGACCGGCTACAGCAGAAAGTGCATGGCACGGTGCTGCACATCGACCTCGACGCCCTGACGCACAACCTGAATCAGTACCGCCAGCGGGTGGGTAGCCATACGAAGATTATGGTGATGGTGAAAGCCTTTGCCTACGGAAGTGGCAGCGCCGAAGTGGCCCGACTGTTACAGTTTCACCGGGTCGACTGGCTGGCCGTTGCCTACGCCGATGAGGGCGTTTTTCTGCGTCAGCAGGGTATTACGCTGCCCATTATGGTGATGAACCCCTCGCCCGAAACGTTCCAGACCTTGCTGGAAAACAGGCTGGAACCAGAGCTGTACAGTTATCGTCTGCTCGACGAGTGGAGCAGTTTTCTCGAACGGCAACTACCCCGGGATGCTGGTAGGCCGGTTCCCTGCCATCTGAAAATAGATACGGGTATGCACCGACTGGGCTTTCTGGAAGCTGAAATTCCGTCGGTGGTAACGTACCTGAAAGCGCATCCGGCCGTACAGATCGCCACGGTGTTTAGCCATCTGGCGGGGGCTGACGAAGCAAAATTCAACGCGTTCTCGCAGGAACAGTTCGATACGTTTAGTCGGGCCACTTCGGTACTGGAAGCAGGCATCGGGTATAGGCCCGTTCGCCACCTGCTCAATTCAGCAGGCATTGTCCGGTTTCCTGATTTTAAACTCGATATGGTCCGGCTCGGCATTGGGCTGTATGGGGTTGAAAGCAGCCAGACAGACCCATCGCTCCTGCGCCCGGTAGGTACGTTGACAACCACCATCAGCCAGATCAAAACTGTACAGGCGGGCGAGACCGTTGGCTACAGTCGGCGCGGCGTGCTCGACCATGATGCCCGAATCGCCACCCTTGCCATTGGCTATGCCGATGGGTATGATCGTCGGCTTGGCAATGGGGTGGGTGAGGTGTGGGTCAATGGCGTACTATGCCCTACCGTGGGCAGCGTCTGTATGGATATGACCATGATCGACGTGACGAACGCGCCAGCCGACGAAGGGGATTCAGTCGAGCTCTTTGGTCCCAACGTACCTGTCACTGATTTGTCGCAGCGGATGCAGACCATCCCCTACGAAGTGCTGACCGGCATCAGCGAGCGCGTCAAGCGCGTATTTTTTGCCGCTGGGTAAGGTTGATGTATCTTGAGTCATTATCCGGCGAAGCCCCCCACAACAGTCAATCCAATGAACGAACAACTCATTCCGACTCTCTACGCCTGGGCGGGTGAAAACGACCGGCTGGAACAACTGACGGCCCACTTCTACGCGAAAGTGGCGCAGGACGAGCTACTGGCTCCGGTGTTTCTGCACATGTCGACCGAACACGCCCAGCATGTGGCCCACTTCATTGGTGAGGTATTTGGCGGACCCAGGCGTTATACCGAAAACGATGGCGGCAGTCATGCCAGCATGGTTGCACACCACGTTGGTAAGCTTCTGACGGAAACGCAGCGCCGACGCTGGTTAGCGCTCCTGCTCGACAGTGCCGATGAGGTCGGCCTGCCCGACGACCCGGAGTTCCGCTCGGCGCTGGTGGGTTATCTGGAATGGGGCAGCCGCCTGGCCGTCCTTAATTCACAGATTGACGAAAACCCGGTTACCGAAAGTGAGCCCATGCCGAAATGGGGCTGGGGCGAAACAGGTGGCCCATATCAGCCTTAATTTATAGATCAACACAGAGGAACAGAGGTAACACAGAGAACACAGAAGTTATTTTAAAAAATAGAAACTCTGTGTTCTCTGCGTTACCTCTGTTCCTCTGTGTTGAAATAGGAGCTACGACAATTTCACCGCCCAGCTAATAAGCTTCCGAACGCGGTCGGTGTAGGGCGGATACAGGAATTTCATGGTGCCGAACTGGCGGCGCAGAATACTTCGCCGGTGAGAGAGTTCCTGAAAGCCGAAGTAGCCGTGGTAACTACCAATGCCGCTGTTATTGATGCCGCCAAACGGCATTTCCGGGTTGGTGAAATGAATCATGGCATCGTTGATCACCGTATCGCCGGCCGATGTCCGGCTGATCAGGTAGTCGATATGCGCCTGTTTCCTGCTGTGGATATACAGAGCCAGCGGCTTTTCGCGGCTGTTAATATGCTGGAGCGCCTCGTCCAGATTCTTCACGCTGACCACGGGTAGCAATGGACCGAAAATCTCCTCCTGCATGATGTGCATCGCGTCAGTGACGCCATCGATCAGCGTGGGCTCGATAAAGTTGTCCGCTTCATTGGTCCGGCCACCCAGCAACACGGTAGCGCCTTTTCTGGCGGCATCGTCGAGCAGCCCCTTGACACGCTGAAAATGGCGCTGATTGACAATCCGGGCATAACTGTCAGACGTAGCGCGGCTAGCGGCGTCGGACCCATACATTCGTTCCACCACTGCCTTTACTGCATTCAGTAACGGCGTTTTCACCGATTCATGCACCAGCAGGTAATCGGGCGCAATGCAGGTCTGGCCGTTATTGAAGTACTTGGCCCAGGCCAGAATCTCTGCTGTTTTCTGAATGTCGGCCGTTTCATCGACCACAAAGGGCGACTTGCCGCCCAGTTCGAGCGTGACCGAGGCCAGGTGTTTGGCAGCGGCGGCCATCACCACTTTGCCCAGTGCCGGGCTGCCGGTAAAGAAAATATGGTTGAAAGGCAGTTCCATCATGGCCTGCGCCGTGTCAGCCGCCCCTTCAAAAAGCACCACTTCTTCGGGCGGGAACAACTCGCCGACCATCCGCTTCAGCAGGGCCGATGTATTGGGTGTCAGTTCAGATGGTTTCAGCATACAGACATTGCCCGCTGCCAGCGCCGCAATGAGCGGGCCCACCATCAGATCGAATGGGTAATTCCAGGGCGCGATAATCAGCACAACGCCCTTTGGTTCATACTGCAGGTAGCCACTGGTGCCCACCAGCGAGAGAGGTGTTGGCACCCGCTGTGGCTTCATCCACTGTTTCAGATGCCGGATCGTGTACCGAAGATCACCCATCAGCCCGACCAGCTCGCCCAGGTCAACCTCTGCCGCTGGTTTCCTGAAATCGGCATGCATCGCTGCATGAATGGCTGGCTTGTTGGCCTCAATCCACAACTTTACCCGCTTCAACCGCTCAATGCGTTCAGAGGCGGTTGTTAAGGCCATTGTGGCGGCGTGTTGACGCAACTGACTGAAGGCCGCCTGAACGGGTTCATTCAGGGTAGTTTCGGGAGACTGAGCGATCATAGCAGGGTAGGATTTTTTGATGAAACTACGTAAAAAACGAATAGCCTTTGTTAGCCGGGTACCGGTGATCCGGCTCGGGTGAGCCGTTTACGCGACACGCGTGTGAATAAAACTGTGGGTAGAACGGGTTGGTGCAGGGAGGTGCCAACCGGTAAATCACCTACCTTTAGGCCTCTCTGCTCGCACACTTCATCTGATAGAAACGGCTTACTGCACTATTCATCGAAAAATATGCCTTTTCCAATGAATATTTTGTAGGTCGATCGTTTTGCCGAATTTTCAACAAATTTGCGGCGCTAATGCACTGGCAGAATCGTGTCTACCTGTTTGTTACGAATCTGTCAATAGCTATGCGATGTATCATCCTTTGATTCTGTGAAAGACTATATCCGTCCTATCAACCGCCTGCTGGTTGCAAACCGGGGTGAAATTGCCATCCGCATCATGCGGGCAGCCACCGAACTTGGCATCACCACCGTAGCCGTTTACACCTACGAAGACCGTTATTCGCTTCACCGCTATAAAGCCGACGAAGCCTACCAGATCGGGCGCGACGAAGATGCATTGAAACCGTATCTCGACGTAGAAGGCATCATTCTGCTGGCAAAAAGCAAGAAAATAGACGCCATTCACCCTGGCTACGGGTTCTTATCCGAGAACGTCAATCTGGCGCGGCGGTGCCGCGAAGAAGGCATTATTTTCATTGGCCCCACGCCCGAAGCCATGGAAGCGCTCGGCGACAAAGTGCGCGCCAAGAACCTGGCCACCACCGCCAACGTCCCGCTGATTCCCGATTCGCGCGAAGAGAACATGTCGGCAGAACGGGCGTCGGAAGAGGCCAATCGGATTGGTTTTCCGGTGATGGTGAAAGCCGCTGCCGGTGGTGGCGGACGCGGGATGCGCGTGGTTCGTAACCCGGATGACTTTGAAAAAGCATTTACCGAAGCCAAGAATGAAGCCAAAAACGCATTCGGCGATGATACGATCTTCCTCGAAAAATTCATTGAAGATCCCAAACACATTGAGGTTCAGCTGCTTGGCGACACGCATGGCAACCTGATTCACCTGTACGAACGTGACTGTTCGGTACAGCGGCGGTTCCAGAAAGTGGTTGAAGTGGCTCCGTCTTTCGGCCTGAAACAGGAAACGCGCGAACAACTGTACGCCTATGCGCTCAAGATTGGTAAGGCCGCCGGTTACAGCAACGCCGGAACGGTTGAGTTCCTGGTCGATAAAGAAGAGCATATCTACTTCATTGAGGTAAATCCCCGGATTCAGGTCGAGCACACGATCACGGAAGAGGTGACGGGTATCGATATCGTACGGTCGCAGATTCTGATTGCCATGGGCTATAGGCTGTCCGACAACGGGATCTACATCAACCACCAGGATGAGGTGCCGCTCAATGGCTACGCGATTCAGTGCCGGATCACGACGGAAGACCCCGCCAACGGCTTCAAGCCCGATTTTGGTACCATCATCGCCTACCGGAACGCCGCCGGCTTCGGTATCCGTCTCGACGAAGGCAGCAGCTACCCCGGCGTTAAGATCTCGCCCTACTTCGATTCGATGATCGTGAAGGTGTCGGCACGGGGACGTACCCTGAAAGGAGCCACCCAACGCCTGCAGCGGGCGCTGGTTGAATTCCGGATCCGGGGGGTGAAAACCAATATCTCGTTCCTGATGAACGTGATCGACCACCCGGTTTTCCAGCGGGGTGAGGCACGGGTGTCGTTCATCGAAAGCCATCCCGAGCTGTTCAAGCTGCGCCAGCCGCAAGACCGCTCCACGAAGGTGCTGCGGTACCTCGGCGAAGTGATCGTGAATGGCAATCCAGAAGTGAAAAAACGCGACGACAGCAAGGTATTCCGTACGCCCGTTGTTCCGATTTATGACCAGTATGGAACGTACCCGGCCGGTAACCGCGACCGCCTGAACGAACTGGGCCGCGAGGGCTTCGCCAACTGGGTACGCGATCAGAAGCAAATTCTGTATACCGATACCACCTTCCGTGACGGCCATCAGTCGTTGTTGGCCACGCGGGTACGTACCCAGGATTTGCAGAAAGTAGCCGAAGGCTTTGCCAAAAATCACCCTGAACTGTTCTCGATGGAAGTGTGGGGCGGTGCTACCTTCGACGTGTCGATGCGGTTCCTCTACGAGAGTCCGTGGAAGCGGCTGGCTGCCCTGCGCGAAGCCATGCCGAATATGCTCTTGCAGATGCTGTTCCGGGGCTCCAACGCCGTAGGCTACTCGGCCTACCCCGATAACCTGATCGAGAAATTCGTGGAGAAATCAGCCGAAACGGGCATCGATGTCTTCCGTATTTTCGACTCGCTCAACTGGGTCGAGGCCATGAAAGTGAGCATCCGCGCCGTTCGTGAGCGAACCAACGCCATTGCCGAAGCGGCCATTTGCTACAGTGGTATCGACGACAAGTATACGCTTCAGTACTACCTCGACATGGCGAAGCAGCTCGAAGACGAAGGCTCGCATATGCTGTGTATCAAAGACATGGCCGGTCTGCTGAAACCCCTCGACGCGCAGTTGCTGGTGGGTGAACTGAAAAAGTCATTAAGCATTCCCGTTCACCTGCACACGCACGACACGGCGGGCATTCAGGCGGCAACGTACCTGAAAGCCATCGACGCCGGGGTGGATATTGTCGATTGTGCGCTGGGCGCGTTGTCGGGCCTCACGTCGCAGCCCAATTTCAATTCGGTGGTGGCGATGATGCAGGGCCACGAGCGTGAATGTCCCGTTGATCTGCCGTCGCTGAATGCCTACTCCAACTACTGGGAAGACGTTCGGGAATACTACTATCCGTTCGAGAGTGGCATGAAGGCCGGAAGCGCCGAAGTGTACGAGAACGAGATTCCCGGCGGGCAATACTCGAACTTGAAACCACAGGCCATCGCCACGGGGCTGGGCGACAAGTTTGAAACGCTGAAAAAGAACTACTCGGTAGCCAATCAGCTGTTTGGCAACATCATCAAAGTAACGCCTTCATCGAAAGTGGTGGGCGATATGGCGATCTTCATGACGGCCAACAACCTGACCGCCGACGATGTGCTGCAACGCGGCGAATCGCTATCGTTCCCCGAGTCGGTCAAGGAATTGATGAAGGGCATTCTGGGTCAGCCCTACGGTGGTTTCCCCGAAGACATTCAGAAGGTCGTGCTGAAAGGCGAAGAGCCCATTACCGGGCGCCCCAACGAGCACCTGGCTCCGATCGATTTCGACGCTGATTTTACTAAATTCCAGGAGGCGTTCCCCCGCAACGACGGCTTCCTGGATTACCTCTCGTACCAGATGTACCCCAAGGTGTATGAGGAATACTACAAAGCCATTGACCAGTACGGCGATGTCAGCATCATTCCAACACCCGCTTTCTTCTACGGCCTGAAACCCAACGAAGAGATTCTGGTGCCGATTGCCGAAGGAAAGAATATCCTGGTTCGGCTGCTGTTCATGTCGGAGGCCGATGCGTCGGGTATGCGAATGATCACCTTCGAGCTAAACGGGCAGAGCCGCCAGGTTCAGGTGCGTGACAAAGCCCAGAAAGTGGTGAAAGCGCAGAACCAGAAAGTAGGCAAACCCGCCGACATCGGCTCACCGTTGCAAGGTCGCCTGACGCGCATTCTGGTGAAGCCCGGCGACGAGGTGAAAAAGAACCAGCCGCTGTTCGTGATCGAAGCCATGAAAATGGAAAGCATCGTGGCGGCCCAGCAAGCCGGCACCGTCAAGCAGGTACTCCTCAAAGAAGGCACCGTTGTCGAGCAAGACGACTGGGTTATCGAAATGGCGTAACCATATGTTGATTTCAATGGTTGATAGCATAAAATTGTACTGACCACAATCCCCCTCATATTCATGCAATCTATGCTGAATATGAGGCGCTGATTGATTTACGAACACGTGAGATTTTAATTGGTGATTTACCTGGTAAGCAGTTCAAGCGGGTACGTGACTGGCTGGAAGGAAAGCAGGAGATGTTGATTGAGGAATTTGTTCGTTTACAAAAAATCCAATGAAAGGTTTACCACGCATAACGGAGATTATCAAGATCGAACCGTTTAAAATCACGGTTCGCTGGACAACTGGTGAAATTCGGGTACTGGATTTTAACGATTTACTAACGAGTTGGGGCGTATCGCCAGCCGACGATTCCGACTTATCACGCCTGTTCGATTACGCTACATTTAAGCTCGTTTCCATCGCCGAAAGCAAAACGCTTCAATGGGCGCTCATCCTTGTGTCCCATCTTACCATTGATGAAAACAAGCACCCAACCAAGGTTGCGACCCCATTGATGCTGGACCCCGATGTACTTTATGAAGCCAGCCGACCGATCGAGGAATATCGGCTTGTTCCAATAGCTGGAGATCTTCTGGCCAAAGCTGCCTGACGCGCATTCTGGTGAAGCCCGGCGATGAAGTGAAAAAGAACCAGCCGCTGTTCGTGATCGAAGCCATGAAAATGGAAAGCATCGTGGCGGCCCAGCAAGCCGGCACCGTCAAGCAGGTGCTTCTTAAAGAAGGCACCGTTGTCGAACAAGACGACTGGTGGGTTATCGAAATGGCGTAGTTCTATTCATTATAAGCGGTCCACCGCTTCAATCGCCTCGTATTCATGCAGTCTATGCTGAATATGAGGCGGTTTTGGATCATGTCTGCAATAATTCGGGGAAGTATTCTCTTGGGACAGTTGCCACTTTTCGGGGGCTTGCCCGGTAATTCTGCGTCTTCTTGAAAAAACGTGACTTTGAGTAAACACAACGACGATGAGCACTGCAGTTTCACCCCCATTTTCAAATCCTCAGGTCGAGTTGTTACGCCTGTATGCGAACAACGTACCTGAGGAAGACCTGCTGGTGATCAAACAGTTGATCAACGATTTTTTTGTTGAAAAGGCAGTGCATGCCGCCGACCGAGTATGGGAAGAGCGTGGTTATTCCGATGACACAATGGAAGAGTGGCTCAGCACGGACCTTCGTAAAAATCAGCCAGAATGAAGGTTGTTGACACGAACTGTTTGTTGGTTGCTATTTCGTCAAAGTCGCGCGCTACCACTGGCTGCTCGTAGCACTTCAGGAACAGCGATTCAGGCTCTGTTTGTCGAACGAAATTCTGTCTGAGTACGTGGAGATAATCGATCGCTATTTTTCGGCTGATTACGCCCAACCAGTATATCAACTGCTGACTCGGGCCGACAACGCTGAACAGGTTGTGGTCTTCTATAAACGGCCGCTGATTACCAATGATCCAGATGATGACAAATTCGTTGAGTGCGCTTTCGCTGCTAATGTCACTTCATTGTTACCGAAGACAGGCATTATGATGTCCTGGCTGAACTAGAATTTCCGAAAATCAAGACCGTTAATTTGTCAATGTTCAGGTTGTTGCTTGACGCAAAATGAATGAGTTCCAGTTGGATTTAGCTGTATAGCCAAATTGCACCACTTCATGAGAGGTTGCCTCTGTCAAAGGCATACATTCGATAAGAGCCGTATAAACCCTTGTCTGTAAGGGTGTTTACCCGCTAGCGTAGTTGAGTAGAGACGTTTACTTTGGTGCAACGTTAAACGCTTCCGTATATGAAGACTATGCTGCTGCTTATTGCTTTCGGTTTACCGCTTACCGTTACTAGTCAGGCTCAGATTGACAAACGGGCCGGCTCCTGGAAAACCTGGGTCATTCCGTCGGGCGAGGCGTTCAGGCTACCACCACCACCTGCGGCTACACAAGCCGACGAGAAGGAAATGCTTACTGCCCAGCGACAGCGCGATTCGTCGGCCATTCGACTGATCGACTATTGGAATGCTGGCGCACCAGGGTATCGCTGGCAGGAGGCTATCGAGCAACTGTACGGTGGCTTTCCGCCCGCCTGGGTACGTGGCAAAGCCCTGATGAACGTGGCTATCTATGACGCCACCATCGCGGCATGGAACACTAAATATGCCCACAACCGTCCGCGCCCTTCAACGCATACCAAGGCGTTGACACCGTACCTGCCAGTTCCCGATAGTCCGTCTTATCCGTGCGAACAGTCGGTGGCGGCTGGGGCGGCTGCTACCGTTCTGGCCTATCTGTTTCCTCAGAAGGCGGATTCTATACGTCGGGTTGCCGAGCGCGCCTGTCAGTCGCGGCTATTGGCGGGCGTTGCGTACCCCAGCGATGTCAAAGCCGGATATGAGTTGGGTCGGCGGGTGGCGCTGGCTGTGATTGAACGGGCCAAAACCGATGGTTCCGATGCTGTCTGGGACGGTAAACGCCTGACGGGTACCGGTACATGGACTGACAAACGCCCGCCGATTCAACCGATGATGGGCTATTGCAAACCGTGGGTGCTTACGGCCGGTAATCAGTTTCGGCCAGGGCCACCCCCTGAACCCGCCAATGGGATGAAGGAGCTGAAACAGTTTAAAAAGACGCCGGCCGCCATTACCCGCGCCTTTTATTGGGCAGTCAACGACTTCTGGGGAGATGCGGCCGACCAGAAACTCTTCGAGCACAATCTGCACCTGAATGCGCCACAATCGGCCCGTGTGTATGCGCTGGTGAGCATTGCCGCTTTCGATGGGCAGGTGGCCTGTTGGGACGCCAAATACACCTACTGGTCTATCCGTCCCGATCAATATGATACAACCTACGTGCCTTTGCTGCTGGCCACGCCGGCTCATCCCAGTTATCCGTCGGGGCACGCAACCATTTCTACGGCGAGGGCCGTTGTTCTCGGCTATTTATTTCCGGAAGATGCCCCGTTTTTTATGAACAAAGCCAGGGAAGCCGCCGAGTCGCGCTTTGAAGGTGGCGTCCACTTCCGAATCGATAACGTAGTGGGTATGAATTTGGGCCGCAACGTTGGTGAGCAGGTCGTGAAGTGGGCACAGCAGGATGGGGCCGACGCCGCGCGTGCACTGGTGCGAAAGTAACGTACCTGCCTACCAGATCACCTGCAACCCTTCGATGGCGTACTTCGCTACGTTCTCGTCTTTACTGATAAGCCGAAAGTTACGTTGAAGGGCTTGCCAGATCAGCATCCGATCGAAGGGGTCTTTGTGATACGTAGCTGCCAGCCGGTGGTACGTAGAAACGGTTACGGTATCCAGATCCAAAAGTCGAAAACCTGTTGCTTCAGCAGCCTTGGGAAAGTCTTCAGGAGATAGGCCTTCAAGTGTTAGTTTCTGAAGACTATGCTTCATTGATATCTCCCAGAAACTTATTGCACTGACTACTATATCGTTCGCTCCATCTGTCAAAATTGCGCTGGCAGTGGCTGATAACTTACCCGGGTTAGTAACAGCCCAGATCAGGGTGTGCGTATCGAGCAAATAGCTCATAGCCCTAAGAATTCGTCGTCTGTCAGCTTAAAATCGGCCGCGAAGGTTGCGGTACCTTTATTCTGCAAAATGCCTAACTGACGTTTTGCCGGTGTTCGAGCTTCTTTGGGGATAATGTAGGCAACTATTTCTTTCTTTTTACCAAAGGCCACGGCAATCTCTTCGCCTAGTTTTACTTCTTGAATTACTTCGGAGAAGTGGGCTTTTAAGTCTCCAACAGTCATTGTCTTCATAGTTGTACAAACGCAGATGAAGTCAAATCTATTCCTTTCTTGACAAGTTGTCAAGTTTGTTTTCAGGCGCCAACGTACCTATTTCACTTTACGCACGGCTACGCTGCCATCGAAGATCTGTTTCCACTGCCAGGAAACCTTGCCGTTGGTGCGCTGCAACACGAAGAATGGATCGTTGATTTTGACCCGATCTTTGGCGTAGAAAGCCCCGTCTGTCGCTGACCGGTAGTAAACTTTTAGCAGGGTGGGTGTTCCGGTTGCCACGCAGTCCAGCGTATAGAAGGTTTGAACGCCCTCGGCGTGTACGTCGCATAGGTTCATGCCCCTGTATTTGTCGTTGACCTTGATGGTGTAGGTGACGCCGTCCTTCGTCTCGCCCGACCACGTACCCAGCCAGCTATCTGTTTGCTGGAAACCCGACAGGATAGCGGCTCCAAACCACATACCCGCTATTGACAATACCGTTCGCATACAACTCAGCTTATGACCATTGCGTGAGCACTGACTATGAATGCAGGAATCCGTATCCCATCAGGCCCACCAGGATCGATTCGGCTATCCAGACGTGTCGTGTATTATGTTGGGCGGCGCGGCGAACGACGTAGTGAAGGCCGAGCGCCCCGGCCGCGAGTGGAACGCCGAAGATAAATTGCAGCACATTGTTATCCCGCTTCATATCAACGAATCCGTAGAGGATCATCACTACACCCATCAGCGATACCAGAACAAGTGGCGTTATCAGGCTGGCTAGTTTTGAGAAATCCATCTGTGTATCGAGTTAGCATTACCTTATTCTAACATGAATGAACGGTCCTGTGTTTTGTGCGAAGGTTTATGTTGTTGATAGACAGTTGTTTCGCTAGTGCGCGAAGCCAACCAGCAACAAAAACTGCTTCCCGTTGAGCGACAGGAAGCAGTTGAGCCAAAAGCAGAAGGTAGCGTCTATAGACCCACCGGAACGGCTACCATTGTAGTGTCCCAACCAAGGTACATCGTGGCGTTTTGGGCGTCTTTTTTGGCGAACTGAATCGAGAAATTCTCCAGAGGTGTCTCCGTTTTTTGCACAGGTACGTTCACGCGGGCCACGTCGAGGGCCTGGTTGTAGCTGTAAGCGCCCCATTGGTCGAGATCAGAGCTGAGAATGATCGTCCATTCGGTTTCGTTCGGGATGGTCAGCAGGGCATAGCTACCCGCCGGGATTTTCTTGCCGCCGATGGTCACGTCCTGATAAAATTTGATCTCTGGCGCTTCGTTGGCACCGGCCCGCCACACTTTGCCATAAGGCACCAGCTTGCCAAACACCTCACGCCCGTTCTTGGCCGGCCGGGTATACGTGACGCGGGCCGCTAGTTTATCGTTGCCAATTTTAGCCGGAGCAAACTTACGATCATGCGCGTAATCGTCTGGATAGTAGGCCATATCCATGGGCGATTTGTCGAGGGCGCGGAAGGTTTGGGCATCTGCGCTGGTCAGGGCCAGGAATAAAAATCCAACTAGTAAAGCAGTCTGTTTCATGGGTGTTTTTCAGTGAAGTAACTAACGCATAAAAGTAGCCTATTCCCGTCTAACTGAAGTAGGTTGTATGCGTAATCCCGGCCTGACCGCCTGTGCGCAAACCGCCCGAAAGTAGAATGTAGGTAAATGCTGTTTTTCAGCTTCAAGTGGCACAGGCAGCGCTACAGTTCATTAGGCTATCCCCGCATGATTCACGTCAACCCCTCGATTAAACCGGCTGACTTATCCTCAAAACTCCAGCGATTCTGGGCGCTTTCTGCGCAAAAAATCAACCTGATCGAACAGCAGTATGACCCCGCAAAGGGCTCACCTGTCTTTACCATACAAGGCCGCTACACGACCCGCGGCTGGACCGAATGGACACAGGGATTTCAGTACGGCTCGGCTATCCTTCAATTCGATGCAACCGGCGAGGACGAATTCCTCGAACTAGGTCGCCAGCGAACAATCGACGTTATGGCGCCCCACGTCAGTCATGTGGGTGTGCACGACCACGGGTTCAACAACGTCAGCACCTACGGAAATCTGCTTCGGTTGATGCGGGAAGGCAAGATTCCGTACAACGAATGGGAAAAGAACACGTATGAGTTAGCCCTGAAAATTTCGGGCGCGGTGCAGGCCAATCGCTGGACGCCGACCCGGGAAGGAGCAGGGACGCCTGGCGCAGGGACGCCAGGCGGATTTATTCACTCGTTCAACGGCCCGCATTCCCTGTTTGTCGATACCATCCGCTCTTGTCGGGCGCTGGTGATCAGTTATTTGCTGGGTCATACGTTTCAGGGCGAAGGGGATGTACGCATCAATTTATTGGAACGGGCGCTGCTCCACATCAAAGCCACCGCCGATTTTTCGGTGTATTACGGCGAAGGGCGCGACTCCTACGATGTCTGGGGACGTACGGCCCACGAAAGTATTTTCAACGTGACCGATGGGAAGTACCGCTGCCCGAATTCGCAGCAGGGCTATACGGGTTTCAGCACCTGGACACGCGGACTGGCCTGGGCCATGTGCGGGTTCGCCGAAGAACTCGAAGCACTGGCAACCATACATGATGATGAACTAGCCGGTCTGGGTGGACGTGACTCGCTGGAGGCGATGATGCTCAAAGCCGCCCGCGCTACCTGCGATTTTTATATCGAGAACACACCGACCGATGGCGTTCCGTACTGGGATACCGGTGCGCCGAACCTGCACAGACTCGGCGATTACCTGGAACGACCCGCTAAGCCCGTCAACGACCACGAACCGGTCGATAGTTCTGCCGCCGCCATTGCCGCCCAGGGGCTGCTGCGGCTGGGCAATTACCTGATGAATAAACAACGAACAAAGCCCGACCAAGTGCCCGACGTTGGTTTACTGGGGCAGACCAGCTGGCAGGCCGGACAGACCTACTGGCAAGCTGGGTTGACGGTGCTGGGTACGTTGCTCGACGAACCTTATATCAGCACCAATCCGCAACATGAGGGCCTGCTCCTGCACTCTATTTACCACCGACCCAATGGCTGGGACTACGTACCCAGAGGCAGCAAGATACCGTATGGTGAGTCGAGCATGTGGGGCGATTATCACATTCGGGAGGCAGCCCTGTACGTTCAGCGGGCCATTGACCAGGCCCCGTATTACCTGTTTTTCAACTGCGTGTAAGCGGCTCTCCGTACGCTTTCCTGAACCTACCTTTTAAGCATGAGTGGTAAATACAAACCGAAATACACCCGGATGGCCCAGCTCAAAACGGCCTCGGAGTTGACAACGTACCTGGCAACAAATGGGATCGACTTGCCATTCGACGAAACCCTGCTGCCACCCGGCGAAAGCCCATTTGGTCGGCCGATTCAGCTGAAGTCGGGAAAAACGATCGGTAACAGCCTGTGCATTTTGCCCATGGAAGGCTGGGACGGAACACTGGATGGAAAGCCGACCGATTTCACCCGGAAACGCTGGCTGAAATTTGCCGAAAGCGGCGCTAAACTGTTATTCGGTTGCGAGGCTGTGGCCGTCTGCCACGAGGGAAAGGCGAATCCTAATCAGCTGGTTATCAATCAGGATACAATTGGCGAACTCACTCAGTTGCGCCAGCTTATCCTCGACAAGCACACCGAGCAATTTGGCCGTACCGACGACCTCGTTATTGGGCTGCAACTCACGCATTCGGGGCGGTTTTGTAAGCCAGCCAGTCACAAGAAATTTGAACCGAAAATACTCTACGCCCATCCGTACCTGAATCAGAAATTCGGGATGGACGCCAACTACCCGACGCTGACCGACGGAGACATCGACGATATCATTCAGAAATACATTGCTGCGGCGGTGCTGGCGCAGCAGGCGGGTTACGATTTTGTGGATATCAAACATTGCCACGGCTACCTGGGCCATGAGTTTCTGAGTGCCGTGGACCGCGAGGGGAATTATGGTGGTAGTTTCGAGAACCGCACCCGGTTTCTGCGGCGTATTGTTGACGGCATCAAGCAGGCGGCTCCGGGCCTGGAAATGGGGATTCGCCTCAGTGCGTTTGATCTGCTGCCGTTTAAAAAAGGGCCGAATGAGGTTGGCGAACCCGAAAAAACGGATGCTTATCCCTACGCGTTTGGCGGGCAGCAAACGGGGCTAACGATTAACCTCGACGAGCCAAAGGCTTTCCTGGAAGTAGCCCAATCGCTTGGTATACAGCTGGTGTGCATCACAGGCGGTAGTCCGTACTACAATCCGCACCTGATGCGTCCGGCCCTGTTTCCGCCGTCTGACGGCTACCTGCCGCCCGAAGATCCGCTGGTAGGGGTGAAGCGGCAGATTGATGTGACCTGTGCGCTGAAAAAAGCCTTTCCGGCGCTGATCCTGATTGGTTCGGGCTATTCGTATCTGCAGGAATGGCTTCCCAATGTGGCCCAGTATGTGCTGCGGAACGGCATGGCCGATAGCGTTGGGTTTGGTCGGATGGTCCTGTCGTATCCAACTATGCCCGCCGATATGATTGCCGGTCGGTCGCTGGTGCGCAATCACATCTGCCGCACCTTTTCCGACTGCACAACGGCCCCCCGCAACGGGCTCGTTTCGGGTTGTTATCCGCTAGACCCTACCTACAAAAAGTTACCGGAAGCCGACCAGTTGAAAGCCATAAAGGAGACGCTGTGAAACAGACGGAACGTACCCGGCCTGTCGCTTTCGTCACCGGAAGCAGTCGGGGTATAGGACTCGGTATTGCTGAACACCTGGCCAGAGAAGGCTTCGATCTGGCTATCAACGGCATTCGGGATGAATCGGCGATTTTAGATGTGCTGGGTACGTTGCGGCAGCTGGGCGCCGACGTGATCTATTGCCAGGGGAGCGTTGCCGATGCGGAGGCGCGGAGGACAATGCTGGCAACAATCAGGACCCATTTTGGCCAGTTGAACCTGCTGGTCAACAATGCAGGCGTTGCACCCCAGGTACGTGCCGATCTGCTGGAAGCCACCGAAGAGAGCTACGATCGGCTGTTGACCACCAACCTGAAAGGGCCCTACTTTCTGACGCAGGCCGTAGCCAACTGGCTGATCGAACAGAAACGAGATGATTCTGATTTCCAGGCAAGTATTATCACCGTTTCGTCGGTTTCTGCGACGGTCGCGTCAGTAAATCGGGGTGATTATTGTATTTCGAAAGCAGGGCTGAGCATGGCCACGCAGCTATTCGCCGTGCGGCTTGGGGAGCATGGTATTCCCGTCTATGAAGTGCGGCCGGGAATTATTCGAACGGATATGACGGCGGGGGTAACGGATAAATACGATAAGCTCATTGCCGAAGGGCTGACCGTTCAGCCTCGCTGGGGACTGCCCGATGATGTTGGTCGGGCGGTGGCGGCCATTGCAGGCGGTGGCTTTCCGTATTCAACCGGTCAGGTTTTTATGATCGACGGGGGCATGACGCTGGGGCGCCTGTGAAGGTTAGCGGCTGGTGCAGAGTAGTTTACGTCTAGTTTCAGATTCACTAACATGAGTTGCTTGTGTATGACCGCTTTTGAGTAATGCGTCAGCAATACGAGCAAACGCATCACTCGTCAAGCAATCTGTATATTTCCTCAATTACCTATTCCTAAACATAAATCCCTCTACCTCATTATGGAAAATGCCTCCTTTTCAAGACGTAAATTCATTCAGACCGCGGCTACTGGCGCGGCTGTGTTGGGGCTTCCCACGATTATTCCGAGCCGGGCGTTCGGCGCCAACGACCGCCTTCGTGTAGCTGTGATCGGTATCAATGGTCGTGGAAAAGATCACATCGCCGGTTTCTCGAAACTCGACAACGTAGACGTGGCTACCCTCTGTGACGTCGATGACGTTGTGCTCAGACAGGGTGCGGCTGACTTTGAGAAAAAATATAATCGGAAGGTGAAAATGGAAGGCGATCTGCGGAAAGTCTACGACGACAAAGACATCGACGCCGTGAGTATTGCGACGCCCAACCACTGGCATGCGCTGGCGGCGATCTGGGCCTGTCAGGCTGGTAAAGACGTGTACGTGGAGAAGCCGGGTTGCCATAACCTGTTTGAAGGGCGGAAGCTGATCGAGGCGGCGACCAAATACAACCGGATTGTGCAGCACGGCGTGCAGCTGCGGAGTTCGGTGGCCATTCAGGAAGCCATTAAGCACCTGCGCGACGGGCTCATCGGCAAGGTGTACATGGCTCGTGGCACGGTTTATAAATGGCGGGCTGATATTGGCAATCTGGGTAACTCGCCTGTACCGGAAGGATTAAACTGGGATCTATGGCAGGGGCCAGCTCAGGCGCGCGAGTTCAGTAAAAACTACGTGCACTATAACTGGCACTGGTTCTGGGACTACGGCAACGGCGACATCGGTAACCAGGGCATCCACGAAACCGACCTCTGCATGTGGGGCCTCGACGTAGGACTACCCGAAAAGATTACGTCGGCGGGTGGTAAATTCCTCTGGAACGACTGCAAGGAAACCCCCGAAGTGTTGACGTCGACCTATCACTACCCCAAGCAGGGTAAAATCATCGAATTCGAGGTACGTCCCTGGATGACCAATAAAGAGGATGGCGTTGAAGTAGGCAATATTTTCTACGGCGACAAGGGTTACATGGTCATCAACGGTTACAACGATTACAAGACGTACCTGGGTCGTAACCGCGAGCCTGGCCCCGCCCGGAACGCGGGTGGCGATCACTACAAAAACTTCGCCGACGCCGCGCGTGCCCGTGACAAGAAGCTGCTGAACGGTCCCGTTGAAACGGCGCACCTGGCCTCGTCGCTGGCGCACCTTGGCAACATTGCGTACCGCCTGGGCCGCACCCTTGACTTTGATCCGCAGAAAGAAATGTTTGTCGGCGACAAGCAGGCCAACGCCATGCTGACCCGCAAATACAGAGCACCTTACGTCATTCCAACAAACGTTTAATTTGAGAAAGAGTCACTAAGTGGTCATCAGGCTGCGCTGTCATTGATAGTCATTAAGTGAACAAACAATGACCATCAATGACAGCGCAGCCTGATGACCACTTAATGACGCGCAGCCTAATGACTTTAAGATTATGATTTCTACGCCTGCCTCGTCGCGTCAGTATCTGTTTCAGTTGCCTGTTCTGGTGGCTGCTTTGGGCTATTTCGTCGATATGTATGACCTGTTCCTGTTCAGTGTCGTGCGGGTGCCAAGCCTCAAAGCATTAGGCGTTACGGGTGAACAGCTCTTGCCCGAAGGTGTTTTTCTGCTCAATATGCAGCTGGCCGGTTTGGTGATCGGCGGTGTTTTGTGGGGCATCCTGGGCGATAAACGGGGTCGGTTGTCCGTCCTTTTTGGTTCAATTCTACTGTATTCCCTGGCCAATATTGCCAACGGACTGGTTACCAACCTGACCCAATACGCCGTGTTACGTTTCGTGGCAGGCATTGGTCTGGCTGGTGAATTGGGGGCGGGTATTACGCTGGTTGCCGAGATCTTGCCCAGGCAGTTACGGAGTTACGGCTCCATTCTGGTGGCTACACTGGGTGTGCTGGGTGCCATTACCGCCTATTTCGTGGCCGATCTGTTCGCCTGGCGGATGTCGTATTACGTAGGCGGTGGACTGGGGCTATTATTGCTGGGGCTAAGGGTCAATGTGTTTGAGTCGGGTCTGTACGAGAACCTGAAAAGCCAGCACGTTGAGCGGGGGAACTTCCTGAACTTAGTTACCAGTTCACAAAGCCTGAAAAAGTACCTGCTGGCCATTGTGATGGGTGTTCCACTTTGGTTCGTCGTCGGTATCCTGATCACGTTCTCGCCGGAGTTTGGACGCGCAGCCGGGCTCATTGAGCCAGTCATTGCGGGCAAAGCGGTCATGGTGGCTTTCGCCGGGCAGTCTGTCGGCGATATTGTGAGTGGCCTGATCAGTCAGCGGTGGCAGAGCCGGAAGAAGGCGATCCGGCTCTTTATCCTGCTCTCGTTCGCCATGATGCTGGCCTATCTGTTGCTGCCAATCAGCAGTACCGGTCAGTTCTACGTGTTGTGCGCCTGTCTGGGTTTCTGCAACGGCTACTGGACGCTATTTATCATTCTGGCCGCCGAGCTTTTCGGAACCAATGTGCGCGCAACCGTAGCAACGTCCGTCCCCAATTTTGTGCGGGGAGCCACCGTGCCGCTTACCTGGTTGTTCGTGGCGCTCAAACCGTCTCTTGGGCTAACGTATGGGCCGCTACTCATCGGCGCAGGCGTAGTACTTTGCTCGTTGCTGGCCTTGAATTTCCTGGAAGAGACCTTTTCGAAAGATATGAATTATGTAGAGCAGTAACGTTAGGTGTTACGTCCTTTTTTGTTGATAGCCAGTTAATTAGCGTTTAATGGATTGCGGACCTTTTAATAAAGGGAGCCACCAGGTTTAGGGGAATAAGGGATACCTTTCGTTGAACGGCCTACGCATGGCCGTCTCTAACCCAAATCAAAGAACACGATGAAAACGCTTAACTGTCGCGATGCAGGCTTCGACTGCAATGCCAAAATTCAGGCCGACACCGAGGAGGAGATCCTGGCTCAGGCTGCCGATCACGCCAGTTCCGTTCATGGAGTGACCGTTACGCCAGAATTGGCCGAAGGCCTAAAATCGCTGATTCATGAAGAGGCCTGACGGACCGGCTAGCCAACGCCCAGGCTGACAGCACACGGTAGCGCATGGCCCGGCAAACTGAATGTTCCGGGCCATGCGCTACCAGGCTTTTACACCTAATGCTGTGGGTCAGGCTATGGGCCGGCGAAAGACGCGCTCCATCGCCTGATTTTTGTTGATTTCCAGCAGGAAAGGCTACTTTTACCATACGACTTCATCGCTCTCAAAACTTCGTATGCGCGTAGCCATTTATCTGCTTCATTACCTTTCTGTCGTTGTTTGCCTCTCTTTTGGCGTTTTCTTACCGCCGCGATCTGCCTGGGCTCAACCAAAAGCACGTCTTCCCACCAACTTCGATCTGGTGGAGGCTACGATCAGCGACATTCATACCGCTTTCCGCAATGGGTCGCTTACCAGTGAACAGCTGGTTCAGGCGTATCTGGAACGCATTCGGGCGTACGACCAGCCCACCAAACTCAACTCGATCATTCTTGTTAATGCCGAAGCCATCGCCACGGCCCGGGCACTGGATGCTGAGTTTCGCAAAACCGGTAAACTGCGACCGCTGCAGGGTATTCCGGTGATCGTGAAAGACAATTTCAACACCAGGGGATTGCAGACAACGGGCGGCTCTATTGCGCTAAGAGGGTTTGTTCCGGGCGAAGATGCGTACCAGGTTCAGCAACTGAAAGAGGCGGGGGCGATCGTGCTGGCCAAATCGAACATGGCCGAATGGGCGTTCACGCCGATGCATTCGCAGAGTTCGATGGCCGGCGAAACGCTGAATCCGTACAATCTCGCCTACGTACCCGCAGGGTCGAGCGGTGGAACGGCGGCAGCGGTGGCGGCTAATCTGGGAACGGTCGGTTTGGGATCAGATACCGGTAATTCGATCCGTGGCCCATCGTCGCATAATGCGCTGGTGGGCTTTCGTACATCGCTCGGGCTAGTAAGTCGATATGGCATCATTCCGTTGTATTCGCGCAATGACGTGGGCGGACCGATGTGTCGCACGGTCGAAGACGCGGTACGATTACTCGAAGTAACAGCCGGTTATGATCCACATGATCCCATTACCAAAAACAGTCAGGGGTACGTACCGAAGAGCTATACCCAGTTCCTGAAGAAAGACGGGTTGAAAGGCGCTCGAATCGGTGTCATGCGTCAGCTCACGGAAAAGAACATTCACCCCGAGATCAAAGCGCTCTTCGATAAAGCGGTCGCCGATCTGACCCGTGCCGGCGCCACGGTTGTTGACGTCACCATTCCCGATTTCGATTCGCTCCGCGCCAACCAGTGGTGCGCTGATTTTCGGACTGACCTGGAAACGTACCTGCGGACGTTCGTGAAACGCGATACATTGAAAACGCTCGAAGATGTCATCCGTGTGGGTGGCTATTCCGATATTGTGCGTGATCGACTAACCTACCAGCAAACGCATACGGGCCGACCTGTTCATCCTGAAATACCTTGTGGCGATGCGTTTACCGACCCGCTCCGAATCGCATTCAGAAAGGGCGTTGAAGCTGAAATGAACCGGCTTAAGGTGGACGCGCTCATTTACCCAAGCTGGAACTACCCACCCGCGCTGGTTGGTGACGCAAAAGGGTACAAAGGCGATAACAGTCAGCTAATTGCCCCCGCTACAGGACTGCCTGCGTTCACCATCCCGATGGGCTACACCACCGGCGACTTACCCGCGGGCCTTCAGTTCCTGGGCCGATTATTCGACGAGCCAACCCTCATTCGGTTAACGTACAGCTACGAACAGGCAACGCATCACCGGATTCCCCCGAAACGGTTTGTGGCGCTTGGGCAGTAAATTGGCTGCTTCGCGTTATGCTGCTTCATGCTGTAGGTTGCCCCGTTGTCACCCTGAGCCTGTCGGGGATCGCAGCGGCGAACCGGCCTAGTCGAAGTGCCTAGCGTCAGCAACCTACAGTATGAACTATCAAATAAAACTACCTTACCAACGTACCCAGCCTTACCATCATTTCATCATACCCCATCCTCAATGAATTGCTTTACATCGCGGTCGATGAGCGTAGCCATAAGCCTCATCATGTTCTTAGGGTCAATCCCTGTAAACGGGCAGGCTTTTACCAACGCCGAGATTACCCGCTGGCAGCAACGGGCGAAACAGGTTACCATCACCCGCGATACCTGGGGTGTGCCGCATATTTACGGAAAGACAGATGCCGACGTAGTGTTTGGCCTCCTGTTCACGCAGTGTGAAGACGATTTCGGCCGAGTCGAAGAAAACTACATCACGTCGATTGGTCGATTAGCCGAGATAGAAGGCGAGTCGGCACTGTATCACGACCTGCGGGCCCGGCTGTTTATGGATTCGGCCCAGGCCGTGGCGATCTATAAAAAAAGCCCGGTCTGGATGAAGCAATTGCTGGATGCCTTTGCCGATGGGGCGAACTACTACCTCTTCACCCATCCGGCCGTGACGCCGAAACTCATCAAACGCTTCCAGCCCTGGATGCCACTGCTCTTCAGCGAAGGCAGCATTGGTGGCAACATTAGCGTAGTGTCCATCGAACGGTTGAAGGCATTGTATGAGCAGCGCAAATCGACGTCGTTCAATAGCAGCGTCGACCATTATGAGCGCGAATCGATTGGCTCGAATGGATTCGCCATTGCACCGTCGAAGAGTGCAACGAAAAATGCCTTACTGCTGATCAATCCACACACCTCGTTCTATTTCCGGTCGGAGGTGCACATGGTCAGCCAGGCGGGGCTGAACGCATACGGAGCTGTTACCTGGGGGCAATTCTTTGTCTATCAGGGCTTCAACGAAAACTGCGGCTGGATGCACACGTCGAGTTACGCCGATTCGATGGACGAGTACCTGGAAACCATCGAGAAGAAAGGCAACGACCTCTACTACAAACACGGTACAACGCTCAAGCCCGTTCGGACCCAGAAAGTGCGCCTGCCGTACAAGTCGGGCAGTGGAATTCAGTACAAAGAGTTTACCATGTATTTCACACAGCACGGGCCCATTGCCGGCGAGAAAGACGGGAAATGGATCGCCATCGACATGATGAATACGCCACTGAACGCCCTCTCACAATCGTATCTGCGGACAAAAGCGAAGGATTACGCGACCTACAAGGACGTGATGAAGCTGAATGGAAACGCCTCGAACAATACCGTTTTTGCGGATCGGAACGGGACGATCGCCTACTGGCACGGCAACTTCATGCCTCGTCGCGACCCCAAATTCAACTGGGATCAGCCCGTTGATGGCAGCAATCCCGAAACAGACTGGAAAGGACTGCACCCGATCGACGACATTGTGCAGGTACGTAACCCGGCAACAGGCTGGATTCAGAACTGCAATTCAACGCCCTTCACCGTGTCGGGAACCAGCAGCCCCGACCCCAAAAAATACCCCGCCTACATGGCACCCGACGCCGAAAATTACCGGGGTATCAACGCCGACCGGGTGCTGAGCCACAAGACCCTGTTCACGCTCGATACGCTGATCGCCGCCGCCAATGACCCGCATCTGGCTGCTTTCGACGATTTGTTACCGCCTTTGCTCAACGCCTACCAGACCGTTTCCGGCAACGTTGAAAACCAGTCGAAAGACCTTACTGAGGCTATACAGGTGTTGAAAGACTGGGACAGAGGCTACGGAAAGACCTCCGTTGGACAGACGCTGGCGATCATGTGGGGCGAAAAAATCCAGCGCCTGGCTCGTAGCCGTGCTGCCGCCGACCAGCGATTCGATAACCTGGGGCTTAGTGCATTCACGAACGAAAAAACGTCTGCGCAGGAAAAAGTAACGGCTCTGGCCGAGGTGCTGAAAGACCTGACCCGTGACTTTGGCACCTGGAAAACACCCTGGGGGGCGATCAATCGCTACCAGCGCCTGACCGGTAAAACGCAGGAAACCTACGACGACAACCAGCCGAGCATTCCCGTTGGCTTTACGTCATCGGCCTGGGGTTCGCTGGCGGCGTTCGCAGCCCGAACGTACCCAGGAACGAAGAAGCGGTATGGCAGCGTCGGCAATAGTTTTGTGGCCGTGGTTGAGTTTGGCAAACGCGTAAAAGCGCGGTCGGTGGTGACGGGTGGCCAAAGCAGCCGACCCGGCGAAAAACACTTCACTGACCAGGCGCCGCTCTACTGCGAAGGGGAATTCAAGGACGTGCTATTCTACCCCGAAGACATCCAGAAACACATTGAGAAGACGTATCATCCGGGAGAGAAGTAGGCGGTATTAGTGTAATGGGTTAGAAATAAGTTGCTTATTTCTTTTTAGCGCGATTTGGTCAATGATTATCATGGGTGTTACGTGAGCCTCAAAAATTGCTTTGCGCTGTAGTATAGCTTGCGAAGCTATACTACAGCGCAAAGCAATAGGCACGCGAAAGCAATGCGCCAACAACAAGAAAATCCATTCCTGCTATGAATCCATCAAAACCCACCCCTAAATCCGTTGACGAATACTTGTACGACTTTCCAGAGGCTGTTCAGTATTTGCTGGAAGAGCTGAGGCAGGCTATAAGAGAGGCCGCCCCGGAGGCGGTAGAAACGATCAGCTACCAGATGCCGGCGTTCATGCTGCATGGTAAACTGGTCTATTTTGCGGGCTACAAAAACCACATCGGCTTCTACCCAACAGCATCGGGCATCACCGCTTTCAAAGACGAGTTGTCCACGTACAACTGCACGAAAGGCACAGTCCAGTTCCCCCTCGACAAGCCGCTCCCCCTCGACCTGATCACCCGCATTGTCAAATTCAGGGTGCAGGAAAACCTGGCAAAAGCGTTGGCGAAAAAGGGGACGCGGCTGTAAGGGACTGAAAGCGATTGCCACGGTATAATGGAAATGGATTTAAACAGATCTGTTCTGCTTTATTCGATTAATCCGTGTACTACTAATCCGTGGCAATCGTTTTCAATCCCGTACAGCCGCGTCCCCTTCAGATCGTTAGTCCATTACCGCGTAACGGCTACTCCTCTGATTTTCCGAATGACGAACGGCACACAGACGTCTGTTGGGCAAGTACAACTGGTTGGCAGGAGCATGACGGTGACGTCGGTATAGCAGCCTGAACTGTTTGTAACCCGAACCGTATACGCCTGCGCCACCACCGGGTTCGCCAGCGTACTTGCAATGAGTCCATTGGCAGGAATTGGCTGCGCTGTGCCCGACAGTGAGTTTGCCGGGTCGAAGGTCATGCCGAGTGAGTATTGATACGTATGGGTGGCGTTGAACCCGCTCAACCCGATCTGCCCGTTCGACTGAGCACTGTTACTGATGCAGGTAGCGGGAATCGCCGCTGCTACAAAGACGGGCAAGGTATCCGCTTCCACGATAAAGGGGCAGCAGGAGAAATTGGGGCATTGACCTCCCGCGTTATCGATACCCAGACTGTATGAGCCAGGGGCACTGACGGCCAACTCATTGGTCGTCTGGCCCTGGATCGGCACGCCATCTTTAAACCAGCGGTAACTGGCGCTTCCCGCCGGAACAGACAGGATATATTCGTCGCCGGGGCAAAGCTTAACGGGAATAGACGTACAAACCCGGAGCGTATCGCCGGGAATACTGACCGTGTTATACAGAATGCCCGACCCGTCGACCACGGCTTGAAACGTCAGGCTGAGGCTTTGACCGGCACTAAGACTGGCAATAAACCAGCTGTTGGGCGTTCCCTGAGTGAATGTCGTGCCAGCCGGTACTGTGGCTGAATTAGCCAGATAACTCAGGCCCGCCGATGTTGAATCCCGCACGACGACGTTACCGGCCGGTCCGTTACCTGAATTGGTCAATACGATGCTGTACGTAAGCGTGTTGCCCACTCTGGCAATGGAGCGATCGACGAACAGACCCAGCGTTAACGTTGGGGCGATGGCGCGGTAGCCTGCGTCGACACTGCCAACGGTTGCTCCCGAAGTCAACGTTAGTGGACCAGTGATGCCGCTAGCGGGCGCGGCAATCGTGTAGCCAACCGGCGTTGAGAAACGGACCGAGTACGGCTGTCCGGCAGTCAGGCCAGTAAAGCTATACGTACCTGAGGGGCCACTCGTTGTTGATGCGACTGCCAGACTGCTACTGTTCAGCAGCGTGACCACCACACCGGCAATAGGGGTGTCGCCACTGTCGCGAACAGTAGTCGCATTGTTGTCGGCGTACACCGTTCCGGTCAACGTTGCTGGAACCGAAGCCGCTGATGTACAGGAGCTGGGGGCATTATATGTAATTGCCGCCGAACTACAGCCAGGTCCTGTTACAAGGACGGTATGTGTGCCCGTGCCGGACGTCAGGCCTGAAAGGCCAAACGCAACCGATGTTTGCCCCGTGGTGACGGATGCCGTTGTTGAACTGCTTCCATCGCCATCGGTGATGGTCAGCGTACCCGCAACCGCTGAGGTAAGTGAGATTACCCCCGCAAGATCGTACGTGTTCGTAGCGGTGGAACAGGCTCCAGCCGTAACGGCTACAGCCATTGTCTGGGCGTAAGTCGTTACGGTATTGTCACGAATAGAAATCGCTCCGGCAATCGACAAACCGCGACCTTCCAGTGTGGCACCGGTTTGTAGGCTAATGGCTCCATTGGCCAATATAGTGCCTCGGAACGCCGAGCCTGCGCCGAGGTCTACAGCACCGTTCACCTGAAAATAAACGTCGTTGAGGCAGGCTCCATTCGTTAGGTTGATGGTCGATCCGGCAGCAGTAGTGAGGGCGCTGTTGAGCTTGATGATATACGTACCCGGGCCGTTTAGGGTCAATGTTCCCACTAGAGACGATGCGGCCGCCGTTGTCTGGCAATAAACCCCCGCCGTAAGTGTCTGACCATTGCCCAGAATAGGGCTGATCAAGGTGCTACAGGTAACCGAAGTCAGGGCGTTGTAAGCGGTCGCCACGTCTAACGCTGCCTGAGTTGCCTGGGTACTGCCCGGCAGCCGAACTTGACCCGTTACCGTGCCCGGCGGAAACGCGTTAAATGCGCCTACACGCGTACCAACATCACCCGTTACAACGGCGGCCGCCCCCGTGCTGTTGAAGGCACCATTGGCGGTAAACAAGGCAAACGTAGAGGCGGTGCCAAGACTTGGGGCTTGTCCAAAACCAGTGATTGGTAAGACCAGTAAAAGAACATAGACAATCAACGGAAGTAGTTCTTTCTTCATGAGAACAGGTGTAGTAAGCAGCTTGCCTACAGTGTAGAGAGTGAATGGCTTGTGGTTAATTGAGACCCCATGTAGCCTGTGAGCCTGTGGTTCGGACGGTACGCCGAGAGCAGGAAAGAATAATCAGTAGCCCGACAAAAAGGCCTGATAGGCTCGTGCTGAACGACGACTGTTGGAATGAATTAAGAGGGAAATAGCTAAGTGCCGGAAAGGGCAGATAGTCATGCAGAAGCCATGGGTCGATTGGATCGATCGATGTACTTATCGATGATCGGTAGTCCGTAGGGTGCGCTGCCAGAGTAGCCTGTTTCTTCTGTCTCTGGTAACCTTTCTTTTTGGCGAAACTTGGAGTCTGGTCACCGAAATAGCTACGGTGAACGCGTATGACGCCTAAGAAGCTGGAAGCTAAAAACTGGCAATGAAAGGATTGATTAGTCAGCTAAGCCGGTAGGAGCAAGTGACTAAGCTTCCTTATCGGGTGATCCTGACAAAAGTCAAGCCAGACTATTTTTTGATTAGGATACGGTACCTTTTTGTGATTTTTCGCTTGCTTTCAGGTGAATCTAGCTCAGGGTATCCGGTTTGCTCCTAAAAAAAATCGACTAATTACCGTGCCACTTTTGTCGCGGAAGCCACCATAAGTTTGCTAACTTTATGGAAAGTATACTAATGTTTCCGCCTGGCGTGCCTTGATTTGGCGTGTGGTTATAGTGCCTCTAAAAGTACTGGTCGCGGCGAAGGCGAGTGATCGAACGGCCCCTCGGGTCGGGTAATACACGCCAGGCTGGCCCGGTGAGCCAATTATTTTGTTATCCTATCATACAGTACCGACGTGTTCTGTTTTACCCCAACGTTACGAGTATGGATAAGTCCCCAAAAAGCGACAGCAGGCCCAGTGATGCGGCTGAGCAGCACGCTGAAAATAAGCCGATGAGTGGCGAACGCCCTGGTCAAGGAACAGAGATGGCAGCAGATCATTACGACCCTCAGGGTAAACCAGACCGAACCGTCGGACCGCTTGACAAGCGCCCACTAACCGCCCCCGATACCATTGGTGCGAAAGACAGAAACCCCGTGCTGGCCCAGCCACCCGAAGCCTTTACCGGTCTGAAACTGGGCAAGCCCGCTACGGTAGCGGCTGGCGTAACGGCCGTGCTGAAGTCGATGGCGTTTTCGTGGGGCGAAGCGGGCGTTGGTCGTGGTACCCACGCCTTGCTGAAACTAAATCAGAAAGACGGGTTTGACTGCTCGTCCTGCGCCTGGCCCGACCCCGACGATCATCGGTCGGTGGCGGAGTTCTGCGAAAACGGCGCTAAAGCAACGGCCTCCGACGCCGACACCCGCCGCGCCGATCCCGAGTTTTTCGCTAAACATAGTCTGGTCGACCTGTCACGCATGACCGACCGGGATCTGAACAACGCTGGTCGACTGACGCACCCCATGGTGCTGCGTCCCGGCGCCACGCACTACACGCAGATCAGCTGGCCCGAGGCGTTTCAAGTGGTGGCCGACGAACTGAACGCACTGAAGTCGCCCGATGAAGCGATCTTCTACACGTCGGGAAAAGTGCCGAATGAGCCTGCGTTTCTGTACCAGCTATTCGTCCGTCAGTTCGGGACAAACAACCTGCCCGATTGCTCGAACATGTGCCACGAAAGCAGCGGCTCAGCGTTGAGCCCTACGCTCGGCCTAGGCAAGGGGTCGGTAACGCTCAATGATGTACACGAGGCGGAGGTGATCCTGATTATGGGACAAAATCCGGGGACGAATCATCCCCGGATGCTGAGCGCTTTACAGATTGCCAAGCGGAATGGCGCGAAGATCATTGCCGTGAATCCGTTGTATGAAGCGGGGCTAAGTCATTTCAAGAATCCGCAGGATTTTATGAACCCGATCAAGGCAGTAGGTACGTTACTCGGCCAGGGAACAGCGATCGCCGATCTGCATTTGCAGGTGAAGATCAACGGCGATATGGCGGTGCTGCGGGGTATTATGAAACACCTGATTCGGGCCGAAGAGCTGAACCCGGGCATGGTGATCGATCACGAATTCATTAAAGAGTACACGGCCAACTACGACGAATTCCTGGCTACGATCAGGAATACTAGTTGGGAAGACATTGAAGCGATGAGCGGCCTGACGCGGGAGCAACTGCTCGAAGCGGCCAACATCATTGCGCCCAAACAGAAGCTGATCACCTGTTGGGCCATGGGCCTGACGCAGCAGAAAAATGGCGTCATGACCATTCAGGAGATCGTGAACCTGCACCTGATGAAAGGAGCCGTGGGCAAACCCGGCGCAGGTACGTGTCCGGTGCGTGGCCATTCCAACGTGCAGGGCGACCGCACGATGGGTATCTGGGAGCGTCCTCACAACGAATTTCTGGATGCCCTTCAGAAAGAATACGGGTTCGACCCGCCACGTGAACACGGGCACGATACGGTCGAGTCGATCAAGTGCATGCACGAGGGGAAAAGTAAGGTATTCGTGAGCCTGGGCGGTAACTTCCTGTCGGCATCGCCCGACACTGAGTTTGTGGCCGAGGCCATTCGCAAACAGAGCCTGACGGTGTTTATCAGCACAAAACTGAACCGTGGCCATCTGGTTACGGGAAAGACCTCACTGATGCTTCCCTGCCTGACGCACGTAGACATAGACAGGCAGAAATCGGGGCAGCAGTTTACATCCTGCGAAAACTCGATGGGCGTGGTCAGCCAGAATAAAGGCGTGCTGCAGCCATTGGAAGGCGAGATGCTTAGCGAAGTAGCCATTATTGCCGGCATCGCGATCACTACCCTGGGCGAGAAATCGACGGTTGACTGGGTGGGTTACACGGAGAATTACGACCTGATCCGGGACGCCATTTCCCGCGTGATTCCTGGTTTCGACAAGTTCAACGAGAAGATCAGAAAACCCGGTGGCTTCTACCTGCCAAACGGTCCACGCGAACGAAATTTCACGACCGAAAATGGCAAAGCCAACTTCACGGTGACCGACATGGTGAAACACGACATAGCACCCGGCCAACTGGTGATGATGTCGATTCGGAGCCATGACCAGTTCAATACCACGATTTACGACTACAACGACCGGTATCGGGGCGTGTACGGCGAGCGGCGCGTTATTTTTATGAACGCCGACGACATGAAGGAACGGGGGATTCGGGAGCGTCAACTCGTAAACATCACCAGTCACTTCGAGGGGCAGGAGCGGAAACTGGAACGGTTCGTAGCCGTTACCTACAACATTCCGAAAGGGAATACGGCGGCCTATTACCCTGAAGTAAACCCGCTGGTGCCGGTTGCCAGCGTCGCCTACATCAGCAACACCCCAACTTCGAAGTTCATTATTGTGACGGTAGACCCGGTTGCTGAACAACTGCCCGAAGGCAAGACCGAAGCTGTGCCAATGGAGCTGGCCGCGTAGGTACGTTGCTTGTGGCTTGTATGTGATGGATCTGTGTGGGAGTTGCTTCGCGCTGATCTGTATTGCTGACGCTGCGGTCGAAGGGCCCAGCGTCAGCAATACAGATCAGCGCGAAGCAATACAGTGCGTCAATTCGCTTTCTTATCCCGCCAGACCCGCCAGCCCAGTAACCCCATAGCGAGGGCGCAGATGAACAAGCCACCTGATTCGCGGGCCAGTTCGATATTGACCGTTTTCATACCCATCTCATCGAGCAGAAACCCTTCAAAAGCGGGTGGCCACTGATAGACCGCCGCCGCGCCGTAGATCAGGGCCATTGCGCCGAAAAACCAGGCTTGACCGATTCGCGCAAACGCCATGATACAGGCCATGGCGGCAAAGCCGTAGATCGGAATCCAGACCTGTGGGTCAGGGTCATTGTATTGAACGGCGGCGAACAGCACGAACAACAGGGCGAAGAGCAGCGAGACCGTTTTACGCATGGGGTAAGCGATAGTTTCGTTAATTGCAATAAGCCGCAATGGCACTGGCGGCATCGACGTAGTTGAGCTTCTGTGCCTGCTTGAGGCTAAGACAGGCCGCATCTCGCTGATTGGCTAGTACCTGCGCCAGACCTAGTCCATAAAAAGCTTTGCCAAAGTTGGGGTCGATCGACACACAGGCCTGAAAATCAGCTAAAGCGCCCGGCAGGTCTTTCTCGTTGAATCGCAGATTGCCCCGGTTGTAAAGAGCCAGCGCATTCTTCGGATTCAGCTTGATCGACTGGTCGAAATCAGTGAGAGCGGGTTGGGTCTGGCCCTGAAGGGCGAACAACTGCCCCCGGTTCAGGTACGTTTCAGACGTAGCCGTTTTGGCCGTGTCGGGAGCCAGCCGAATGGCTTCAGAATAATCTTTTAACGCCGCCTGCACATCGCCCTGCGCCGTTTTTAACAAGGCGCGGTTGTAATACGGCCGGTAAAAGTCGGGTTTCAGTTTCAGCGCCTGGTCATAGTCGAGCAGGGCGTTGCTGTATTCTTTCAACTCGAAATACGCCACGCCGCGGGTGTTAAAGGCATCGGCATTGTCGGCGTCGGCTTCAACGGCCTGGTTCAGGGCTGTCAGCGCTTCCCGCGATTTACCTTCCCGCAACAAAGCACGACCCTGGTCGAGGTAATCGTCGGAGGTGGTACAGGCAAACAGAATGACTGATGAAAAGAAAACCGCGAGGGCGGTTTGTCGATGTATGGTGAGCTTACGCATTGATTGGGCTGAAAACGAATGCCGAACGAGACATCCTGCAAAAGTAATGCGTAGCGCTTGTTTCGAGTTCAGTAAGCTGAATTGGCTGGCATAAATGGCGGTCTATTCTAAGCGATCAGCCCTGTAGCACCGAAGCACCAGCTTCGGGAGTCATGGCTAGTTCTACACTCCCGAAGCTGGCGCTTCGGTGCTACAGGGCTGATCGCCTGGTCATGTTGTCAAAGCCTTTGTTAAGCAACCGAATTGACGTTCCGTCAAGGTGAGCGTATGAACGCCATTGGCGTAGGCGTACGAAACTGACGATAGCTGGTCCCAGCCCCTACTGTTCGTCTTCAACCAGGCCATTCAGAACGTTATTCCTGATCAATAAACGAAGGAACGGCCAATTCTGGAAAGGTTGGGGAAAGGGAAGCGACTTACCGCGACTGATAATCGTCAAGGATACCCTGCATCATCCAGCTAGCCAGGGCCAGCCGGTTGGAGGCCAGTAAAAACCGCCGCTGATCGAGCCGATTCTGAATGTTGCCCAGTTCAATGAAAACGGTAGGCGGGTGGCTGTTTTTTACCACATACAGTGTGTTGCGGGTCGAGACCTTACCGGAGTAGGGGCGGGCGGGCTGATGCCGTTTGTAGTTGGCCTGGAACCGCTGGTGAATGTGTTTGGCCAGCCGCTTCCCGACCGGGCTATGGCTGTGGTGATAAAAGAAAACGTCGATGGTCTGCCCCTGGCTACGGCTATCCACGTGGATGGTGATGAACCGTTGATAGGCCGCTTTATGGCTGGCATACAGCTTGTTGACGGCTGCGGTGGTTTGATCGAGTCGGGCTGTCTGGTTCAACGGAATGGCCTGATGCGGGTAGGCCACTTCGTCGTGATCGAGCTTCAACACGGCGTCATCCCGAATGCCGTCGTTGGGGTCCTGCACCAGCATAAACACCGTAGCGCCTTGTTTCTTCAATAAATCGGCTAGCCGGATGGTCACGTCATAGGCGTATTCATCTTCGGGCAAAAGGGATTTGCCAAACTTTCCGATCGCTCCGGGGTCAGGTCCGCCGTGGCCTGAAGCCAGGTAGAAAACGGTACCACCGAGCGGTAACCGATTCAATACGGCGGGTGAAACAGCTTTCGCTGCTTTCTTGGTTACAACTGCTTTTTTGATAATGACCCGTTTACCTGCGCCGGCTTTCTGACGTTTACCAGGCCGCTTCGTTGTTCGCACTACCACACGTCGGGTGTGCGAACCCGTTTTGCTGCGAGGTTTAGATTGGCTGACCGCGTTGCTGAATGGCAACATTCCGATGAGCAGTAGGCAGATAAAGGCGGTGAGATGACTTGGCAAAGCGCTGGTAAACTGTAAGTTGGCTAGTGGTTGTCTGCTGAAAATAAGCAGGGTAACGCTGCAAAAATAGGACAAATCGAAGCGGTCGCCAAGTCGCGGGCTAAGGCAGGCTATGTATGGGTAGTTGATCAGGGATTGAGGAGCTAGTGGCGGCTAATTATCCATGATCATACCAGTTGACTGCTGGCGTAGGGCATTCCGGTGGGGCTACACCGATACCATCACCCCACTAACCCTTTGCGGTATCCCGTCGGCGTCTGTCCCGTGATGGATTTGAACGTTTTGTTGAAGTGCGACAGGTTCGTATAGCCTACGTCGGCGCTGATAGCGGCAATGGTCTGATTGGTGTGGAGCCGCCGCCGCGCCTGATTAATGCGGTACTCATTCACGAAATCGGAAAACGTCAGATGGGTCATACGCTTGAAATAGCGACAAAAGGCGGGGACAGTCAGGTTAGCCAGGTCAGACACCGTTCTCAGGTCGATCGGCTCCGCATGATGATCCGCCACGTAGCTGTAAATCCGGTTGATGCGCTGCTCTTCCTTCGGGTCAACGGTGAATTGAATGCCATCGGCCTGGAGTGGCTCTACGTCTGTGGCCTGGCCTAATTTCTGAAACACGCTCAACAGGGAAAGCAGGCGATCGAAGCCGGTTTGGCTGGCCAGTTGAACCAGCAGCGGACCAACAAGTTGTTTGGTAGCTGTCCCAAAAACCAGGCCCTGACTGGCGCGATTAAACAGCCGTTTAACGGCCTCCATTTCAGGCCTTTGAAGAAACTCTTCGCCCATGAAATCGTCGCGCAACTGAACGACCACCTCTTCATAGTCACCCTCTTTGTCGTAACTGAAATTCAGGTGCGGAATATTAGGGCCGATGAAGATTAACTCGCCCTCCTCATAGTTCGAGACATGCTGGCCAACGTGCCGTCGCCCGTTGCCTTCAGGGATGTAAACAATCTCGTATTCAGGGTGATAATGCCAGTATACCCAGCATGTTTGCGGGGTGGTGAGATGCACCACTTTAAACGAACTATCTGGCTCCGGCTCTATTTTCTCGAACTGTAAACGCATGGCTTGGGAAGGTGATGAATTAGTAAAGTTGTTTGTGCTAAGCAGGTATGTATTGCTTTTTGCTCCAGGCTCCGCGCCCTTCGACTAGACGTCCTCGATAGGCGCCCACACCGTTGTCGCTTGCCCGCCGTTGTCGCTTGCCTGTGGCGAGTGACCCTTAACTGTAGGGCCTCTGGCCCGGTGGTTACGTTTACCTGGGTTAACTAAAACATTCGTTTCTCAGCTACCACCGGGCCAGAGGCCCTACAGTTAAGGGTCACTCGCCACAGGCAAGCGACAACGGTGTGGGCGCCTGTCCGGGACGCGTACTCGAAGGGCGCGGAACCTGGAGCAAAAAGCAATACATACCTGCTGAAAGAAACCATGTGGATGCAACGTACCTGGAGTAAATCATATAGTGCTGAATTAACGTACTTATAGTCAATTCTGATCCATACTGGCTACTAAAATGTCAATATAGCATTATAAGGCGTAAATGAAAGCATATCGTCAGCGGGCAGAAGGCTCTATCTTTGTGTCATGAATTCATCTGCTCAACCGATTCAGGCGTTTACCCGGCATCTCTCTGCCTTTTTTACTGACGTACAGGCCCGTGCTGTTGGTTTGGTGTTTGCGTCCGAGAGCCTGGTCTTTGGAAGCTGGGTGGCCCACATTCCGCATGTAAAGGAGGCCTTATCACTGTCTGATGCCCAACTGGGCATGACTCTTTTCGCGATGCCGGCCGGCCTGATCACCATGAATCCGCTCACGGCCTGGATCGTGGGAAGGCTGGGGAGTGCCAACGCCTGCTTTTGGGCGGCCATTGCCTTATGCTGTAGCCTGCTCATACCCGTCAACGCCACCAACGTACCTATGCTGGCGTTTGGTTTATACATGGTCGGGCTGTGTAGTGCGCTGATCAACGTAGCGATGAACACACTGGCAACAGACGTTGAAAAAGCGAACAAGATCGTCATTATGTCGTCGTGCCACGGGATGTGGAGCGTAGGGGGAATTCTGAGTTCGCTCATCGCCGGTATTGCCCTTGCCAGTCATGTGCCACCGGGGCTGCATGTGGCCGGTATCGCCATCGCCGTGTTGCTCGTCACCTTCCTTGTTCGTCCTACGTTGCTATCGATTCCGGTGGTGCCGCCCGAAAAGTCGGCTTCGTTTGTGCGGCCCAACATTGATTTGCTGCTGATGATTTTTATTGGCCTGGCCGTAGCGATGGGCGAGGGGCTGGCCTTCGACTGGAGCGCCGTCTATCTGCGCGATTCGCTGAAAACGACCAGCCAGGTGGCGGCACTGGGCTTTGGGGCCTTTTCGCTGACAATGACGTTGGGCCGGTTCATGGGCGATGCCATTATTCCCCGTATCGGGGCCAAACGCTGGTTGTTGCTCGGCGGTCTGATCGGTGCGGCTGGTCTGGTACTGGCTGTCGTGGTTCCCGTGCCTGCCGCAGCGCTGCTTGGCTTTGCGCTGCTGGGGGCTGGTAGTTCGCTTGGAGCACCGATCCTGTACTCAGCTGCCTTACGCATTCCGAATATTCCACCCGCTGCCGGACTGGCTACCTTCGCTACCTTTAGCTTTATTGGCTTTCTGGCTGGTCCACCGCTAATCGGCTTCATCGCCGAGGGGTTTGGCCTGAACTGGGGCCTGCTCTTCGTTGCCTTTATGCTACTCGGCTCAGCACTCGTCAGCCGGTTTGTTACCTTATTTTAAACAGGTCGTCAGTTAATAGCGCTCCGCTCACCTTGACCAGGTAAGGCAGCAGCGCAACGATCGACTTCCCAACGACTCCCTTCCTCTATGCTCAAAGCAGTCATCTTCGATATGGACGGCGTTATTGCCGATACCAACCCGCACCATCAGATTGCCTGGCGGAAATACTACGAACAACACGGTCGGACTCTCTCTGATGCCGAATTCGTGGAATACGTATCGGGCAAGCATAACCGGGCTATTCTAGGGCATCTCTTCCCGGATCAGGCTGTTGATGTGGCTGATTTCGATCGGCTTGCCGACGAAAAAGAAGCCTTGTTCCGCGAAATCTATGCGCCTGATATTGTCGCTGTTCCGGGGCTTGTTTCTTTTCTACAAGTATTGAAGGAACACGGTATTAAAACAGCCGTTGCCACTTCAGCACCCGTGGAAAACCTTGATTTCGTGATGGATGCGCTGGCGCTACGCCCGTACTTCGATGAATTGCTGCACGAAAAACTGGTCACGCGGCCCAAGCCTGACCCAGAGATTTATCTGAAAGCAATGGCAATGCTGGGCGTATCGCCCGAAGAATCGATCGTGTTTGAAGATTCGATGACGGGTGTGAAAGCGGGTCGGGCAGCGGGTGCCCGCGTTGTCGGCGTAGCTACCACGCACACGATCGATGAGCTGACCGACGTGACCAACGACGTGATCACCGACTTCACGGAAATGACCTGGGAACGATTGGTTAAATAAGCGTCAGGTTTCAAGGGCTTCGCTAATCTACGATGTGATGGATTAGCGAAGCCCTTGAAACCTGACGCTTATTTAACCAACCTCACCTGATCCCCAACACGTACCTGGCCGCCCTGGATGACGCGGGCGGTGATGCCACCGTGGCCGCGCAGGGCGTTGTAGCCGCCTTCACCGAGGGCGGTCTCCATTTTAGAACAGGGATAACACTCACCCGTATACTCCAGAATTACCTCGTCACCCAGTCTGAATTGCTGTCCTTTTAGCGCCAGCAGATTCAGGCCTGACACCATGATGTTGCGGCGTAGTAGCGCCGGGTCAATAGCCGGTTCGCCCACAAACGCGGCAATGGCTGGCAGGTGTTCGGCCTGAATAAGGGTGATGTGGCGTTTGCCATTCTGCCCTGAATAATGGTCACCCAGTAGGCCTTGTTTCTCCGAAACGGTCACCTCCATAACAGGCGTCACCGGTACGTTCCGCTGGGGGCGAAGGCTGATCCAGTCAACACGGCCGGGGTGGGCGACAGTGGTGAAAAGCTCTTTTATATTGGCAGGCATAGGGGCTAAGGGGCTTATACCGACGGAGCAAACTCCAGGTTCACATCGGTTTTTTGCCCGTCGACGGTTGTATTCTGGCGAATGATCAGCTGGGTACGTGACAGGGCGATGATGGGGAAAATGCCTGCAAAGCCCGTCACGTTGACGTCGAGTGCTTCGTTGTTCTGTACCAGATACCAGGTGCCACCGTTGATGATCTGCTTCGTGCTCCGGTCGATGGCGCGGGCCACATTTTTATCCGTAAACTGAATGTCGGCAAAATTCAGGGCCAGTGCACCTACGCCCAGCCGGTTTACGGCTATGATGGTGCCGTTGGTATCGGTGATCCGGGTGAGTCGCCAGTCGTTGGCGACGAGCAGGTCGGCACGAGCGGCGATGGTCTGGCTCACATCGTCTTTTTTGCAGGAGACCAGGCCCGTTTCCGCAACGGTGAGTAGACCCAGAACAAGCAGTGATTTAGCGAGAAGTCGATAACGGATCATAAAATGGCGGCTGACGGGATTTTTTGCTACTTTACTAACTGAACGAACAGAATAGAGGTTTCACGTATACTATCGCTTCTCAACACATTGTCAAGATGAAACGGCTCCTTCTCATCACTGCCTTGTGCGGATTTTCAGTCGCCTGCACCACGACCCGGCCAACGCCAGGTCATCAACCCGCCGATGAAACGGAATACTATGTACAGAGTTCACCAATGGAGGAACTGAACCGACGTATTCTGCCCGATCCGATCGGTGGCTTAGGGCACAGTACCGACGCGCAACTCAGTGTGACCGATATTCGGTTAACAGCCAAATATACAGTCCTTTACCTAACATTCGACCATACTAAAGGGCAATATGGAAGCGCATCAACGAGCCAGATTTCCATTGATCCCAAGTCGAAACTGGTATCAGCTGATGGGAACGAAACGTTTGCGTTTGTGAAAGCAGAAGGCATCCGGCTGTCGCCCGATCATATTGATGTGCAGGCCGGTACGAAAGCTAAATTCGTCCTGTACTTTGAACGGCTCAGACCCGGAATCGACGAGTTTGCCCTCTTTGAATGCAAAGACTCGCCGGGCCTGACCTGCTGGAATGTGACCGACATGCACGTTGACAATCCGGCGGCTCAATAAACTAGTGAGTTGTGCCAGCGTCGGTATTTAATCGTTCGGCAGCGGCAAAAATCTGCCGGGTTAGCGCAATGGCTTCGACCTCACCCAGCTTATCGGTGAATTTTTCCCAGTTTGCCTGCCAGGCGTCGGTCACTGCCGGAGCCAGTTCTGCCCCTGACTCAGTAGCGAAGACCTTCGTGTTTTTACCCATTGTTTCCCGACGGGCCAGCCCCTTACTTTCCAGTTTTTCAATTAGCCGGGTAATTGTCGAAGGCGAGAGAAAAAGCGTTTCGCTCAGGTACGTCGGTGTTTTCCCCGGATGTAACGCAATCTCACTCAGCAGATAGGCATGGGAGTAAGAAAGCCCCATCTTGGCAAATTCACCGTCGCCAATAGCCGTCACAGACCGCGCAAGTGCATTGGCTGCAAACAGCAGACAGGCACCAAAACGGGTGGGGGGCACCGCCGCTGCCTTTGGGCCTGATCCCGGCAAATCTGTATGTGGGGCAACTGTTTCCATGCTACACTAACAATCTGTCTGAAGAATCCGTTTACCGGCTACTTTGAGGGCAGGTGCACCTCCGCCATCATGCACCGGGCCGAACCGCCACCATTGGCTTCTATCGTGGCCAGGTCGAACGTTTGTATGGTGGCATAATCATCCAGCACGTCGATTTGCTTGTCAGTGAGCGACTGGTGCGCCTGTTTCGACATGATGAGCAGCTTTTGGCCACGGGTCGTTTGAACCAGCAGTATGTTACCAGCAAAGGCATTCATTTGCTCAAGGGTAATTTCGATCACCCGTTTTCCCAGCCGCTCCAATTCCTGCCTGACCATCAACCGGTCGTCGAGGTTCTGAATAGCCTGCAAACAGACTACTGCAAACGAGTCGCCAATGCTCATCAGCACGTTGGTATGGTACACCGCCTGCCCGGCCTGATCAACCGCGTTGAAGAAAACAGTGCGGTAGCCCGTTTGACGGCTAAACTCAGCCAGCACATCCGGGTGCGTACGGGGGGAAAGGCAGGCAAAGGCAACGCGGCTCATCCGGTCGAGCACCAGGCTACCGGTGCCTTCCAGGTACTTGCCTTCGTTTTCAAAAGCCGTCAGATCAACTAGTTTGGCCACATGAAACCGTTGCGCCAGTTCATCGATGATATCCTGCCGACGTTCGGCCCGTCTGTTTTCGGCCTGCATGGGATATAGCACGACCGTACCGCTGAAGTGAAAGGATACCCAGTTGTTCGGAAAAATCGAATCCGGGGTGTGGGGTTCAGGGGTATCGTTATAGACCATCACGTCTACGCCACTAGCCCGTAGCTGCCGAACCATCTCATCAAATTCGCGCTGGGCGTCGGCCTGTGCCCGCTCAAACGGCTGGTTAGCCAGGGAAGGGTCCTGAAAGGCATTGGAATCGGCTGTTTGCTCGTTGAAGCCAAACCGAACCGGACGGATCATTAACAGGCGCGACGTAGTTTGTGATTGCATAATTTAGTCATAAGTGGCTGATTCGTAAGTCGTAAGTGCTTCGCTTTATTAAAACCCTATCGGGTTAGCTTCGCTGGATAGTAATGCAAGATACTCTACGCAGCCTGTTTGCTCAATGAACGGATTAATCCATTAATCATTCGCGATAGCTCTTCAGAACGAATGATCAGGCTATCTTGTTGATATTGAGTTATATAGCCAATTCGCAGCGCTAAATAGCTCATTGATTTTACTTCGTTTCCAGCAGCCCTGGAACTACTGAGAAAACGAATAAGCTCAGCGCCGGAGCCTCTATCGAACCCTTCAGACATGTTGTTTGAAATAGAAACAGCCGCCCGACAGATTTGATCTTTAAAGCCGAAATCTTTGCTCTCACGAAAGGTCATGTAGATAACAACTGCCAGATCCTGAGCTTTTTGCCAAACTACTAAACCGTCAAATCGAGTTACGCGCATTTTATGGTAGCAGTTAGGGAGTACTCCGACAATTTATCAAAAAGTCTGAACACCCTACTCCCGCGACAGCCACTTACGACTTATCCCGCAGTAAGGGTAAACTCATGCAGTGACTCCCGCCACGGGCACGGCTGAGCTCGGCAGATGGCAGCATGATGAACGTATTTTCGATGGTTTCCGGCGAGGACACTCCCTGCTCGAAGCGGTCGAGGATGGCTGCCGCCGTCAGCACGTCGAACCCCGCCTGCCTGAACGCTTCTGCTGTGTAATCATTGCGGTCGTAGCCAACTACGACGCCGTCTTTCAACGCCAGCAGATTACAGGAGTCGGTCCACTGCTCGCGGGCACCAAAAGGAAATTCGTTGTTGCCGGAGTAGATGAACCGCACCGGTTCAGCAGCGCCCAAATCATCGACGCTAATTTTCGTAAGCAGGTCTTCCAGGTTGTCGATCTGAATGGGTTTATGTTCCTGCCCCCGGCTGAACTGACGGATTTTAAGGTCTTCCGACAAATCTTTCGGGGCAAAAAAGTGCATGACGTCGCGCTTTTTGGCTTCATCGCCGGTGCGGGCCAACGTACCCAGCAGCACCCAGACATTGCGTTTTACCTGGGTGAAAATGGTATCGATGTGCATGTAATCGCGCTTCTTGGGGATCTTCACGATGGTTACCGTGTCGACCAGCTCTTTCGCAAAAACCAGTTGCATGACTTGCTGGGCTGCGTACAGGGTCGTTCGTTCGCTGCAACCGATGAGCAGGTGGCGAGGGGCGATCATCATCACATCGCCGCCTTCCAGGGTCGACCGGCTCAGGTCACGCGAGGTGTCGGAATCGGGCAGGAGGAAGGCGTGTTCATTGTCGGGAATCTCAATGATCTTGTCCTGGTAATCGGCGAAAAGCGAATGGTTGAAAAAGATGTACTGGGCCAGCAAGGCTTCGCGGGTACGTGCCTGTTTGGCTGGCTTGTTCAACAGGATGTGGTCATTGATGATGATACCGATATCGCGTGTAAAGATGAAATTCGGCAGCGGCGCAAACAGCATTGTTCGGTCGGGTAGCGAACCGGAGATCAGAATTTTGGCCAGTTCAACAGCGTCTACGTTGACCAGTTGTTGCTGCGTTTTGAACGAAGTACGTTCAATACCACAGATGGCCGCGATGAGCTTCATCCGAATCACGTCATCGGTAAGGATATCGGAGAGCAGACACTGAATGTCGATTACTTTATCGGAGGCAAAATAATCGGGGTGATCAGGCTTAAAGAAACCACGGTCGGTACCGGGGGCTAGCTGGGCTACGCGGCCCTTTATTTTGTCGGGATCCAGAAAGTAGAGCAGCAATTTCACGTAGAAATCGTACTCATCGCGCCGCATCATATCCAGGTTGACGATGTCTTCAAACAGCCAGTCCTGCGCTTTTGAGGGAACCACCTTACCCAGACCACGATCGGGGCTATGGATCAGCAACCGCCGGAGCGTGCCGATTTCAGAGGAGACACGAATAAAATCAGCGGGGGCGGGTGGGGTTTGGGGTAGCATACGAACGTGAGTCAGATTAGCCGCAAGGTACAGGATTGCGCCGTAACCAGATGACGGTCGGGCGCCAGCCGCAAGTGAGCCAGTGGTCTTAACAAACCGGGTTGTTATTGGTTAGGTAGGTAGATGCTCCTGCGGGAGCGAGTCTAAGTTTCTTTTCAGATTTCGAACCACTCAAACACGATTATGCAACCCAACATTGGCCTTGAAAAGGACGTACTGAAGCAGGATAACGAGCTACTCAATGCGTTTCTAGCTGACTTACACGTATTATATATCAAAACGCGCAAGTTCCACTGGGACGTCAGCGGTCCAAGTTTCAAAGAATACCACGAGTTCTTCGAAGAGCAATACAAGGAGCTTGAAGAAGAGATCGATCTGGTGGCCGAACGTATTCGGCAGCTGGGCGGGCGGCCGCTGGCTACTATGGCTGACTTCATTAAGACATCGAGCCTCAAAGAAGACCATGATGGCCATATCAAAACGCAGGAAATGTTTAAACGCCTGCTGGCCGACCACGAACAGGTTATTCGGGAACTGCGTGATGATGTGAAAACAACAGACGAGGAACTCGAAGATGCCGGTACTGCCGATTTCCTGACCGGGCTGATGGAGGCACACGAAAAAATGGCCTGGATGCTCCGTAAATACCTATCTGACGAGCGGGGGTAAGCGCCGTAGCCAGTTCAACGTAATACGGTCTGAAAGGCTGTCTGGTAGCAATCAGGCAGCCTTTTTTGCTGGCTCATCTGGTGGGCATCGGGTCACAATGCCGCCGGCATCGTTTCTTTGTACCATGAACGTATGGCCCCACCCGCTGCCCCATCTGACCGATAAGGCACTACTGTTGCTCAAAAACCTGATTGCTACCCCGTCGATGAGCCGGGAAGAAGGGGCAACGGCGGAATTGATTGAAACCTACCTGCGTGAATATGGTATTGACAGCCAGCGGGTAAGCAATAACGTATGGGCAAAAAATCGCCACTTCGATGCCCAAAAGCCAACGTTGCTGCTGAACTCACATCATGACACGGTAAAACCCAACGCCTCGTATACCCGCGACCCGTTCAGGCCAACTGTCGAGAATGGTAAACTGTATGGTTTGGGAAGTAATGATGCTGGTGGTTGTCTGGTAAGTTTGCTGGGTACGTTCGTGCATTTTTATGAACGCACTGATCTGGCGTATAATCTGGTCATCGCTGCCAGTGCCGAAGAAGAAATCTCAGGGCGGGGCGGCATCGAGCTACTCCTGCCGCACCTGCCGCCAATCGACGTGGCGCTGGTAGGCGAACCCACGCAGATGCAACTCGCTATTGCCGAAAAAGGACTGATGGTGCTGGATTGTACGGTTCAGGGCAAGGCTGGTCATGCCGCCCGCGACGAAGGCGAGAATGCCATCACGAAAGCCATGCCCGATCTGCATTGGTTTCAGACCTACCAATACCCCAAAGTCTCGCCTTTACTGGGACCGGTGAAGCAGTCCGTCACGATCATCCAGTCGGGTACGCAGCACAATGTGGTGCCCGATACGTGTACGTTTACCGTCGATGTGCGGGTAACCGAACAATACACGCTCGAAGAAGTGCTCGACATTGTCAGGGCCAACGTTCGGGCCGACGTGGTGCCGCGTTCGGTGCGGTTGCGGCCGTCAGGTATTGCCGTCGATCATCCCCTGGTGCAGGCCGGGCTGGCGCTGGGGCGCAGCACGTACGGTTCGCCGACGCTGTCGGATCAGGCGTTGCTGCCCATGCCTTCGCTGAAGTGTGGTCCTGGCCATTCCGAACGGTCACACACCGCCGATGAGTTTATTTATATCCGGGAAATAGAAGAAGGTATGGCCGGGTACGTGGCCATGCTCGAAGGGCTGGTGTTACGCTAGCTTATAGGCGCCATCCCTTACCAGCAATTGCAACGGTTTCGGCTAAAACAGACTCCTTTGCGCATGAACGCTTCACGATCTATCTCACTCATTATGCTGCTGATGGCAGCAATCCCCGCCTGTTCGCAAGACTCCGCGATGGTCGTAAAGCCAGTACCAGGGTCAAAAGTCTACGATCATATGCCTGTCAGAAAGGGGCGGGGGACTGCTATGCCCATGCCTGGCCCGCGTTACCTGTCGCGGCAGGAACTTAGAGTGATACCAATACGGCCCGATACGCTCCGTCGTCGGCCGAAGCGGGATTCAACGAAATAACGAGTTTCAGAGTCGCGACCACCCATCCCATTATTTAGCCGTTTGTCTAAATAAGGGGACGGGCTATTCAGGTAATTAGACATTTGTCTAACTATTTAAATGGTGGCCAATGAACGCGCTTTTCAAAGCCCTGAATGATCCGACCCGTCGCCAGATGCTTGACCTGCTGCGAAGGGGTGACTTAACGGCGGGCGAAATTGCCGATCAGTTTCAGATCAGCAAGCCCAGTATCTCTCATCACCTCGATTTGCTACGGCAGGCTGGGCTGGTTGACTCGACAAAAAACGGGCAATTCGTAACCTATACACTCAACACCACGGTGCTGGATGAACTGCTGGCCTGGCTGATGAACTTCACTGGCTCATCATTGCATAACACCTCACCGCCTGATTCAGAGCGCCATCCGACTAACGAATCTCTATAACTGTCTCTAGTTGACTATTTCTACTGCTTCTTGTCATGGAAAAATTATCGCGTACTTCGGAATGGCTTATTGTGTTCCTGACGCTTTTACCTTTAGTGTATCTGGCCTTTATCTGGCCTGCTTTACCCGTTGAAATACCCACCCATTTCGATGCCGAGGGCCATCCGAACCAGTACAACGGCAAGACCGCGCTGGGCATTGGCCTGCTCATCTATTCGGGCCTTATGTATGGTCTGCTTCGTATTTTACCATCGATCGATCCTAACAAACGCCTGAACTCGGCGAGTTATGCACGTATCCGGTTCACGTTGACCCTCTTCCTGTCGGGCCTCGCCATCCTGATCCTGTACATCATTCAAAGTGGTAAAACCGGCTCGATTGTGTCTGATTTGATCGTGTCGGCTGTGTTCTTACTACTGGCGGCGATGGGTAATGTGATGTTGACTGTACCGCAGAACTATTTTGTTGGTATCAAAACGCCCTGGGCCTTGGCCAGTAAAGAAAACTGGCGCCGAACACACAGGATGGCCGGAAAGCTGTGGGTGTTTGGCGGGCTGATCGCCTTTGTGCTGAGTCTTTTTTTGCCACCGGCCGCCAAATCGGTCTTGACCATCGGGGTAGTTGTTGTACTGGCGGTGGTGCCTTACGTGTATTCGTATCAGCTGTTCAAACATGGATTGGTCGTGCTGTTTATGCTGATAGGTACGTCGCTGTATGCGCAAACTGAAGAGACGGTCCAGTATGCCATCACTCAACCTGCCGGGGTCAGTATAACGCTGGAAGGCACGCTGACACTGCCTGCAAACCTGAAGAAAGCGGTGCCGGTCGTTTTGTTAGTTGCCGGTTCCGGCCCCACTGACCGCAATGGGAACAGCAATCTGCCTGGCTATCAGCAGATGAACATGCTTCGGCAGTTGGCCGACAGCCTGACCAAACGTGGGGTAGCCGTGTTGCGCTACGACAAACGGGGAAGCGGCACCAATGCAATGCTGTACGCTATCCGAATGAGTAAAACCAAACCCGATTTTAATGATGGTGTGGCCGACGCCATCGGTTTTATCCGGCAGCTACAGGCCGACAAACGCTTTTCGTCGGTAACCGTGGCCGGGCATAGTGAAGGATCGCTGGTCGGTTTACTGGCGGCAACGCAGGCGAAAGCACATCGGTTTATCTCTATCGCGGGCGCCGGTCAGAACATCGCTGAGATTGTGAAGGGGCAGTTTGCTAACGGTGGTGTGCGGGGCGAGATGCTGTCAACGGCTATGAGCGACCTCGATTCACTGAAAGCCGGGCAGTTTGTTCGGCAACCGCCCGTGTTGCTGCTGTCGTTCTTTTCACCTGGCGTGCAACCGTACCTTATTTCCTGGATGAAGTATGACCCGTCGGTCGAAATCAAGGCGTTTGAAGGGCCGGTAATGCTGATACAGGGAAAACGGGATATTCAGGTGGCCGTGGGTGAGGCAGAACGCCTGAAAGCCGCTCGCCCCGATGCAAAACTGGTCTTCTTCGACACGATGAGCCATATTCTGAAAGAAGCCCCCGTTGAGCGATCGGCGAATATGGCTACCTACAATGACCCCAAACTCACGATTCTGCCGACCGTGGCTGATACCATCGCCGATTTTGTGAAGAGAAGGTAGCTGACGATTGGGGCAATGGGGAATGGAGATACCAGGCACTTAACCGATTAACGTAACTGGGAGGCGCCCAGCCGCCATTGTGCGCCAGCCAGTTACCTAATTCACTTCCCGTTCCTGTTTGTATTTCACGGCTAGCCCTTCCAGTGAGTAGCCGTTGGCCGTTGCGGTGGTGAAATATTGATAGCGGACATTGATCAGCGCATCGGCCCCCAGGCGTTTGGCCTGTAGGGTGAGCTTCCCCATCAGGACATCTTTGTCGAGCATGGTGTTGCCCCGGCTTAACATACGCCCCCCTCTGATGCGCTGGTTTGCCTGAAGGGGCACCTCGTCGCTAATCGACAGAAACTTTAGCTCATCGTACGATCGGCCGGGCTGCTGATCTGCGTAAAACAGGTCAACCGGGTATTTGGGACCCGTTGAAATCGGAATGGCGGGGCGAAAACAACCCGATAGCAGGAAAGGCAGCAGCAAAAGGCAGCTAAAAATAGATCGGCGAAGCATAGCGAAACGATTGGTTCAGGTACGTTCTCAACGGCTAGCGGTCGGGTAAAGTTGCCAGGACCTCACTGACGACACGCGGGTAATGGGCATACTCGAGGGCATGTACTTTCGTGGCTACATCGTCGGGCGAGTCGGCCGGGGAAACAGGGCAAACGGCCTGAAAAATGATCTGTCCTTCATCGTAGCGTTCGTTGACGAAATGGATGGTAATGCCTGATTCGGTTTCGCCCGCCCCTACAACAGCCTCATGCACATGATGACCGTACATGCCTTTCCCTCCGAATTTCGGCAATAGAGCAGGGTGAATATTGATGATACGCCCAGGAAAGGCCTGCACCAACGTGGTCGGAACCAGCCACATGAACCCGGCCAGCACAATCAAATCAATGTGCTGGTCTGTCAACAGGTGCACGACCCGATCGCTGTCTCGAAACGCAGCCCGGTCAAACACGACAACAGGTACATGCTGTCCACAGCCGAACCCTCGCCGCGACCGGTCGATGACCCCTGCCTGTGGATTGTTCGTCAGGATCAGTACGATCGATACATCGGTCTGAGCCGAAAAATAGCGGGTAATTTCTTCGGCATTACTGCCTGAACCGGAAGCGAAAATGGCGATGCGTTTCAATGAGCAGGAAATAAGTTAATGGGTATGCGGCGTAAAGGTAAAAGGCTGGCGTCATTGATCGCCGTCAAAAATTGTTAACCCTGCGCCCGTACTGGCTCCGTTGCTTGTGTTTCGGCAATTTTCGCTACGGCTGTCGTTGCGGTTCACGCCACCCTCTCTACTTTTGCACTGTCTTTAGCGACTTTCCATGCTCACAACCCAACGACTGACCTTTTCGTACGCACCGACTAAGTCCTTTACGTTTCCTGATGTGCATTGTGCCGATAGCGATGCCCTGTTGATCCTGGGTCAGTCGGGGACTGGGAAAACCACGTTTCTGCATTTGTTGGCGCTCTTGCTGACGCCTGAATCAGGCTCGGTGATCATTAATAAGACAGACCTGACAACGCTCTCTGCTGCCCAGACGGCGGCGTTCAGGGCGGCCAACGTAGGAATCGTTTACCAGAAGCCCCATTTCGTTAGCTCCTTGTCGGTGCTGGATAATCTCTTACTGGCGAATTACCTGGCTGGAAAAACACAGGCGAAAGCCCGGGCTCATGAACTGGCAGCCCAGCTGGGCTTCTCCGAGCATCTGGGCAAGAAAACGAACCAGATGAGTCAGGGAGAGCAGCAGCGTGTGAGCATTGCCCGTGCTATGATGAACCAGCCCGCCGTAATTCTGGCCGATGAGCCAACCTCGAGTCTCGATGATGACAACGCCAATCGGGTGATTGCACTCCTGCGTGAGCAGGCGCAGCAAATCGGGGCCAGCCTGATTGTGGTCACCCACGACCAGCGCTTGAAAGATGCTTTCACTAATCGGGTAAACCTGTGAGAAAAATCCTGCTATTCGTGTTGTTGTTGCCGTTATTCAGCCTGGCGCAAAACCGCAAAGGTGCTGAGGCCGCATTCGGCCCGAAAAAGAAAAAAGACTACCTCGTTACGCTCACAACCAGTTTTGGGTTGATGCACTTTATCCTGCATGATGACACACCAAAGCATAAAGCCAACTTTATCCGTTTGGTCGATAGCTCCTATTATGATGGGCTACTTTTCCACCGGATCATCGAGAGGTTCATGATCCAGGGCGGTGACCCTGACTCACGGACGGCTGTGGCAGGGCAGCCGCTCGGTAATGGCGACATTGGTTATCTGGTGCCTGCCGAGCTGACTCCCTCCCTGTATCACAAACGCGGGGCTATTGGCGCCGCGCGCAACGACCGGCCCGACAGAGCGTCGAGTGCGGTGCAGTTCTACATGGTGCAGGGGCGTGTCTGGAATGAAGAAGAGCTACAGAAACAAATTGATCGGGGGCGTGCCCGAGGCTCGGACCGCACCCTCACCGATGAACAGAGACAGGCTTACAAAACGATTGGTGGCACGCCGCATCTGGATGGTAACTATACTGTTTTCGGGCAGGTTATCGACGGATTAGCCGTTATCGACAGTATTGCCAAACAGCCCCGCAACCCTAAAGACCGTCCACTCGCCGACATTAGAATGACGATGAAAGGCGAGTGGATGAAGAAAAAGAAGATCACCAAAAAGTATGGATATGCCTATCCGTAACCAGGCAAGCATAGTCAGCAAGTAAACACGTACATTGCTACCACACAGATTTTTATGAAGATTCTCATTACGGGTGCAAATGGATTGTTGGGACAGAAATTGGTTGGCTTATTGGCCAATCAGTCAGATGTTGAGCTGGTTGCTACTGCCCGTGGCACCAACCGCCTGCCTACGGCTACTGGCTATACGTACCTGGCGATGGATATAACCGATCGCCAGCAAGTGCTCGATGTGATTGCCCAGGTACGTCCCGACGCGGTAATCCACGGGGCAGCCATGACCGATGTCGATAAGTGCGAGCTGGATAAAGACGGTTGCTGGGCACAGAACGTGACGGCAGTGGAACACATCGTCGAGGCTTGTCGGGCCGTTAATGCGTTTCTCTGCCACGTCTCCACCGATTTTATTTTCGATGGGTCGGCTGGACCTTATACCGAAGCGGCAGAAGGGAACCCGATCAGCTTTTACGGCTGGAGCAAATACGCCGCCGAAAAAGTAGTGATCAACTCCGGCCTGGACTGGGCCATTGCCCGGACGGTGCTCGTTTACGGTATTGCCCATGACATGAGCCGCAGCAACATCATTCTCTGGGTGAAGAAGTCGCTCGAAGAAGGGAAAACGATCAAGGTAGTAACCGATCAGTTCCGGAGTCCGACGCTGGCAGAAGACCTGGCCGCAGGTTGCGCCCTGATTGCCCAGAAACAGGCAACCGGGATTTTCAATATTTCGGGTAAAGAAGTATTGACCCCGCATGAGATGGCAATCCAGACGGCTGATTATTTTGGCCTTGATAAGTCGTTGATTACCGAAGCAACCGCCGCCACGTTTACCCAAACGGCGCGTCGGCCACCGCGAACAGGGTTCATCATCGACAAAGCCCGTACAGAACTGGGCTATAAGCCACACAGTTTTGGTGAAGGCATTGCCTTATTGGCCAACCAGATAGCAAGCCGGTAGGAGCGGAGTGCATGGCGAAGAACAAACCGAAATATTACGTAGTCTGGCAGGGCCGGGAAACGGGCGTCTTTGATAGCTGGGAGGTCTGTAAAAAACAGGTCGAAGGCTTTGATAAAGCCCTGTTTAAATCGTTCGATAGTAAGCATGAAGCCTTGAAAGCCTATACCGACAACCCGCGCAGGTACGTTGGAAACAAGCCTAAAACGGCCCCGCAACTAAAGCTGTCGGATCTGCACCGTCCGCCCATCGAAGCGAGTGTGGTGGTCGACGCCGCCTGGAATACGGCTACCGGCGACATGGAGTATCAGGGGATTTACCTGCCTACCCGCGAGAAGATTTTCCACCGTGGCCCCTATCACGACGGGACCAACAACATCGGCGAGTTTCTGGCCATCGTGCACGCACTCGCCCTGCTTGATCAGCGACAGAGCAACCTGCCTGTTTATTCAGATTCGCGTACGGCCATCAGCTGGGTGAAAAAACAAAAAGCCAACACCAAGCTGGACCCCACTTCCCGAAATGCTGAGCTGTTTGAGCTCATCGAACGCGCTGAAACATGGCTGAAGACACACCGCTTCGCCAATCAGATCCTAAAGTGGGAGACTACTGAATGGGGTGAAAACCCCGCCGATTTTGGCCGGAAGTAAGCAGGCTAAGTGAATCCAGGTCGGCTGATGGTTGACTTATTCCCGTAAATTTTCTTTTTCGCGATCCAATTGCAGGAGTAACCGTAGGAATAGGCGCTGAGGGCAGGACTGGCGATCCAATCAGTACCCTTTTGAAATCGTCTAACGGCCTGTTTATCATGGCTTCGGCTTTGCTTGCCAGTATTATCTTGGTGAAATTAGCCAGCGGGCCTTTACAAATCCGTAATAAAGCCCTACGTTTGCAGTGGCAAATCGGTGCTACCAGCTCCTGCTGAATCCCCCAGGTCCTGACGGAAGCAAGGGTAGGTGGTCGTAGCGGTGAGACATTCGATTTGCCTTTTTTTTTGCCCTTTCCTCAACCCATGCAGGTACTCGATACCCTCACCTCGACGTTCACACGCACGTTTGGCGAAACACCTACGCTGGTTCAGTCGCCCGGTCGCGTTAATCTCATCGGCGAACACACAGATTACAACGAAGGCTTTGTATTACCCGCTGCGATCGACAAGGCGATTTATCTGGCCGTTAGTGCGCGTACAGACCAGAAGCTGCATTTCGTATCTGCCGATTTAAACAGCACCTTTCAGGGGAGTCTGACCGATATTAAGCGCAGCTCGAAAGGCTGGGCCAACTATTTGTTGGGGGTAATCGAGCAGGTGCAGAAAGAAACGGCACTCCCAGGTGGGCTAAATGTGGTGTTTGGCGGTACTATTCCCATCGGCTCGGGGCTTTCTTCGTCGGCGGCGCTCGAAAATGGCGTGGCAGTAGCGCTGAACCATCTTTACAAACTCGGTATGGAACGGGTCCCGATGGCCTTACTGTCGCAACGGGCCGAGAACCAGTTCGTTGGTGTGCAGTGTGGCATCATGGATCAGTTTGCGTCGATGATGGGGCGCGACGGACACGTAATCAAACTCGACTGCCGTTCGCTGGAGTACGCGTACGCACCATTGGCCATGGATGGTTTTCGGATTGTGCTTTGCGATTCCAGAGTGAAACATTCGCTGGCCTCGACGGAATACAATACCCGTCGCGAAGAGTGTGAAGCTGGAGTGGCGATGCTGAAGCCTTTTTATGGCGATCAGGTACGTTCCCTGCGCGATGTCACCATCGATATGCTGAATCAGCACGTACGGGATCAGGAACCGCTGCTGTACAAGCGTTGTGCCTATGTTGTGCTCGAAAATCAGCGGTTGTTAAATGGGGTGGCTGACCTGGAAGCGGGACATATCGAAGCATTCGGGCAGCGCATGTATGAATCGCATGAGGGATTAAGCAACTGGTACGAAGTAAGCTGCCCTGAACTGGACATACTCGAAGATATTGCCCGGGCTCACCCGGGGGTAATTGGTGCCCGCATGATGGGTGGCGGCTTTGGTGGTTGCACGATCAACCTTGTTCGTGAAGAGGCACTTGCTGATTTTGAGCAGGTTATGAAACAAAAATACGCCGAGCGCACCGGTAAGCAAACGCTGCTGCACGAATGCCGCATCGAAGAAGGCACCCACGTAATTAACTAGTCGACTGCATTTTAGGAGGTCGTTTAAACCAAGTAATCTGTCAGAATACTGCAGTTAGATACTAGCAAACTGACTTACTTTTGCAGGACGATATAACTCTACATATACTACACACATGAAATTTTTCATTGATACCGCCAATCTCGCAGATATTCGTGAAGCACAGGATATGGGCATCCTGGATGGGGTGACCACTAACCCTTCGCTAATGGCTAAAGAAGGCATCACGGGTAAAGACAACGTGATGCGCCACTACAAACAGATCTGTGAAATTGTGGAGGGGGACGTCAGCGCTGAAGTGATCGGCACTACGTTCGACGAAATGGTGAGCGAAGGCGAAGAACTGGCCGAACTCGACGATAATATCGTTGTGAAAATTCCGATGACCCGCGACGGCGTGAAAGCGCTGAAATATTTCTCGGAGAAAGGCATTCGTACGAACTGCACACTGATCTTTTCCGCTGGACAAGCGCTATTGGCCGCCAAAGCGGGGGCCTCGTATGTCTCGCCGTTTGTTGGTCGCCTGGATGACATCTCGACTGATGGCGTTGAACTGATCGAGCAGATCGTGACCATTTACCGGAACTACGGCTACACTACAGAAGTGCTGGCCGCGTCGATTCGGCACCCCATGCACGTGATTCAATGCGCCGAGATCGGAGCCGATGTAATGACTGGCCCGCTAAGCGTGATGACTGCGTTGCTGAACCACCCCTTGACCGACATTGGTTTGGCCAAATTCCTCGCTGACCATAAAAAGGCAGGAACGGCGAAATAAAAAGTTTACAGTTTTCTGGCTGCTGTTTTCAGTTGCTATGCGATATTGACGAAAGGTATTACAGCGCAGCAGCTGAAAACAGCAGCCAGAAAACTGTAAACCCTCTTCTACTATGTTCAACTCCGATCCTGTCCTTTCGCTTCATCAGGCTGATATTTATCAAGGTACTAAGCTGGTGCTCGGCGATGTATCATTTGATATTTTCAAGGGTGAGTTTGTCTACCTGATCGGGCGGACGGGTAGTGGCAAGTCGTCGCTGCTCAAAACCCTGTACGCCGATTTGTGGCTACAGCAGGGGAGGGGGAAGGTAGCCGGGTTTGCACTGGATAAGATGAAGCCCGCCGATGTGCCTTTCTTACGGCGTAAAATCGGTATTGTCTTCCAGGATTTTCAACTCTTTTTTGACCGGAATGTAGAAGAGAACCTGAAGTTTGTACTGAAAGCGACGGGCTGGACCGACAAAGCCAAAATGAGTAACCGCATCTCGGAGGTACTCATGCAGGTTGGCATGGGTACACACCAGAAACGGATGCCCCACCAGCTGTCGGGCGGTGAGCAGCAGCGGATCGTCATTGCCCGTGCCATGCTGAACGAGCCACTGATCCTGATTGCCGATGAACCAACGGGTAACCTCGATCCCGGCGTAGCTGATCAGATTATGGGCGTTTTCACCCAGATCAACAATGCAGGCACGGCCATTCTGATGGCCACCCACAACTACGACCTGATCCACAAATTTCCGGGACGCACCCTGCGTTGCCAGGATGGTCAGGTGATTGAGCTACACGGCTGATCGGGCCACTCAACTGCTTATAGTTTCTCGAAGACCAGCCGGTAGTGGTCCATGATTTCCCGCTCGAAACAAACGCGGTTGGGACTTTTTCGGAACACATCGATCAGCCCTCTGAACGACGGGTTCATTAGTAAGCGGGGGAGGAGTGAGGCATAGAGCGCGTACTTCGCCAGCTTAAATTCCCTGAAACGTTTCCGCCATTGACCGATTGTTTCGATGTAATCGAGGCGGCCGCTGCTTTGAGAGACAAGTTTAAAATGCGGTGCCGCATTCCGAATAACCTGCTCGGGGCCATAAGGCAGCTAGGAGCCGGGAAACTGCGCGATCATCAGTGCCAGATGATACGCGTCAGAATCCTGGTCGGCATCCAGACTAACTGCTTCGAAAGGAGGCATGTTTCTGCCAAAAACCATCGTCTGCATGTAAAAACGGCCACCAACGGGTAGCAGGTCATTCAGCCGATGAAAAAAATCGGTATACACAGCATCTTGCTGGCCAGCCTGCCACTGTTCGATGGAGCAAAAATGCTCCAGCCCACCAATGCAGCTGACAGCATCGAACGTACCGTAGTCGGCGGGAGTAAGGGTGCGGCAGTCTTTCACGTCGACCGTCAGGCCATTCTGCCTGCAAGCCTGCGCCTGCCCTGTCGATAGGGTTACGCCCCGGGCAACGGCGCCTCTTCCCTTGATATACGTCAAAAATGGCCCCCAGCCGCAGCCCATATCCAGCACCGACGTACCTGGACCAATACGCAGGCTGTCTGCAATGAACGTATGTTTTTGCCGCTGGGCTTCTTCCAGCGTAAGTGAAAAATCGCCGTTGTACATGGCCCCGCTGTAATCGCCGGTCTCGCCTACGCTCAGGCGAAAAATTCGGTCGATAGTGGAGTAGGTGAAATCCAGGTCCTGCTGCGTTGCCATGGGAGAGGGTTGATTGGTTAATCGGTTGACTAGTTGATTGTTAGCACATTGCTTTCGCTGGGCCCTTCGACTAGGCGGGGATCGCAGCGGCGAACCGGCCTAGGCGAAGGGCCCAGCGAAAGCAATGTGCTAACTGCCAATTAGTTACAGAAAGGAGATACGTCTGTTATCAAGCAGAATAAGCATGGGCCTGCCCCATTTTCTTGAGCATGCGATAATGAGAACCGAGCGCCGAGAAGAACGTGGGGTTCTCCAGGTAGGGGAGCTTGAACTCGTGCGCTGTCTGTTTCACAATGACCGAGATGGCCGGATAATGAATATGGCAGATCTTGGGAAACAAATGGTGCTCGATCTGCCGGTTCAGGCCACCACAGAAAAAAGTGGCAAGTCTGCTCTTCGGGGCAAAATTGGCCGTTGTCTGTAGCTGATGCACAGCCCATGCCTCTTCAATCGTGCCCGATGGCGTAGGCACCGGAAAGGAAGTGCCTTCAACAACGTGAGCCAGTTGAAAGATTAAGCCGATCATCAGGCCTTCGGCTATGTGCATGATCACAAAGCCAAGAAGAATCTGCCACCAGCTGAAGTCGAGGAGCAGTAAAGGCAGCACAAGGAAGGCCACATAATACGCCGCTTTGTACAGGAATAAGTTGACGTATTCCCGGCGTGGATGCTGGCTGTTGTCGTGTTGCCCAATTTTCTTTTTGAAAAATTTGATATAGTCTTTGCGGAGCACCCACGACAGGGAGGCCAGCCCGTAGAGTGGGAAAGCATAGAGATGCTGAAACCGCTGCCAGGGCTTATGAGGCTCGTCGGCGTCGAGGCGGACGAGGCCGGGCGCCACTTCGATGTCTTCGTCATGCCCCGGAATATTGGTGTACGTATGATGCACTACATTGTGCATAATGCGCCAAAGGTATGGGCTGGCGCCAACCAGGCAGAAACTTCGGCCAAGCATCCGGTTGATGCGGCTTTTGGCAGAAAAAGCGTCATGCAGCGCATCGTGCGACACGTTGAAGCCAATGAAAGCAGCAAACAGCCCTAATGCAGTGGCCAGTCCGAGTGTAACCCAGCCGCTAAACTGATTTGATAGAATCAGACCGTAGAGGGCAGCGTAGGTGACCAGAAAAAAGACAGCCTTTTGCCACATAGCCCCATTGGCATGGGTCGACAGCTTTCGTTCGCTGAAGTACGCATCGACACGGCGACGAACGGTAGCAAAAAATTCGGTTCGGTTAAGCGGGGTAAATTTGAGGCTCACTGCCCCTTTGTTCATTGTGTTTACCATACTACAAAGTTGGCAAACGGGCACTGCCGGGCTTATGATAGAATGGGCAGGAACGCAGATAGCGATCACGCACGCAGGTGACGGTTATCATGGGGCCCCCTGATGACACGCAGTTTTTAGCGCCTGAGCCGCGCCAGCTTTTCCATATTCAGCAGGATAATCTGACCGCCCGATAGATCAATCAGTCCCTCGGTCCGCAGGTCGCTGAGTGTTCGGATAACGGTTTCGGTCGACGCCCCAACAAGGTCTGACCAGTTTTCACGTGATAGGCTCATGGCTGGCGAACGGCTGGCCGTTGAGGCAGGAGGCAACGGATAAAACTTTTGCTGGACCATGAGTAGTGCCTCGGCAACGCGTTGACGAACAGACTGATAAGCCAGTTTTACCAATCGTTTCTCGCGTTCGGCCACATCATCGGCCAGCAACCGGATGAAGTAGCTGGCCACGTCGGGATTATGATCGATCAGGGTAAAGAATTCTGATTTTGGCACGGCAACCACTTCGGCATCTTCCAGTATTTCGGCCGACTCACGATGGGCTTTCTGTTGAAGCAGGGCCAGATAACCGACAAAATCGCCTGGTCCAGACAAGGCAGTGATGTATTGGTTACCAGCGGTATCGGTCTGAAAGCGTTTGACCTGACCTTTTCGAATAAAGTAGATGGCCGCCGGAAAATTGCCTTCCGCGTAGAGTAACTGCTTTTTCCTGAAGTGAACAGATGGGTACGTGTCGATTGTGGGGGACTGGGCACTGGTGGGTGCCATGACAGACCCCAATAGCATCGCCAGCCCGTCGACGTTCTGCTGTAGTCGTGTTTGTTCGCCCTTTCGAAGGCGCAACTCCACCGCATTGAGCAACGCAATATCGTCGAACGGTTTGGTCAGGTAATCGTCGGCCCCCAGGTTCATGCCCGATCGGAAATCGGCTACGTTGGCTTTGGCCGTCAGAAAAATAAAGGGAATGCTGGCCGTAGCGGGGTCTTTACTGATGATATGCAAGACGCCGTACCCGTCGAGCTCAGGCATCATGATGTCGCATAGAATCAGGTTTGGGGCTACGGAGCGGGCAAGTTCAACACCTTGTTTACCATCAGCGGCCTGCACCACCCGGTATTGGGCAAGGGCAAGGATCTCGGCAATGTTCTCGCGTACCTCTGGGTTGTCTTCGATGACCAGGATGGTTTTCATGTCGCTACAGCCGTTAAAGGCAGGTGAATCGTGAATACGGTGCCTTCATTCAGTTGGCTGGTAAACTGTATGCTGCCTTCCAGCAGATCGACATATCGTTTGACGAGGTAAAGGCCCAGGCCCGTTCCCTGGATGTGGATGGCGTTTCGGGCCCGGAAAAAATTGGTGAACAGCTTGTCCTTATCGACGTCTGGAATACCGATGCCGTGGTCTTTCACCGCAATGACCAACTGGTTGTCGAGAACAGCGCTGGTTAGCTGAATATCGGTATCATCGCCGGAGTATTTACTGGCGTTGGTGAGCAGGTTGAGCAGGATATTCTTGAGCAGTTGGCCATCGATGTTGACCTCAGAGGGGCCCGCAGTATGGTCATAATGGAACCGCTGGCTGGGTCGGGCAATCGCTTTGGCATCGTTGATCACATCCCGGCAAAATTCGGCCAGATCGAGCTGGAACGGATGGTTGCCAATCGTAGCCTGATCCATCTGGCTGATTGACAGGAAGTCGTTCAGAATACGCGTCAGGCTGTTTACGGCTGCCTTAATCCGCTGTACATGGCGTTCTCGTTTGTCCTCTTCAGTCTGGCTGTTATAGCGGCCAATCAACGAGGCGGACGACAGGATCGTCATCATGGGCGTTCGGAATTCGTGCGACGCCAGGGTGACAAAATTCGATTTCAGATCGTGCAGCTCACGCTCGCGGGTCAGTAGCTGGGTACGTTCAGCGTCGTTATAGCGCTCCTGAACAGACCTGCGTTCGGCCTCGCGGAGAGCGGCACGAAGTTGCTGTATCTCGGCATGACAATCGGCCAACTGTTGGGTCAACTCCCGGTTAGCTTGCTCCAATTGAGTAAGTGAATTGGCAGCGTGGTCTGCGTTGCCTGTGAGATCGGCATTGGTATCGTTCATTTGAGCCGTTTATCGTCAGGCTGCCTCCAGCAATTGGGCTACAGACGACTAGTACGTGAACAAAGGTCTGCGTTCGAAATCATTGAGGCTATGATGGGTATCAACATGCCACATGATAGTTAGTGAACGGGAGGAAGCAGGCAGCGATCACTGGGCCTGCCCACTGATCAGCGCGATCAGCATCTCTCTGATTCCCGCCACTGGCCTATTCGATTCAATGGCTTCCAGCAGGGCGGTTTGCTGTACCTGCTCACGGGGCGACAAAGGGTGGTGGGTTACATCCTGTGCCAGTACCAGCACACCGTCATCCGACTTGAGGTACAACTGGTTATAACGGCCAAGTAGCCCGTCCAGGTGGTATTCCTCAATGTACTGCGACGGTTGACCTGTATAAACCACGTGCGTCAGCCGGTCGAACATACCGGACTGGATCACGTCTGGCGCGAGAATAGTCAGTGGCTGGCTTAACAGGTCTTCTTCCGGATGACCTGTCAAGGCTTTTTGCATTGAGTTGGCGAACAGATAGATAAAATCTGAAATCCGGTGAGCGTCGTTACGAACGGCTTTTAACAGGGCAACACCCGTTGGTGCCGTGCCAATAATGGTAGCTATGGGGTCGGTTGCGAGCCACGTTTGTGAGAATAGGGCAGCTTGTGAGTGACCGGAATGTTCCTGAGAAAATGGGTGCATGAGGCTACCTGACCAGACTAAATGGGCGTCAGATTACTAGATTAGACAGTATAGCGGAGGGTAGGGGTCCCGCTAACAACCAAAGTAAGTAAGGAAATAATCGCAAGAATTTGAAGCGAAGGTGGATCTGGCCGCCCAAAAAAAGAGAGAATCCAACTGTACGGTTCCCCGCGTTGGCCGATCAGGCGATTTTCCAGGTACGTTGAAAAAGATGGCCGTGGGAAAGCCTTCCCGTTGACGGGGAACAAACAGGGGTATGTCTCCGTTTACTAACTGGAAAAGATGGCGGGTTTTGTTTAAGCTTTTCGGTTAAAAGTTGAACAAAACTGTTGTCTCTACGGTTAGTTTAGTAACCATAGCACTCCTCCGGGCTTGGCGTTAATTCGCTGATTACCAATGCCCTCAGGTCTGCCTGTGTTGTACACATACTTTGTAACGACAGGTTGGATCATTGATTTGATTCAGAACTACACATGACGGAAACCAACGGGGCAGACACCCCTCGCGTAGCTGTGTTCCGTAAAGAACATTTCAACGCAGCTCATCGGCTGAATAACCCAAATTGGTCGGACGAAAAAAATGCCCGCGTTTACGGAAAATGCAATAATCCGCACTTTCACGGCCACAATTATGATCTGATTGTGCAGGTGAACGGTCCGATCGATCCTGAAACTGGGTACGTTATCGATATGAAGTACCTCGGTGACCTGATCAAGACGCACGTCACTGACCGGTTCGATCATAAAAACCTGAATCTCGACACCGACGAGTTCCGGGACCTGAATCCATCGGCCGAAAACATTGCCATCACCATCTACAACATTCTCAGAACCCAACTAGAGCCAACGCTCGATCTGAAAATTCGTCTCTATGAAACCGAACGGAACTTCGTTGAATATCCCGTCAACTAATGGCATTCACCTACACAGTAACGGCCATAACCATGGCCTTACGGATGAACTGGTGGATGATATGGGTGACAGCCACGCTAGTGCGAACCTCGATACGCCCTTGCGTGACGATGCGTTCGCGCTGGACGACGACTTGAAAATTGATTTGATTGAGGAACATTTCCGCGAGATAATGACCATTCTGGGCCTCGATCTGACCGACGATAGCCTGAAAGGGACGCCCCGCCGGGTGGCTAAAATGTACGTCAATGAGACGTTCAAGGGCCTGAATCCGGCGAACAAGCCCAGCACGACGCTGTTCGAGAACAAGTATCAGTACAACCAGATGCTGGTTGAGCGCGATATCACGGTTCAATCGTACTGCGAACATCACTTCGTGCCCATCATCGGAAAAGCGCACGTGGCGTACATATCGAGTGGGAAGGTTATTGGCCTCTCGAAGCTGAACCGGATTGTGCAGCATTTTGCCAAACGCCCGCAAGTACAGGAGCGGCTGACCATGCAGATTGCCGACGAACTGAAACGCGCTCTTCAAACAGAGGACGTGGCGGTGATTATCGATGCGGCTCACCTGTGCGTTTCCACCCGCGGCGTGAACGATACGGCCAGTACTACCCTGACAGCCGCTTACAGTGGCAAGTTCGACGAAGAAGCGACCCGCCAGGAATTCCTGAAGTATGTGGGTATGAAGCCAACAATGTAATAGAGTCTACAGTTTTCTGTTTACGGTTTGCTGTTGCGCTGTTAAGACATGTATCCACTAAGTAGCAGCGCAACAGCAAACCGTAAACAGAAAACTGTAAACTTTCTTTACATGCAAGGCAAGAATATTCTCATCATTGGAGCCAGTTCGGGCATCGGCCACGCACTGGCTCTTTCGCTTCAGGAGCAGGGAGCTACCTTATTTACAGCTGGCCGTCGGCAACCGGAAGGTATCACGTCGACCCATATGCACTGGGACGTAAACGAACCCGCTATCGATGCGCTGAACCAACTGCCCGAAGCGCTTCACGGGCTGGTGTATGCGCCGGGGACGATCAACCTGAAGCCGTTTCAACGCCTGCAGCCTGCTGATTACCAGGCTGATTTGCAAATAAATGTGTTGGGAGCGATTTCAGCTATCCATGCGGCTTTACCGGCGTTGAAAAAGCCGAAAGGATCGAGTATCGTGCTGTTCAGTACGGTGGCAGCGAAGCTGGGCATGGGCCTTCACTCATCGGTGTCGGTGGCTAAATCGGCCGTTGAAGGACTGACCAAATCGCTGGCAGCTGAATTTGCACCGTTGGCCATTCGTGTCAACGCCGTAGCGCCTTCGCTGACCGACACGCCGCTGGCTGAGTCGAAAGGGTTACTGGGTACGCCCGAAAAACGGGAAGCGGCTGACAAGCGCCACCCCCTGAACCGGGTTGGTACACCCGATGATATTGCCAGCATGGCCGCCTACCTCCTCGGCGATCACGCCACCTGGATCACCGGTCAGGTCATCGGCATCGATGGGGGGATGGGTAGTTTGAAGTAGCTGGATAATAGTTGATGTTTCGCTGTGTGCTGTGTTGCTTCGCGAGGTAGGCTCCGCGTCCCGGTCCCTTCGAGAGGCTTACCGTTGTCGCTTGCCACAGGCAAGCGACAACGGTAAGCGCTTCGCGCTTGTGGCCCTTCGACTAGGCGTCGGCAATCCGCACCAGCGCGAAATAAAACATTACAACAAAAGAGGGGCCACTGGATATCCAGTGGCCCCTCTTTTGTTATCGATCAATTTAATCTAGTGTTGAATGATCTTCACGGTTTTCGCTTGCGTCGGTGTGTTCACGCGGAGTAGTAACAGACCGGCTGGCTGGTTACCCAGTTTAAACTTCTGGTTGTCTACGGCACTCGCCTGTTCAACCTGACGCTCTACGATGGTGCGGCCGCTCAGATCGGTCAATACGTACTGAAGCGGTTGCCCCAGTGCTCCTGTGACTTCTACCTGAGCGTCGCCCTGAACCGGATTGCCCAGCAGGCGGACGGTCAGCTCAGGCATTGGTTCGGCTTCGACAGACCGACGGCCATTAGCCCCCGGCTCTTGCCCCCACACGATCTCCTGCCCTACATACACTACCACGCGGACGTTCTGCGTCAAATTCTCGGGACGTTCCTGGTACGAATAATCGTTGGCCTGATTGAAGCGACCATCGGTCTTGCTGATGCGATACCGGATAAGGCCTGTGTTGCTCAGCGGGGCGAACTGCCCCAGGTTGGCAAAGCTCAATTCCAGGTACGTATCCGCGTTGGCCAACGGTGTATTCAGGCGGACGATCTGCGTCCGCACGTTCGACGTACCCAGCGCGGCGTAGTCTAGTTCGACGTTCAATGGCTGAGGGCCGTCGGCGGTGAAGTAGTAGCGAACTTTCAGGTCGCTGTAGTTCACTGGCAGGTTACCCTCGTTCTGTAATTGCAGGTACGTGTTGATCTGCGTGGCCGAGGGGCCGTTCTTGCTTTCGGTGAGCGCCCGAATCTGCCGAACAGGCGTTACCGTTCCCGGCTCCTGACCAGCGATCAGCACGCCATCGTAGTAGGCAGTGATGCGTGGATTGGCAACTAGCTGGTCGCGCACGGTGGCGTATGAGTAGTCGTCCAGTTCATTCAGGCCCGAATAATCAGCTTTTGTGAAATAACCCTGAATAGCCCCTGAGTTAGCGCCTGGTGCCAGACTGCCTGCCCCCTGCGTAAAGCTGTATTCCACGTAGCCAAAAGCGCCCTGACGAGGCTGGGCTAGTGGTACGTAACGCACGCGAACGTTTGACGAACCCAGTTGCGCATAGGTGACCGACAGGTTTGGCTGTTGGGTCAGGTTTTCAAAGGTCAGGTAGTAGCGTAACGTCAGCGGAGCCAGCGATAAGGCCGTTGTGCCCTGATTAATGAGCTGGATGACGGGCTGAATGGCGTTGTTATTGGCGTAATTGTCAACGTCGCGGTGTAGCACCTGAAGCTGGATGGCGGTTACCGTTACGCTAACCGTAGTCGAGATGGTTTGACTGCGTGGCATTGTGGCGTCACTTGCCGCAACGGTGAAGGTTTGCACACCGGCTGGAATGCCTGAAACCGTAGCTGTATTGCCATTGGGCGTGATCGTACCCGGCCCGGTAAAGGTATAGCTGTACGGCGTGGTGCCCCCAGATACTGTAGCTGATAACGTCGTGGTACCCGTGGTCAGCAGTTGCGAAGGGGTGGCATAGGCCGAAATAACCAAAGGGGTAGCCAGTGTGAAACGGGCCACGCTTGGGTCATGGTCGCTGTCCGGATCAACGAATTCAGCGTTGATATGCACGACATCGTACTGATCCAGCTTGCCCAGCAGGTTGTTGCTGACCAGGATGTGGTCAATTGTCTGCGAGTTGCCTTCGAAGTTATAGGTGTAGCGCTCGTTGGCAGGCAGCGTTTCGATCAGTGCGTTCAGCGGCGCGCCTTTCAGAATGTTCACTGGCGCCGAGAACTCGAAGTCGTTGAGGTCGCCCAGGACAACAACGTTTGCGTTCGGATCGATAGCCAGGATGCTCTGCACGAAGTTGCGAACGACCGTAGCCTGATCGCGACGTTGCGGTTCGCTGAAGAGTGTAGCCGGCTGGTTGACGCCGAACAGGATGTCGTCCGGAATTTTTGAGCTGAAGTGATTGCCGATGACAAACACCTTCTGGCCATTGAACATAAACTCACCTGCCAGTGGCTTGCGGCTGTTGCTGGCTGGTCCTGACCCGTCGTTATTGGCAAAAGCGGGGTTGGTTGGATCAACTCGGCCAGGGTTGAACGACAACTGCGGCGCGCCATTCACGTTGCTGACGGTTGTGGCGGCCGTCGATGTGCCACCGGGGCGATCAACGAACGAGACCCGGTTCGGATTGAACAGGAAGCCCACCCGAATGTTACCGCCCGCCTGGCCACCATCCTGATCATCGACCGGGTTGATCTGGCGGTACTGATACGTTGGGCCACCCGCGCTGGTAATGGCGTTGATGAGCAGACCAAACGTCACGTTGGCATCCACAACGGCGTCGTTGGTGGCGCCGTTGTTATCCTGAATTTCTTCCAGCAATAAAATGTCGGGCGTTTTCAGGTTGGTGACAATGCGGTTGGCCAGGTTGGTGAACTTGGCGCTGGGGTCGCTCGGGGCCAGGTTCTCCACGTTGAAGGTCGACACCGTTAACTGCGTAGCCGTAGCACCCAGTGAGGTCACTTCTTTAGTCAGTCCGTTCGAGATTACCGTTGGCACCGACGTGAGTAACACTTCAAAATTATCAGCCACCCAGTTTACAATGCCCGTCGCCGTACCTAACTGAGCGCCAACGTTCACCGATGGGGTCAGGAAACCGTTGCTTGGCGGGTTCAGAACCGTATCGTCGAGTTGAATACGCTCGGGATTGAAATCGTTGGCACTGACGATAACACCACCGCGCGCCGACTTGATCGTGGCGTTGGCTCCGTTGTCAGCTACGACCCAAAGCTCACCAGCCGCCGCGCCCGACTGCGCCGTTGGACTAACCGCCAATGGGTTATTGATCTGCACCAGCATGGCTTCCAGGCTCTCGTAAAAATCGATGCCGTCCGTAGCCGGATCAAACGCCAGGCCGCCTGTTTCTACGTTGCCCGTCTGGTCTTCGATGATCGTGTTTGGAATCGTGCGGCCACCATTGCCCAGGAGCGTAGCTGCTGGCAGGGTATTCCCCGTTGAAATGGTAACAACCGTTGGGGTCTGAATCTGGGTGACGGTTAGGTTGTTTGTGCCCGCGCTACCACCCGAGCGGAACTCGGCAATGGTGCCGCTAACCAGCACCGACGTACCTACGGCAACCGTGGGAGCCGTGCTGGTGAACACGAAAATACCTTCCGAGGTGCGGTCGTCGGCGTCGGGGTTCGGGTCCTGCATGTAGAAACCGTTGGTGCGCAGGCCCGTCACGATGCCAGGTACGTTGTTAACCGTTTGGCCCAGTAGCGGAGAGATATGCGCCGCCCCCTGAATGTCATGGATGCGCTGGCTGGGCGTAATCTCATCATCAGCGATAAGGCCCGTGGCTGTTGCCGAACCGATGCTGTACGCTGCATTGGCCGTAATGGTCAGGATGACCGTTTCGCTGGCATCAATGACCGCGTCGTCTACCGGCGTGAGGGTAATCGTGATCGACGGCTGTCCGGCTGGAATCGTTGCTACACCGCTCAACGCAGGGGTATAATCGGTGCCGTTGGTGGCGGTGCCGCCAATGGAATAGTTAACCGTCAAATCTGCCGTTGTGCTGCCTGACCGGGACAAGGTGAACACGATCGGATCGGCCCCTGCTTCTGCGCCGTTGGCATCAGTGGCTACGATGGATACCGAAGGCAGCGTTGGCGTGCCCCCACCACAACTGACAGCGTGTGTACCGAGTCCGTTGAAGGTATCCGTGGCAAAACCGTCCCATTCTGTCGCCGGGTTAAAGGCATCGGCCGGGTTGATGTCGCCCGAACAAAAGGCAGCTTTCCGGCGCAGGGTGTTATCCAGCGTTGAGGTGGGGCTGGTTCCCCAGCGGGTGCCCGGGTCTGTGCCTACCTGCCCGATGACGTCGAGGAGTGTGCCTGTCGCTCCGCCTTTCCGCAGTTCAATGGCGTCGTTGCCATTGAAGTTGATGGTGGCGCTCCGCTGCTGCGACACTGCCGTAACGCTTGCGACTGCCGATGGGTTGGCGATCACGAACGTGCCCCCGGCCGCGATAGTCCCCGTTAAGGTGATATTCGTGCTGGTGGTGGCCCCGTTGTAATATACCCGGATGATGTACTGTCCGGTAGCCAGGTTTACCGGCGCACTGGTGCCGTTGTAAATTTCAAGGGCTTTGTTATTGCTGGTGCCCTCAATGTATTCGGAGAAGAACAGGTCGGTAGGCGCTTGTGCCCTTACCCAAGTTGGTGCCATGCAAAGCATAAGCAGCCCGAGCCAAGCGTAAATAGCTCGCTGTAGAGATGAAGTCATGAAAGTTGGTATAAGTTTTTCAGTGACAAAGCTACTATATCCATAATCTATATGGTATTAGCAGATTGTTATCTTCTGATGATTCTTCCCTCTTTCTGACTGTATTCAGGATAAGGTAACGGAAAGTGATTGCCGGGCTCAGAAGCCAGAAGCTTTCACAACGGGAACATACTAAGTTGTCGTGTCAAAATTGCTTCGCGCTTGTGGCCCTTCGACTAGGCGTCCCCGACTAGGCCGGTGCGCCGTTGCGATCCCCGACAGGCTCAGGGCCACAAGCGCGAAGCAGTTTTTAACACTAGACAAAGCCCTGACTCAGGTGCGTTGCCTACTCAACCGATAAAAGCGCCCTGATGTCAGCAATCAGTTTGTCAATGTCGAGCGGCTGAGTACCGTTATAGACCCCGCGGATACGGCGATGCTGATCTACCAGAAGCAGGTGCTCGGTATGGAGGAACTCGGTGGAATCTTTGGTGAAGCCAATGGCCTCTTCGGCAAAATAAGACTGACGGGCGAGGGCATAAATCTGACTGCGGTTTCCGGTCAGCAGGTGCCATTTACCAGGAACTACGCCCTTACTCGTTGCATATCGTTGGAGGCGTGGCACCGAATCGATCCAGGGCGTGACGCTGAATGAAAGGAGCGCTACCTTTGGCTCTGTCTGAAACGTATCCTGAACGGCTTTAAGCAGCGCGGTCATTTTGGGGCAGACCGTTGGGCAGGACGTGAAAAAGAAACTGGCGACGTGAATTTTCCCCGCTACCGTTTCCTGCGTTACGAGCTGATTCGCCTGATTCCTGAACGAAAAATCGGCAATGCGGTGCGTGATTTTCTGAGCGACTTCCGATGAAGTAGCGGGCCACAGTGGTGTAAAATCCGGCGAGTTGTAATACGGTACCGACTCGTCTGCCGACGTACCTGTGTATTCGCGGCAGGCAATTGCTCCTACGGCCAGCGCACCGGCGACACTAATGCGTAACAGTGATCGAATCCCAGACATTGACACAGTTTTTAACGCCGGTAAAGCCATAATGCCGGCCATTCCTGACTTCGTAATTGACTTTCAGCGTACCAGTATCGAACCATTGCCGTTGCAGGCCGGTCTCCTGACCTTCGTGGTAGTGGCCTGCCAGCGCTGGTTTACCATTGGCATACCATTCGGTTCGAGTTCCTTCGTAGACATCGTTTTTGAACTGACAAATGAAGGCCCGCTTTCCCGACTCGTGCCAGCCGCGCTGTTCGCCTTCCTGCCAGCCAGTACGATACCGGCGTTCCTCCTTCAGCTGCCCTGACGCATACCACTGGCGATGCACACCTTCCGCTTTACCGTTCAGAAAACTGCCGCAAAATAAGGTGTCGCCGGTGGGGCTTGTCTGAAACTGCCAGCCGCTGAACAAGGAATCGTTTAGCCACAAGGTACCGGCGCGTTGTTGCCAGCCAGGTACGTCGGTCGATACGTACCTGGCTGGTATAGCTATGAGTTTCTGCCTATTGCCTTGACAGCCAGGCAGTAAGGCCAGAAGCAGCCAATAGCGGAAGCTACTGCGTAATGGTGCCAGCTTTGCCATAAAATCCGCTGCCATTCAGGTAAGGGTCTTCGGCGGTGATGTGGTAATGATAGATACCGGTTGGATAATCGGCCGTAGCGCTGGTGTGGCCGTGGTATTTGTCCAGATCGGCATTGGTAATGGTCTTGCCATTTTCCGATGGACCATACACCGGAAAACCGTCGAGCAGAAAGCCGAGCAGGGCGTCTTTTCCTTTTGCCTTCGTCAGGTACGTTGGTTCAACGTGGTAATGATACTGTCCCTGCTGCTGGGGATGGCCAGCGTACTGGTCGAACCCGTTTATCTCATTGGTGAGCACTGCCCGTTGGGCCGCATACTGGTTGAAGAACGGAACGCCATTCAGTGAAACGCCAATGGGCCCCAGGGGCGTTTCGGCATGGGCCGCATCGACGGCGGGGTTCATCGGAATCTTGAACGTCAGGTTAAACTCACTGATCCGATTCGGGTTGGTGGCGTATTTCGCATTCGTTCCGTTGTAGGCTTCATACAGGGTGCTTTCCCACTGCGTGCCCTGGTAATAAGGGCTCTTGTGATCGGGTCGGCCTTTGGTCTTGATCACGATAGTGGTTCCTTCTACATAGATGTCGGTGGCGCCATAGATCTTTTTGTAGACAGCAGGAACATCGGTACCAACAGCAATTGACGTGCTGGTTGTGCCTGTGGGCGCTACGGTGGTATCAGTTGGTTGCTTGCAGGCCGCACTAAGCAGGAGCCCAACCGTTACTGTGAGCGCGCCTGAACGCATTACTTGCTGGAATTGATTCATGGTGGTAGTCCGTTTTTACCTTAGACGGCATCAGGCAATCATTCCTACGGGCGGGGCGGAAAATTTCCGGCCCGACCTTCCGGTGGCCTGCCGGGCCCTGGTGGGCTGTTTCGGTCAGGCGCCTGTGGCTGACGGCCAAACAGCTGGCTCAGGTCGCCAATCAACTGCTTGAAGTCTGCCCGCTGATCGGGTCTGCACAGGGCTTTTATAGCCCTGAAATGGGCAAAATTCAGTTGTGCCTGTCCCCGCTGATTCCGCGCAATCTGCTGGTTAAGCGAATCGGCCAGTAATCTATTGGGTTGGTCAGCTTCCAATAACTGATAATAGGCCTGCACCAAAGTTACCGACTCTGCGGTTAGCCCCCGCATCTGTTTCCGGTGAGCCTGCACCAGTTCCTGATACTGTTGCTGCTGTTGCGGATCGAGATGGAGTCGCTCGACAATGATGCGAGCCGGGCCTTCCGGTTCAGGACGATCGGGCGGGCGGTTCAGGAAAGGGCGATTCTCAGGTCGGACGACCAGAACACAAAGGGTCACCAGGTTGAGCAGAAGTAAGCCGACGACAGCGATGGTCAGTAGTTTTGTCCGCTCCATACGTCATAAAGTTGATTGTTCGCAGGAGATAGGTTCATGTCGGTAATGACCACGTTCAGATTGCTCTTACCGGTTTGTGCCGGTTCGCGCCTGTCCGTGACGAGCTGCCAGTTGAGCAGGGCCAGCCCGGCAAATGAAGCCGCTGCCAACCAGACAAGCCGCCTGGGAACCACAGCACCTGATGCGCTGACCGACAGGCGGGTCTGGATCCTGGCAAACAGAAAAGGGCTGGGCTCCGACCGTTTCAATCCGTCGAGGCTGCCCAGTACATTGGTAATCCAGTTATCTTTTTCAGGCTCCATATGGGGGTTAGACGACGGGCGTTCCGTATTCCTACGGGTTGTTCGATTTATACCAGTCGGCCAGTTGTTTTTTTAAGGTGGCGTTAGCGCGCTGCAACAGCGATTCAACAGCGCCCACGGAAATAGCCAGTACGGCGGCCGCTTCCCCATTGCTCAGTCCCTCAATGCGGGTCAGGATGTAGGCGGTTTTTTGCTTGTCGGCCAGTTTATCAATGGCCTGGAAGAGCATCCGGGCGTTTTCCTGCTGCTCAAGCGCAACGCCCGGATGCACCTCGTCGGCGGGGTCGTGGACAATAGCACCAGTCTGTGGATGGAACAGGTTTGTGAGGAAGGCAAACCGTTTCTGCCGCTGCCGGTGTTTCAAAAAGTCGAGCGATTTGTTCACGGTGATCCGATACAGCCAGGTCGTTACGCCCGCTTCACGATGGAACGTACCCAGCGACCGAAACGCCTCTACATACACATCCTGGGTGATTTCTTCGGCATCTTCCCGGTTACGAACGTACCCCAGGGCGGTGTTGTATACGCGCCCTTTGGTAAGGTCATATAACGTTCTGAAAGCAGTGTCGTCACCCTGTCCGATAGCAGTCAGTAAGTGCAGCAGATCGGACGGGTCGGGCATGTGGCTAGGCTACTCAGTGAAATACGTGCCCAAATCTACGTTACCACCGGTCAGAATAATACCGATATGCTGACCGGAAAAATCATTTTTATACTTAAGTACGACGGCTAGCGGTACTGCGCACGAGGGTTCGATGATGATCTTCATGCGTTCCCATACTAGCCGTTGTGCCGCCCTGATCTCAGCATCGCTGGCGAGCTTGATCTCATGCACATACTGGCGAATGTAGCCCAGGGTGCGTTCGCTAAGCGTCGCCATCAGGCCGTCGGCAATTGTCTGGATATACGGCGCTTTTTCAACCTGCCCACTTTGCAGCGACAGAATCGCATCGGCGGCCCCTTCAGGTTCGGCACCAGTTACGTGCGTTGTGGGCGAGAGCAACTGCGTAGCCAGGGCCGTTCCACTGATGAGCCCGCCACCACCAACGGGGGCCAGGATCACGTCGAATGGTTTACCAGTGGGATTATCCTCAATGAGCTCAATGGTGGCGGTGCTTTGGCCGGCAATGACCTGGTCGTCATCGTAGGGGTGAATCAGCGTGGCCCCTGTGCGGGCAATGACGTCGGCTACCGTGGCTTCGCGGGCCGCGAGTGTAGGTTCACATTCAATCACATCCGCTCCATACCCGCGAACGGCGTCCTTTTTCACCTGTGGAGCTGTACGGGGCATCACCACATAGGCGGGTAGGCCTAGTTGCCGGGCCGCAAACGCTACGGCCTGCCCGTGATTGCCCGATGAGTGGGTAGCTATGCCGTTTAGCCGCTCCTTATCAGGAAGTTGCAGCGCTGCATTCATGCCGCCACGCGCTTTGAAGGCGCCAATTTTCTGGAAATTTTCGCACTTGAAAACGATCGACGCGCCGACCATCTGGTCAATGGTTTGATTGGTGAGGCAAGGGGTGCGGTGAATGTATGGACGAATACGATCGTGGGCGTCGCGCAGGGTTTGCAGGGTAAGCATCGGGAGAATAGGTTGTGTTTCCGGCCCAAATCTAACAAATTGCCCCCCGGTTGGCGTTTTAGCTGTACGTATTGACCAGTATTCTAAGCACAGACGGCCTATTGTCTGACCTGTTTCGCCAGGCAAGCAGGGTGGCAGAACGGAACTGTAGCCTCAAAATCCTGTTCATCTTGTAAAAATTTCCTGGTCAGCTCAAACGCCGCTTTACTATACAACCATGACATCTAATGTAACTCCTACGCGGCCACCCGCCACGTTACTGTTTATCTTCGGCGGAAGCGGCGATCTCAACTTCCGCAAGCTCACGCCCGCCCTCTATAATCTTTTCCTCGACGGCTACATGCCCGAGCAGTTCGAGGTCGTCGGTATTGGTCGGACGGCCTATACCGACGATAGCTACCGCGAACGGCTGCTGGAAGGGATCGACGAGTTTTCCCGCCGGAAGAATGGGCCGGAAAACCAGTGGGCTACGTTCTCGCCCCGGGTTGGCTACCTGCAAATGGACGGCGGCGATGCCGCGGCGTATCACCTGATCGGCGACCGGGTCAAAGCCCGCGAAGCCGATTGGGGTGGACCAGCCAACATCATCTTCTATATGTCGGTGGCACCGCAACTGGTACCGGGCATTGCCACGAACCTGAGCCAGCTTGATTTCTGCGGTGATACGAATCGGGTACGTATCGTGGTTGAAAAACCGTTTGGGCACGACCTGAAAAGCGCCCGTGAGCTGAATGCCCTGCTGCTGAGCCATTTTGCCGAAGAGCAGATTTACCGGATCGACCATTATCTCGGCAAGGAAACTGTGCAGAACCTGCTGGCGCTTCGGTTCGCCAACACCCTGTTCGAGCCGCTCTGGAATCACAACTATGTCGAATACGTGCAGCTGACGGCCGCCGAAACGGTGGGCCTCGAAGGGCGGGGTGGCTATTACGAACAGTCGGGGGCCCTGCGCGATATGATCCAGAACCACCTGCTGCAATTGCTGTGCATGGTAGCCATGGAGCCACCTACCTCGTTTGAAGCCGACGAGATCCGAAACAAAAAAGTAGACGTGCTGCACGCTATACGCCGCATTGCGCCCGATCAGGTCGATCAGGTTGCCGTTCGTGCCCAGTATGGTGCGGGTCAAAAGGACGGCGGTTCGGCGTCCCGAAAGCCCACACCCGCGTATCGCGATGAAGAAGGCGTACAACCCGATTCGATGACCGAAACGTTTGCCGCCGTTACGTTTTTCTGCGATAACTGGCGGTGGGAGGGAACCCCCTTCTACGTGCGGACGGGCAAACACCTGGCCGAAAAATCATCGGTCATCACGGTGCAGTTCCGTCCCGCTCCGCATTACGCGTTTCCGGGAGAAGCCGCCAAATCGTGGCAGCATAACTGCCTGATCATCAGTATTCAGCCGGATATGAACATCCGCCTGCGGTTCCAGGCGAAACGGCCGGGCCAAACGCTCGCGCTCGATCCGGTCGAGATGGAATTCAACTACAACACCTCGTTCACCGAGCAACAGCCTGAGGCCTACGAAACACTGCTGCTCGACGTCATGGCGGGCGATGCCACCTTGTTTATGCGCGCCGATCAGGTCGATGAAGCCTGGCAGATCGTCATGCCGATCCTCGACCAGTGGGCGGCCCAAACCGACCCTGCCGCCATGCCAATTTATGAGCCTGGCTCGTGGGGCCCCGACCAGTCGACCGCCATGATCGAGAAAAACGGATTTAGCTGGATGAATGAATAAAGAAGTCGGAAGAAGGCAATAGTCGCACGTCGATGGTCGCGCAGCTATAGCGCGATGTGTTTCAAAGCAGGGTGACTATCGACATACGACTATTGCCTTTTTTGACTTACAACGCGCTATGACCATCACCCTCACCGACAATCCCGCTGATCTGGCTCAGAAAGCGGCCGAGTGGATCACCGATTACGCCGAGCGTATGCTGGAGCAGCGCGACCGATTCACAATCGCGTTATCGGGTGGCAGTACGCCCAAAGCGCTCCACGAACTACTGGCCAAACCACCCCTCCGCGACCGGATCGACTGGAGCCGGGTGCATGTGTTCTGGGGCGACGAACGGTTCGTGCCGCTGACCGACGAGAAGAACAACGCCCGTATGGCCTTCGATACGTTGCTGGACCACGTACCGGTACCTCACGATCATATCCACGTGATGCAAACAGACGTGCCACCCGCGGCGTCGATGGCTGAGTACGATAAACTGCTGCATACGTATTTCGACGGCCACGCCCACACCTTCGATCTGGTGCTACTTGGCATGGGCGATGACGGGCACACGCTCTCGCTATTTCCCGGAACCGAAGTCGTGAATGAAGACCAGGCCTGGACGAAAGCCTTCTTTCTCACCCAGCAGGATATGTTCCGCCTGACACTGACCGCGCCAGTCGTGAACAAGGCCGCAGCGGTGCTGTTCCTGGTGGCCGGGGCCAACAAAGCCGATGCGCTTGAGGAGGTGTTGCACGGCACGTACCAACCCGATACGTACCCAGCACAACGGATTAAACCAGAAAACGGTGAGCTGATCTGGTTTATAGATAAAGCCGCTGCCGCGAAACTGTAAGGATTTTACCACAGACCGGTCCGACGTTTCGGCGGTAATGGCCACGGAGTGCGCAGCGGTGCTTTGCCATTTAGTTGGCATTAGTTGGCCCGTAAGAAGTTATTGCTCTACCTATAATTTTATGCCTCGCAACCCCGGCAGGGGTGTCATGTCCATAGCGCTAAGCAGACCCGATACAGATCTAGCCCCGTCAGGGGCGACATGTGGCAAAGACTCCTTAAACATGTCGCCCCTGACGGGGCTAGATCGTTGATGAGAAAGCAATTTTTCTATTAACGTGAGTTATGGATAAGGCCATCGTTAACTATCCGGTAGTTAAGTAGTTGCTTCTCGAGTCAAAGGGCACGACTCGCGAAGCGATACTATCCAGACCCCATCCATAACTCACGTTATTAACACATCACTCCTGACGGGGTTGTACCTGTTGGCCTGCTCTAGCTCTTGACCTCTGTGTTCTCTGTGACCCTCCATGCCGAGACGTCGTACTGCTCTGTGATGAAATCCTTCCTACCGCTGGGTGCCGAAGTCGTTGACCCAGTAATATTTGTACGTACTCGTGGCGCTGTAGGCGTAACCAACGCCCACTTCTTTAAACGCCGGATTCATGATGTTGGCGCAGTGGCCGGGCGATTTCAGCCAGCCATCTACTACGGTGCGGGCGGTGGTGTAACCGGCGGCGATGTTTTCACCGGCTGTACGCCAGCTGTACCCTTCGCGCGTCATCCGGTCCCAGGGCTGTGACCCGTCGCGGCCGGTGTGGCTGAAGTAATTGTAGGTAGCCAGATCGAGCGCAAACTTATCAGAGGCCGTATTCAGCTTCGTGTTCAGGGCCAGCGCCGGGGCGGGCGCGTAGGTGGTACTTCCGCACAGACACGACCTGGAGCGGGCGGCGTTCAGGTACGTTAGAATTTCCTGTTGCATGGCCGCCGATGCTGCGCGGGCGCCAGACGGCTTTACCTCGATCGACCCCGTTACTAGGCCCGATGAGCTGGCCGATGCCCCTTCGCTGGCAATACTCGTCGATGACGTAGCCACCGGAACCTGATGCTGAGCAGGATCCGGCACGTTATCTGATTGGCAGGCGGCCATGCCGAACAGGGCGATCAATACCCCTAAACCATACGACTTTTTCATGTATAGATGTTTATGTGTTCGATTGTAGAACGGTCAACAAGGATGGCTGGTATCTGGCTGAATACTGGTCGCTGGAGTAGGTTATCCGATTGGACCGGTATCGCTCTGGTTACGAGTTAGCTACAGGCGTATTAAATTTCAGAGGGAAGTTTCAGGTTCTAGCTAAGTGGACCTCCTTACGGTATGGTGGAGCCGCGGCCCATCGTTATATTGCCTCCCGTATTTTCCCCACTCGTATGCGCTCCACTGTACTGCTTCTCATTGCCCTGTTCACCCTTCCGTCGCTGTACGCACAATCAGTCGGTACAACGGCCCCGTCGCTGGTTTTGTCGGAGCGCGACCGGGCCAAACAGATCGACGATGTACTGGAAGATCGATTTACGAACCTGCTGCCCCAACTGATGCGGCGTGAAGGCATCGACATGTGGGTGATCATCTCGCGCGAATACAACGAAGATCCCGTGCTGAAAACGATGCTACCTTCGACCTGGCTCTCAGCCCGGCGGCGAACGATCATGGTATTTTTCGATCGGGGCGAGAAAGAGGGACGGTCGGATGGCCGTACCCCCGCCGATGCGGTTGAGAAACTGGCCATTGCCCGCTACGACGTAGGTACGTTACTGAAAGGAGCGTGGGATATCGATGTGCGGCCCAATCAGTGGGATGCGCTGGCGGCCATTATTGCCGAACGCAAACCAAAGAAGATTGGGCTGAACCGCTCGACCAACTACGCCCACGCTGATGGGTTGACAGCCACTGAGCAGACGGAATTCCTGGAGAAATTGCCCGCTGAGTACCAGAAACGCATTGTTTCGGCCGAGAAACTGGCCGTTGGCTGGCTGGAGACGCGTACCCGGAAAGAGATGGCGCTCTACCCGATGATCTGCCGACTGTCGCACCAGATTATTCAGGAAGGGCTATCGGAGCAGGTGATTCAGCCGGGTGTGACCACGACCGACGATGTGGTGTGGTGGTTCCGTCAGCGCATTACCAACCTGGGCCTGGCTACCTGGTTTCATCCGACCGTTGATGTGCAGCGCGCCGACTCGAATGAGTTCAATCACCTGCGGACCTTCTCGAAACGCCCGGACAAAGAAGTGATTCAGGCGGGCGATCTGCTGCATGTCGACTTTGGCATAACGTACCTGCGGCTCAACACTGATCAGCAGCAGCACGCGTACGTACTGCGCCCCGGCGAAACCAGCGTGCCGGAAAGCATCCGAACGGCCTTTCAGAAAGGGAATCGGCTACAGGATATTCTGACTGAGCAGTTTGTGGCGGGTAAAACGGGCAATCAACTGTTGCTGTCGGCGCTGGACCAGGCAGCGAAGGAAGGCATCAAAGGCACCATTTATTCACACCCGATTGGTGTGCACGGCCACGCCGCCGGACCCACCATCGGTCTCTGGGATCAGCAGAAAGGCGTTCCCGGTCCCGGCGATTACCCGTTGCAGGCCAACACCGCCTATTCTATCGAACTGAACGCCGCCGTTGAGATCCCGGAATGGAAGAAAATAGTGCGTATCATGCTGGAAGAAGACGGCTTTTTCGACGGGCAAAAATTCCGCTACATCGACGGCCGCCAGACCGAGATCTATACCATCCCCCGAACCCTTGGGTACGTTCGGTAGGCTTATTTCAATCGGGGATCGAACAAATGGGGTTCAATGCTGACCAGCTTGAGCGTCTGATGGTCAGGGTGTAGTGGATTGAGCAGGTAGATAAACTCACTGGGCGCTATGGCCGAAGGAACGCGCATGATCCAATGTGTTCGTTCGGCAAGCCACTGTTCCGTTAGGTCGGCCAACTGGTCCAGGTAAGGCCAACTCCGCCAATCGGTCGGCAAGTCGGCGGCGTCAACCGGCTTTATTGTCGCTTTAGCAGGCACCTCGACTGTGGCCAGCATCCGGCCAATTGGCAAACCGGGGGAATGAGCCAGTACTTCAATCATGGCTAGTGAAACATGATCCGCCAGATAGACAAGTGGTGTTCCGCGCCGATTCCAACGCCCCGGAGTAAATAACCCACCTGTGCCAGTCAAATCAGACGCGTAACGGTCATCAGCCATCCGGTACAGTATCATAGAGTAAAGCACCTCCCCCATAACGCGTTTGTGAAGCATAAGGAGAGTTTGGGCCTTCGTTCTTTTTCTGGTCTATCAAGAAAAAACGCCATGAAGAATTCGGTTCAACTCGTCCATTACGTATTGGCGACCAATCATCGAGTGGAGCATGTCGGTAGGCCGCTGATTGTTCATTGCGGGTATTTTGGTTTGAAGCCAACGCTCGAAATCAGGCTGGTTTCTGAACACGTCGACACCTTTGGCGTACAACTCGGATAACGAAATTGCTTTTTCCGTCTCGTCCGATGTCAATCTTGCTTTTGCTCGGATCCGGCGCTGGTAGGTACTTTCAGAAATGGCCAGAATATGGCTCATCTGCTTATTGGTAAAGCCAAAACTACTTTGCAAAAAAGCGGCAGACTCCATTGGAATACCTTCTTTCACAATTTCCATGAGGTCAAAATCATGTCGAACTGCCCGTTTGATAAGCTGGTCACCACCCAATCCTTCAATGATCTTACGAATCGATACCTGCATGGGAGTTTGATAGTTTTACTACTGTCATTTGATAACACCTCGACAAAGGTAATAATTCTTTATAACGCTTTTTGCCTGCGTAGTACCTTTGCGGCGTACAACACGTGAAAGACTGACAAGGCTTCCAGCATCCTAATGCATCGTCCTGGCCGCTCTTTCACTCATTCACTCTTTCACTCTTTAATCAATGGAGTTCCGGATAGAAAAAGACACGATGGGCCAGGTGCAGGTACCAGCCAACGTGTACTGGGGCGCGCAGACGCAGCGCTCGATTGAAAACTTCAAAATTGCGCAGGACATCAACCGCATGCCGCGCGAGATCATTCGGGCATTTGCCGTGCTGAAGAAAGCCGCCGCCCTGACGAACCTCGACGCCGGTGTATTGTCACAGGAAAAATGTGAGCTGATTGCCCGTGTCTGCGACGAAATCCTGGCGGGTGAACTGGCCGATCAGTTTCCGCTGGTGGTGTGGCAAACGGGTTCAGGTACGCAGAGCAACATGAACGTCAACGAAGTGGTGGCTTACCGCGCCCACGTGCTCAACGGCGGTTCACTGCTCGACGAGAAGAAAGCCATTCACCCGAACGACGACGTCAACAAGTCGCAAAGCAGTAACGACACCTTCCCGACGGCCATGCACATTGCGGCCTATCAGGCGCTGGTCGAGGTGACGATCCCGGGTATTAAAAAGCTGCGTGATACGCTCGACGCCAAGGCGAAGGAGTTTATGCACGTAGTGAAGATCGGACGTACCCACTTCATGGACGCTACCCCGCTGACAGTAGGGCAGGAGTTCTCCGGGTACGTGTCGCAACTCGACCACGGCCTCCGGGCGATCAATAATTCATTGGCGCACCTGAGCGAACTGGCCCTGGGCGGAACGGCCGTGGGAACCGGCATCAACACGCCCCCGAACTACTCGGAAAATGTAGCCAGGCACATTGCCAATCTGACGGGTTTGCCCTTCGTGACGGCCGAGAATAAATTTGAGGCCCTGGCCGCGCATGATGCCATTGTGGAAGCCCACGGTGCCTTGAAAACCGTTGCCGCCAGCCTGATGAAGATTGGCAACGACGTGCGCATGCTGTCGAGTGGTCCGCGGGCGGGCATTGGCGAGCTGTTTATCCCCGACAACGAACCGGGCAGCAGCATCATGCCGGGTAAGGTGAACCCCACGCAGTGCGAAGCCATGACGATGGTGGCGGCGCAGGTGATGGGCAACGACGTAGCGATTAACATCGGCGGCATGAATGGCCACTTTGAATTGAACGTGTTCAAGCCGGTGATGATCTTCAATTTCCTGCACTCGGCCCGCCTGATCGGCGATGTGTGTGTGTCGTTCAACGACAAGTGCGCCGAAGGCATTCGTCCCATCGAAGCGAACATCGAGAAGCACGTGCAGAATTCGCTGATGCTGGTAACGGCGCTCAACACAAAAATCGGCTACTACAAGGCCGCCGAAATTGCCCAGACCGCCCACAAAAATGGCTCGACCCTGAAAGAAACCGCCGTATCGCTCGGCTACCTCACCCCCGACGAGTTCGACCAGTGGGTCGTGCCCGGCGACATGGTCGGTGATGTGAAGTAAGAGAACCCCTTAAAGCGCATGGTCGAATCAACTGTGCGTTTTAAGATTTTCATTCATGCTCACAACCGGAAAAATGATAGAGCTTAAAGCGCATGGTCGAATCAACTGTGCGTTTTAAGGGGTTATGTCCTGTTTATATTGAGGAGTCCAGAGAAGGCTCCACATACTAATCCGCTTTTTTGGCATAAATTGCTAAATACGTGATAGTTGGTTGTCCAATGCCTAAACATCCGGGCTGACTCACTTGAAACACAGAATGAAGCTCAAAGCCTTCTTTGGAGCGAGCTGTAAATCTATTTGCCAGGTCAGGTAAAGCCTTATTCGCAAATTGGGCGCCGATTGGTTCAATGAAATATTGCATAGTATATATAGTTTGAAGTTCAAGGCATATCGGTGCCACCCATACCTGGTTTGCAACGTTTAAGCCGTTTTACCGTGAGGCTGAATCCTTTAAAGAGGCCATATTTACGAAAAGCTAACTCTGAGTAACGTGAGCAACTTGGCTCATAAACGCATCGTTGCCCCAATTTGGGTGAGATTTGAAACCGATACCAGCGAAGAGTTTTAGTAATGACTGCGAGCCAGAGCGGTCTTATGACCGGTAAGAGGTTGTCAACCTGGTCATCGAGTGGCGTTGTGCCGGTTAATGCACGTAGAATGCCAGGTGTGAGCGAAGGATCAGCAAGAAGTTCGACTTCTTGTCCTTCAATGACTATACTATGCGGCTTATGTACCAAAGTCTACTCCTTTGACAAGGGTTTACATTCTGATCATACTGCAATCGAGAACACCGCTAAATATATAGCTCTTGTTAGTAGGTTGACCATTATGAAGTCCCAACTTTATTAAACGTAGCCTTATAGATGATAAACCCACATTTTTTAAAAGATTAAGAAGCTATTTGAGTTAGTCAACTCGTCGCGTAGCGACTTAATGTCTGTAGTTATGTGTCTTTCTATAAGCTTTTCCGTCGCATAGCGACCTGACTGATCTGCTTTTGTCAGGTCGCTATGCGACGGAAGGAGATTCAATCAACTCAATTTTCTACCGACATTAAGTCGCTACGCGACGAGTTGGCTACCTCAAACAGCCTCTAAGGCTTTTAGAAATCTCAATGAGTCCAGCGAAAGCCGGCTGATGTGAAGTTGATTTCGTTCAGATTTTGGCCGGCTACTTTTAGCTGAATGGCCATTGCTTTGGCGGTGCGAAGTTGCCGGATGAGCCGCTGATTATCGTCGAAGAAAAGCAGATTGCCCCGGCCATTGGCTGCTGCGGTGAGTGTGTAGGTCACGGCCTGACCAGTACCGAACCGGATGAGCGCTTTCCCACCCTGATAACTGGGGGCCAGCAAGCCTTTTGAGACAGATAAATAGGCCGTTGTGTTACCTGCCCGATGACGAATCGTTAAGGTAACCACCGAGCCGCCAGCATACGGATAGGGGAGTTGCAACAGATTCGTTGCCTCCAGGGTGGCCTTGTGAGTTGTCCCCGTCGCCCGATCAGTCGTTTGCTGGTACTGCCAGCCAACCGGTGCTGATCCGTTTTTGGGCTGGCCCAGACCAGCACTAGCCGAGGAACAGTGTAGGGTGTAAAGAAAGCCAACCAGCCAAAGTGACAATTGCATAGACGATAAAAGGAAGCCCAGGACAGGAAGCTATGTGCTGGTTTGTTAGGCGTACACCGTTGACAAGCAAAGCAAGTGCAGTACACTACAGAGAGCAGCTGTTATTTCAGCGCGCCCTGCACCGAAATGGTCTGCTGCGTAGTGGCGAACTGACCATCGGGCGTCATGGCGTGCACAACAAGCAGATAACGGCCTTCCTGGTCAGAGGTGTAGAAAGTCAGGTTGGTTTTGCCTTGTAGGCCAGTGGTAACCGCCGGATTCCAATAGAGCAGATTACGGAAATCGGGCAGGCGGCTGGCCAGCTGCGTTGGTGTCGTGTAGGCTGGCGCGCTAAACTCCCGGCGTGTCTGTAATCCGTCGTATTCGAGTACAACCGCGTGCGGGTCGAGCTGAAAACCTCCCAGATCACCTTTATACGTTTTAAAGCTGATGATCCCCGGAAAATTAGCATAGCCCAGCATGTACCGGCGTGTAACGACATCCATAGATTTGATTTTCAGCGGACTAAATGCCATCAGCCGGTCGGTGTCGTAGATGGGTACGCCATCGAGCAGCATCAGTGGATCTTCCTCGAACGGTAGCCGGTAGGGCAGGTTCGTGACGCGCAGTTCAAAATGGCCGTTCTGTCGCCGCACGTGCACGCCAGGTACGTATTCGCTCAAGACTTCTTCCAACACCGTAAAGCGGGTGTACGTATCCAGGTAGTACCGCTCATCGGGGTTTTCGTAGAAGGTGGTACTGTCAATAGCTGGTGGTAGGGCGGTGGCGGCAAACGCAGTAAAATAGCTGTTCTGCACCTGCATGGCCAGGCTTCGTGTCTGCAATGACTCGCTCACCGCCGGTTGCAGCTCTACCGAAGGAAAGGGAAGCATGGTGCCGGTTTCCGTATACGGATTGATCAATTCAACCCGGTACAGACTGTCGTTCCTGGCGGTTTGTACCACGATGTCGTTGGGGCCGTATACGCCGGTCAGCTCATACCGCACCAGTCCTTTGGCATCACTGCGCGAATTGTAGAGCTGGATGGATTTACCCGGTATGGCCAGGTACGTCTGGATATCGCCCGCGGGCATACCCGTTCGGGAGTCGGTTACACGACCCAGAATAACATGCCCACGGTGTTCCGGGACCTGATCGGATGAGAGCGGTTTGGGCTGAATCACGTTGTTCCAGCTGAACCGTCGCCACCCGTGGGTCAGCAGCAGGTTGTCGAGGGCCTCGTCTGCCTGGGGACCGGTTTGGCGCAGGTAGAAGCTGGGCGACTCCACGTTGCCGCGCAGATCAGACGTCAGCCAGACGTAATCCGGCAGGGTTAGTCCTTCGTCTGTTTGCAGCGAGTCGAGCCGGTAAACCGAGATGGAACCACTTGAAGCCACCGGTGCGCCAGCCAGCGTAGCCGCGGTGAGGCTGACCTGCACCTGATCGCGGGGGGCAAAACTGGCTTTGTTAGGCGTTAGCTGGAGGGAAAGGCCCGTTTGCGGCCGCCGGCCAACCAGTCGTTCGCAAACAGGCTGACCAGTCGCATCGAAGAGGGTGAGGTGTGAAATGCCTTCTCCCAAACTAGTGACCGGCAAGGAGAACTGCGCCTGCCCACTGACCAGAGGCAGTGCTCTGGCTACGTTCACCTGCTGCCGGGTATGGCCAATCAGGTATACGGTCGTGGCATTGGGCAGATTGGAGGCCACCATGATGCGTAGCTGACCATCGCCCTGACTGATCGCCTGCATGGTGTAGCCCGCTTCGTCGATGGCGGGGAGCGGTCGGCTCAGCGAACGACCATTCCGGGCGGTTAGCACAACCCGGTAGCGGGCAGCGGGAACGGGCGTGAACGTGAACGTACCCAGCCCGAACTTCAGCGACGAAAAGCGCGCAATCGTATCATTGGCCGCGCCCACGAGTGCCCCCCGACAATCGACGCCCCGGCCCGTTTTTTTGTCCGTCAGTTTGAAGGCTACCCGGGCAGGCAGCCCGTTGACCAGGTGGCCGCCCTCGGGGAAAAACTCGGCGTCGTAGGTCAGCGAATCGGTTGGCGTCGGCATCCCCAGCCTGCGGAATGAATTGACGATGGTAATGGGTTTCTCGAAAAGGAACTCCCGATTCGTGGTCTTCATCCACTGCGTATAGGCCCGTACCACATACTGCCCGGATGCCAGGGCTGTAGGCAGATACAACGAGCCATTTCCCCGGCTGCTGTCGAGGCTTACTTTCGCCTGCGCTACCGCTTTCTGGTCCCGATCCAGCACTTCCAGGTAGGCTATCCGGCTCAGATCGAGCGGCTGATGGGTGGTGCCGTCGACACAGAACAAACTAAACCAGAGCCGTTCGCCAGCCAGGTAGAAAGACCGGTCGGTATGCACGAACAGCTTTTCCTGAAGCGACTGACTCCGGTATAGGTCGAGTTGCTGCTGAAGCCGGGGAAGCACCGGCTGCTGGGCCAGCGTAAGGTGAGCCGCCAGTAGCAGACCGCTCGCTGTCAATACGTTTTTCATCCTTATTGGGGCCAGAAAGAGGGTCTTGTCGTGGTGCCGATATCCCGGCAGTCGGCGCAATGCGTACCAGTGGCCAGGTATTGCACGTTGGGCGTCAGTTCTTTAATGGCAATGTAGCCACCTCCCGGGCTTAATAAGGAACTAAGTGGCACTGGAGGTGCCTCTCCCGGGATGGGAATAGTATCCAGTTTACACTGCTCGTATCCTGTGCGCAGCAAATTGTACGGTAGATCGAGGGGGCGCGTCAGAAACACACGTACCTGCTCGGTAGTATAGCCGTCCAAAAAGCCGATTACGGGTTCGGTCGGGTTGGTCAGGCTATGAACATTGCTGCTTATCTGGGAGGGGAGCGGGTCGAACAGGCCGCCGAGCTGTTCGGTCGTTTTTTGCAGATTCTCCCAATAGGCGTAGCCCTCCGGCGACTGGGCATACTGCTTCACCATCAGGCTGTACTTGATCCAGAGCTTGGGTGAACTGCCGGGGATAAACAAGAGTGGCGCCTTATTCAGCACATCCTGCGTCAGCCGGGACGTATTGCCCAGGAGAATGGCCGTTGATACCTGCGTTTTCCAGCAATGATTGACGGGCGGACTGGTACGCATCACAACCCGGTTATTGACATAATCGAAGGGCGACTCGTAGGGTGTGCGAATCTCGTACGTGTCTTCGTATTCCCAACGGTAGTAGCGTGTCTTGTTCGTGGCGTCGTGGGCGTTGACGTAGATCTGGAGTCCATCGTTCTCGATAGCCCAGGAAAGGCTATCGATTTTGGGGGTTTGCTTGATCGTGATCGGGTCGGTGAGGTACTCGCTGCCGCCCGCTGTTTTGATGCGTACCCGGTACGATTTTCCAATGGGCAGGTTCGTGTTAGCCAGCGTATACGTACCTGTAGCGCCCTCCACGAAGGAAAAGGTTTCGCCAGAAACGCCCTCGGCTTTGATGACCGCCTTTGTTTCTACAACCGGTTTGGTCGTCGCGCTCAGGTTCTGGGTGCGCGAGAGTTTAATGACGCTGTTGCCCAGTCCACCATTCAAAAACCCGTCGACAACGAGGTACTGGTTGGGCGCTGTTATCTGTGGTGGCCGATAGGGGTCAATGCAACTGCCAATCAGCAGGAGTAAGATCCCGTAGAGGGCCCATCGTTTATAGGTGAAAGTAGTCATTCGTCAGAATCTGAAATTGTACGTGAGTGTTGGTATCGGGTTGCCAAAGATGGAGAGCTGGTAACCCCGGATGGCGCCATTGCCTGAATTGAAATACACGGAATAAGGATTGTGTCGGCCCGTCAGGTTATACAGACCCGCTGTCCAGGAGCTGTGCGCCAGCTTCTTGACCTTATGATTCCCCTCAATGTTGATCGAGAGGTCGGTGCGGAAATAATCGGGTATACGGTACTGGTTGCGGTCTGAATAAAACACCCGTTCGGCTCCACCCAGCACGTATTTGGCCAGGGGTAGGGTAATGGGGCGGCCAGTGCTGTAGGTGGCGTTGAACGAGATGCTGAACCGGCGGTTGATCTTATAGTTACCGATCAGCGTAATGTCATGGGGTTTGTCGTAACTACTGGGGTACCAGTTACCGTTATTCACCACGTCTGATGCATACATATCAACGGTTCGCAGCAGGGAGCGGGCAAACGTGTAGCTGACCCACCCGTTCAGCTTGCCGGTCAGTTTCTTCACCATCAGCTCAACGCCATAGGCTACGCCCTCAGCCCGCACCACGTCGGTTTCGAGGTGATGATTGAGCAGCAGGGTCGCCCCACTTTTATAGTCGAGCTGGTTGGTCAACGTGCGGTAGTAGCCTTCCAGTGATACCTCGATGGTGTTGGCGCGCAGATTTTTATAGAAACCCAGCGAATACTGATCCCCAAGCTGCGGCTGAATGTAGGCGTCGCTCAGCTTATAGATGTCGAGCGGTGAAACGGCCACCGTGTTCGATAACATATTCAGGTACTGCCGCATCCGGTTGTAGCTGGCTTTTACGGACAGATCGTCGGTGATGGCGTAGCGCAGTCCAACGCGGTATTCGGGCCCCTGATAGGTTTTCACGACACGCCCGCCACCATAGGAAACGGTGTCGATGATGTTGGCCTCTGTGCGCGTCACGCCAGGTACGTACCCATACACCTGGCTGGGCCCCAGGTTCATAAAGAGCGAATAACGCAGCCCCACATTGAGCGACAGCCGCTGGCTCAGGTCGAATCGGTCGCCGATGTAAAGGGCCGATTCGACGCCCTGTTCGCCGGGCACCACGTTGGGGGCGATGAGCGAGGCGGCCCCGCTGGGTTGCAGGTTGCCGGGCTGGAGTTTGTAGAGGGTGCTACCGATCCCGAAATCGATGGTGTGCTGCGCGTTCGGGTAATAGTTGACATCGGCTTTCAGCGCGCTCTGCTTAATATCGAAGCCAAATTTGAAGGCATTGGTCGGGTTCTTATCGCTCGACACGTCGTACTGATACCGGCTGTACGTACCCGTCAGGACCCCGTAAAGTTTACTGCTGAAGATATGCTTCCATTTGAGTGAGGCCACCTGATTCTGGTATGTATACAGACTATCGCTATTCAGCTTGAACTGGTCGCGGCTGGTATAGGCCGTCAGGTAGAAGGTATTTTTCTCGTTGGCTTCGTGGGTCAGGTGCAGGTTCAGGTCATAAAAAGAGGCCTTACTATTCTGGTAGGCGGCATTGGCCAGTTGTTTCAGGAGCCAGTCGGAATAGGTGGAGCGCACCCCGATCAGGAATGACGTTTTTTCGGAAAGAAGTGGCCCTTCCAGCGTGAGTCGGCCGGTAAGCGGACCGATCCCTCCCGATCCAACGAGCTTTTTCTTGTTCCCGTCGCGGGTACTGACATCCAGCACCGAGGAGAGCCGACCACCAAAGCGGGCTGGAATGGCGCTTTTGTACAGCTCCACCGACTTAATGACATCGGGGTTGAAGGCCGAGAAGAAACCAAAAAGATGGGATGGGTTGTAGATCACGGCGTCGTTGAACAGGATCAGGTTTTGCCCGGCCGAACCGCCGCGTACGTTAAAGCCAACCGTTCCTTCGCCCACCGATTTGACCCCCGGTAACGTCAACACCACCCGGATCAGGTCGGCTTCGCCCAGCACCGTGGGTACCTGCTTGATCGTGCGGATGTCGAGGCGTTCGGCTCCCATCTGCAGGCCAGCCACGTTCAGGTCTTTTTTAGCACCAACAATGACTTCCCGCAGTGGCACAACTTCTTCATCCATGTCGATATCGAGCTTGCCGTCGCCGTAAAGCAGGATTTGACGTTTGGTGTCTTTCATGCCGATGCTCCTGATCTTCAGCTCGTGCCGACCGCGGGGCAGACTGATCGAGTAGGTGCCGTACTGATCGGTGGTGACGCCAATCCGCGGCTTGTCGATCAGCACGTAGACACCGATGGCTGGTTCGCCCGTGGTGGTGCTGCGGATCCGTCCGGCGAGTGTGGCATTGCCAGTGCGGCTTCCGCTGCCTCTGGAGCCAATCTCGAATAGTTTTGTTTCCAGCGACAGCCGGGCCTTTTCGCGGGCGGCTCCATACTCAACGTTTGTGGTATCATCGGCCGGATTGGCTGGTCCCCGGTCGAAAAAACCGGCGGGTAACGTGGTACGAATGGCCTGATTGGCCGTGATGAGCACCCGGTTACGCGCATCGATGGCAAAGCGTAGTGGTGTGCCGTCGAACACGCTGGTCAAGACCGAAATCAGTGACCTGTCGGAAATCTGCCCTTGTACCGACACACTGTCTACGTCGGCAGGGTTGTAATAAAACCGGTAGGCGGTGCGGGCTTCCACAGCCTCAACAAACTGCCTGAACGATAGCGAGTTGACACTGTTGATCGTAATCGACTGGGGTGTCTGGCCAAAGCCCCGTTGCGCTAACGTACCCAGCACTAAAGCTAGTAAAAACAGACGGTACAAGTTGGTCATAATGAGTTGGTCAGGGCGTCATACTGTTGAGCAAGTTTCAAAAAAGCCGCAACGGGCGAGGGGCGGAACTTGAGCTTTTGTTGACGGCTATAGGTGGCCAGTTGCTTCCGCCGGTCTTCCAGCAGGGCGAGTATGGCCCGCTTTGTCCTGATCTGCACGTACTGGCCGTTTTTGCGGAGATAGTACGTTGTTTTCGGATTGAAGATGCCATAGCCAAAGGAGGTGGGGTTCACCAGCACCTCCTTTTTGTAACGGGCCAGTAACTGGGTGGGTCCATTGTACAATACATCATAGAACCCACTCGGCATACCCTGCGCGGCGCTGTCGAGCCGGATAAAGGTGTGGCCCGTATACGTAAACGTCTGCACCTGGTCTGAGTGCAACGCTAACCGATAGCCACTATAATGCACCACAATCAGCACATCCTTCACAATATCGTAGAGCATCGGTACGTCGAAGCGGGTGCCTTTATAGGTGATCTGCCCCTGCTGCATCGTGTCATTCGGGTAGTAGGCGTGGCCGGTCAGTCGCCGGTCGTAGCTGATGTATTCGGGGCCATCGTAGAGGTGTTCGGGCGTGGTGCTGACCTGATCATGCCGGGCCAGTGCAACGGCAAGGGCCGATCGGGTAAGACCGGTGCTGTCGCGGCTGGTCGATTGCCCATGGGCGGGCACCAACAGTAGACTACCCCAGACCAGTGTAAAGAGGAAACGCATCATAGCATGAAAAGAAGCTGCAATCTATATCCAGCTCAAATAAGTTTATGAACTTACGTTGATTCAATAATCTATTTAATGCGACATATCGCGTTGGCGGTACGTCGTGAAGTGGATTAGCGCTGAACCACGAGCCGGTCGAGGATGATTTCGAATGCCCGCTTGCCAATGGCCCAACTCTCGGCCGACACGGCCCGGGTAAACGACAGCTGTTCGGTATAAAACCAGGTCTGCCCCACCTGCCCCACCACGATCTCCCGTTCATACGCAGGTACGTTCCCGGCAGCAGGGTGTTGTGCCACGTGCCCATACCAGGCGCGTTGCAACCCGCCAAATGGGGGAAGTGCCTTGAAGTGAGGGGAGTCAAACGCGATTCCATCACGGTGATACTGTTCGTTGAAGAGGCTGGGTAGCCGGGTCATATCTGGTTCGGCCTGTTGCGAAACGGTGGCAATGTATATCCGGCCAATGCGCTGGTCATGAAGTTGCTTTGTCAGCTGAACCTGGTAAAAAAGCTCGTTGCCCAGTGGATTCTCGAGTTGTTGCCAGGAGATCGGGAAGGCTGTCTGGAGGGGTATCGGCGCTGGCCGTACCAACGTTCGAAGCGGCTCGGCGTAGGCCCAGCCCGTGCTGTGGAGCAGGTCGAAGTGCGACAGACAGGCAACGAACACGTCTGCCAGGTGAGCCGTGTATGCCGCTGCGGCGGTGCTGAGTTGAAGCACGAACAGGTGCGCCCCGCCCGATCTTGCCCAGTCTTTCAGCACCAGCCACCGGGAAATGAGCCCGTTTGCCTCTGACAAAACGTCGGGTATAGCGCCGCCTTCCTGTTTTGTATGGCGTTCATGGAGAACGGTTTCCTGCTGGTGTTCCAGGTAGATGGATAGCCAGTCGCAGGGCGAAAGCTCTTCGGGGGTATAAACGATATACACTTTTGCTTCGGCCAACGGACCGGCCATCGAGGTCAAATGGCCCCTAAGTTGAAAGGGCTGCTGAGGCGTCACCTGCCGACGGCTGAATTTGACCTGTCCCCAATTCAGGGGCACCATCAGTTTAAAGTGAAGGGCCGGGTCGGGGTCGAGCTCATCGGTGACAATACCAAACTGCTGCTGTAGCTGTGCGTCGCTGAAGGGCGATTGAATGGGAAAGGGGTACGCCATGGGAAAGACAATTAAGGGTGAACAGCCTGCCGCGCCAGAATTTTCTGTGCTTCTGCCTGTTCTATGCACACGCTCTGGTTGGCCACGATAAATTGAGTGTAGGTGCGAAAGCCGAATGTCAGCGTGGGGTTTTTGGTGGAGACCGTCAGGGCGCTATAGGGAATATGAAGCGGTTTGCTGCCAAATCGAAAGAAATCAGGTACGTCGAGGAAGATACCCGTTGCATCGAAGGCAATCTTCAGCGTGTCTGTAAACGTAAAAAAACCGATTAGTCCAGACGTGTACGTATGGCTGGCCGGCATGGCGTCGATACGAAAGCTTTTTTCCAGGGCCGACCACGTACCCAACTTATCGAGGCGGCCACGTCCGCTCATCAGGAAGTAGATACCAAGTACACCAATACTGAAAATGGCAAAGCCAATAAGTTTACCGAAAGTCTCCATAGGATCAGTCTAACTATAGGGTTCAGCCCCAGGCCAGTTACCGGCCCGGTTGGGCTATCCGCCAATCAATACGTTTATGCAGCCCGAAACAACGGTTCCCGGAATACCCGCAGCGCCAAACCCCGGCGTGTTCAGGAAATCGATTTGGGGCGGTGCCAACAGCGGGGGTGGAGCAGGGGCAGGGGCAGCAGGTGGTGGGGGGGGCGGGTCTTTGTATTCCCGGCCGATCGAGAGGCTGGCTTCCAGCCCGGCTCCCAGCAGAAGGGCTCCCAGCTTACCACTGACACCAATATTCAGCCGACCCTCAGCGTGATCGTAGTAGAGCCACCCGCCGCCGCCAATAGCCGCAGTGCCTGCCGCGGCACTGGCTTTGCCTTTCGCCTGCATGTTAATGCCAAAGATAGTGGGCGTTGTAGCGGTGCCTACTCCTTCGCCCTGCAACACATCGGCACCTGCTTCGCCTTTAACGATCAAACCCGAACGCACGCCATCGTTGCCAAGCAGCAGATCACCCTCTGCCTTGGCCCGAAACATATTGGCTTCGCCGCCCACAGCCGCGTAGGCGTTGCGGCCACTGGAATTGGCGGGCGCAATTGACCCGCCCGCTCCCCATTTCATCATCCCTGTTTCGGCGGTTCCGCCCACACCGTAGCCATATCCAGCCCGTGAAGTAGCTTTGCCGTTGGCGTAGAATACATCCATGTTGTGGGTAACCCCGCCCTCGATCGGCCCCAGATCCCCGTAGGCCTGGTTACGCATCCGAACGGCCTCGGTTGCTCCTTCTACCGTATCATACGAGCCATCTTTGTCGGTATCTGTCACCTGACCTTCCGCGTGGATCGCCATGACACCGGGACCCTTGTTGTCAGTATCCTCGTGCGATTTGCCCTGAAACTGCGGCGACCCATTGGCAACGCCTTTCAGCGGTGGGGCTCCTTCGGGCGGGGCCGGCGGAGGCCCCAACACCAGCGGCACACTGATCGCCGACATACCGACGGTCAGGCAACCGGTCAAGTCGGTCATCCGGGCGGCGGGCATGCCATTGATGAGCACGGTGATCGACCCCTGCGTGATAACGCCGACACCGTGAAACGGGCAAACCAGGGGGTCACCCTTGCGGGCGGCGGGCATCCCGCCAATAAAAACGTTCGTGGAGCCAAGCACCAGGCTGCCACCGTGGCCCGCTACATCAAGCATGCGGGCTGCTGGTTTGCCCATCGTTACAGGTAGGTTAGCTATAAAAACCGTCTTCAAGGTACTTAATAAGCACGAACGATTCGATGTTGCCCCCAAAAAGCAGGGTGCCGTTCGCTTAAGCGGCCAACCGGTAGCGTCCAGGCATTGGGCAGGTACGTTGGCCTACGCCTTTTTTCAGGCAGTCGACCGGTAGAGGCATAGGGATGAACTGGAAAAAAAACGTTCTTTACTAAAAATTTTACCAAACCCGTTCCGTCCATGACGCTCGTCAGCAACAACATCAAATACTTACGAAAGTTGAATGGCTTAACGCAGGAGCAGTTTTCGCAGCGTATCGGCATAAAAAGGTCGCTGTTGGGGGCGTATGAGGAAGCGCGGGCCAACCCGAACTGGAACACCCTCATCACGATTGCTAAACTGTTCAATACCTCCGTTGATCAGCTACTGAAGCAGGACTTACGCAAGATCCGTGAAACGCCAGACCTAAGCCTGCCGATTGGTCAGCCTGGTAGCGGGGTCAGAGCAGCCTCTCCACCGCCCATCTTCAGCGATACCGACGATGAGGAAGATGACTTTATTACCTCTCCCCCCCAAATCAGCGACCCCAAATTACCCGTCGATCGGGAGCTGATCGGCCCCGAGCCCCAGCCGCTGGTTAACGTGCTGGAAAAATATTACAAAGCCCCGTCGGAACGCCCGGCCGCCGATCGGCCGTCGCCCACGCCGGTGCGTCCGAACCCGCTGGAACGGGGCGAAACCGAGCGGAGCGTGCCCCAGCCAGGTCCGTTGTACGAGGAAATACGGGCCCGGTCGGGGCAACCCGTTCAAACCCCGGCGTTCACCGTCAGTCGCGGTGCCGATGGGTTTGCGGCCGGGGCCGAACCCTTACCGACCTTCAACAATCATTTTGAAAAAGCCCCGGCCCCGGCCGCTCCTATGCCCGAACGGGCACACGCCAGCGATCAGGCGCAGGTGATTCATTATGTGTATCAGGCTCAGTTTGGCGATTACCAGCAGCGTTTTCAGCAGCCCGACTACCTGAGTCGGTTGCCAACCATGCGTCTGCCGATGCTACCGGTCGGGCAATACCGTGCCTTCGAAGCCGACAGTGATTTTACCTTCCCCGGCGCCTGGCTGATCGGACAGTTTGTGCGCAACTGGTTCGAGATTACCGACGGGCAGTTCTATGTGTTGCTGGTGCAGCACCAGGGCATTCTGGCCCGGCGGGTATTTAGCCAGATAAAAGACAAAGGCACGCTGCTGCTCACCGCCGACAAGCCGAACGTACCCAACCGCGAAGTAGCGCTAAAAGACGTGCTGGAAGTGTGGGACGTGAAAGCCTTTGTCAGCCAGCAGTTACCGCCGCCAGCCCCCCGCTACGACCGCATCCGCCAATTAGCCGACGAGCTCCGTTACGAAGTGGAACGGTTGAAGTGAGGGGGGGAGGAAGGGAGGAAGGGAGGAAGGGAGGAAGGGAGGAAGGGAGGAAGGGAGGAAAGGAGGAAAGGGAGGAAGGGAGGAAAGGAGGAAAGGGAGGAAGGGAGGAAAGGGAGGAAGGGAGGAA
>NZ_JBGGWE010000012.1:0-214238 GCF_041321095.1 Fibrella arboris | reverse complement strand
GCCGCCCGGTCTTCTGTTACGCTGCTTATCAGGACCCATTGGCCTTAGCAGCGCAACAGAAGACCGGGCGGCGTTCCGCGAAGACAGAGGACTGACTAACTAAAGTGAGGTCCTGCAAAATTACGTTATTTTCGCCGTTGGGTTGGTATTTGCAGCGCACATTCGTGGGCCACATCGGCCTTAAACCACATTGTAACGTCACTATGGAATCGGGCGAAAAGCGATATTACAGCATTCGGGAAGTGGCTGATCTGTTCAACGTGAACATATCGAAACTGCGTTACTACGAGAAGGAATTCCCCACGCTTAGTCCAAAAAAGAACCGTTCCGGCGATCGGGTATACACCAAAGCTGAAGTCGATCACCTGCGCGAAATCCTTGATCTGGTCGAAAATCGGGGCTTCAAACTGCAGGGCGCCCGCGAATACCTGAACAGGAAACAGACGGCCCAAAGCGACACCGCCAAGATGATCGATAGGCTCCGCGAGATCCGTCAGTTCATGGTCGAGTTGCGGGATAAAATAGACACTTCTGCTGAATAGAAGTTGGGCAAAAACGCCAAACAGCTGTATGGCGGCAGGTAACTTTCTCTAAACTGTTCGTTGTTCCAGCCGGTTTTGACGGTGAGCAGCCCGCCGATTTGTGCTGCCGGTTAACAACAACCTCATGGAACAACGTACCATTGGCAGCTCGTCGCTGTCTGTAGCACCGCTCGCTTTTGGCGGTAACGTATTCGGCTGGACGGCCGACGAAGCCACTTCTTTTCAACTGCTGGATGCCTTTGTCGATGCCGGATTCAACCTCATCGACACGGCCGACGTGTATTCGCACTGGGTGCCGGGCAACCAGGGCGGCGAATCGGAAACGATCATTGGTAACTGGCTGAAGAAAACCGGCAAACGCGATCAGGTTGTGCTGGCTACCAAGCTAGGCTCCAAAATGGCGCCGGATAAAAAAGGGCTCTCAAAAGCCTATATGCAACAGGCCGTCGAAGACTCGCTCCGCCGATTACAAACCGACTATATCGACCTGTACCAATCGCACTACGACGACCTGGATACGCCGATTGAAGAGACGCTCGAAAGTTTTAGTCAGCTGATCCAGGCCGGGAAAGTGCGGTTCATTGGCGCGTCGAATTTCACGCCCGAACGCCTCCGGGAATCGATGGAGGTCAGCGCCAAACAGGGCTACCCAGCTTACCAAAGTTTGCAACCCGAGTACAATCTGTATGACCGCGAGAAGTACGAACAGCAGTACGAGCCTATTGTGATGCAATACGGCCTGGGCGTGATCAACTATTACGCGCTGGCCAGTGGTTTCCTGACGGGCAAGTACCGGTCGGAAGCCGATCTGTCGAAGAGTCCGCGCGGGCAGGGCGTGAGGAAGTACCTGGATGATCGGGGTTTCCGCGTCCTGAACGCCCTTGATGAAATAGCCGAGCAGTATTCAGCCACACCCGCCCAGGTGTCGCTGGCCTGGCTCATGGCGCACCGGGGCATTACGGCACCTATTGCCAGCGCTACCAGTGTTGAGCAACTGCACGACATTGCCAAAGCCGCCGAGTTGAGGCTGGATAATGAAGCAATCGATAAACTGACAACGGCCAGCGAGGCGTAAATAATTTTGCTTCGCTCTGTAGGTTGCTAACGCGTGGCCCTTCGACTAGGCGTAAGCAACCTACAGAGCCAGGCCAATCCAACATGAAGAAAAATTAATGTTGGCTTCAGATCGGCCTTAACTGGCGCAGGTAGCTTTGTTTCACAATCAACCAGTAAAACAAACGCTATCAATGAAAACGAATCTCATCATCACCTCACTCCTGCTGGCCGGACTAGCCACCGCCCACGCACAAACCAGCAATACACCGCCGCCACCACCGCCCGTCAATCCCCAGGTGGCAGATGGACCGGGAACAGGCGTTCGTGGCTTCGCCAAAGGCGACCGGAAAGGCATGAGGAAATACAAAGGCGACCGCCTGCGCGACGGTTTTGGGCCACAGGATGGGCCGGGTCAGGGTGGGCCGGGGCGACCAGGGAAAATAGGCCGTAAAGGCGGTCCAAATGGTCGTGAAACAGGTCTGCTTCCGCTTACCACCGTAACCGGTTCCGTTGGTGAACTGACGGGCAATGATGACTACATCCTGAACGGCTTTACCCTCACAGGCGGCAGCAAACCAATGACCGTACAGTTTGCGCCACATCTGGGCAAGCAGGTTCAGCAAACCATAAAAGCCGGTAGTTCGGTCAGTGTAACGGGCTTTGCAGATACCCGGCCAGATGGCGAATCGCGCTTTCACATGACCAGCCTGACAGCCGGTAAAACAACCATTACCGATGCACCGCCCGCCACACCGCCAGCGCCCGTTGCGCCTGTCATGAGCACCATAACGGGTAAGATCACCGACTATAAGCTGGACCGCAGTGGCCGGGTTAACGGGCTGGTTATCAATGACAACCTTGTTCATGTTCCGCCGCACATTGCTTACCAACTGACGAATCTGGCCAAGAAGGGCACCGACATAACCGTACAAGGCTACACCCGTACACTGGGCGAAGGACAGGTACAGCTCCAGAAAGCGAATATCCTGCGCGCCTCGGTCCTGACAATCAACGGACAGCAGTACCTTGTTCGCTAATCGTTAATCAGTTGGCCCTCCTCCTGCGTGAGGGGGGCTTTTGCCACATGAAAATTTTAGTCATTGAAGATGAGCGTAAACTGGCCCGGTTCATTCGGCAGGGGCTGGAACAGGTAGGGCATGTGGCCGATCTGGCCTATTCCGGTTCGGCAGGACTCGATCAGTTGGCGGGTGGGCTCTACGATCTGGTGCTGCTCGATTTGATGCTACCCGGCCAAACCGGTTTCGATGTGCTGAAGAACATGCGCGCTTATGGGCTGAACGTACCTGTGGTCATCCTGTCGGCCCTGAGCGATGCCCCTACCATAGTGCAGGGGCTGGACCTGGGCGCGGTCGACTACCTGCGTAAACCGTTCGACTTCGAGGAGCTGCTGGCGCGAATCAGGGTGTGGCAACGCAAAACTACCACGGGCGACGCCGTAGTGCTGCGGGTGGCCGACCTGGAAATGCGATTGACCAGCCGGGAAGTGCTACGAAACGGCACCAAACTCGACCTCACGAACCGCGAATTTGCCCTGCTCGAACTGCTCATGCGCCAGGCGGGGCGCGTGGTAACCCGTACCGAAATTGCCGAGAAAGTGTGGGCCGTCGACTATGACCGGGGTAGCAACGTCATTGACGTACACATGTATCAGCTTCGCAAAAAGCTCGATGCGGCTGCACCAACGGACGCCGGCAAAGAACCGGAATTGATTGAAACGCTGATTGGGCAGGGGTACCGGCTCCGTACCGCATGAGCCTGCGCAGCCGCATTGTACTGGCTGTGGCAGCCGTGTTTGCCCTGGTGAGTGCCGCCACTGGTAGTTTGATGCTTGGCCGGGCCGAGCAGAGCCTGCAAACGGCGTTTGACCGAGCCACCCAAACCCGCGCCAACTGGTTGCTCTCGATGGTCAGCATCGACCCGGTTGTACTCCCGTTGCCCGGCCTTCGCGAACAGATGCGCCTCACGGCCTCATCGGCCTACTTCCCCACGCGTGAACTGTTTAAAAGCCCTGATTTTCCGAACGACGATGGCTCCCCACGGCAACGACGCTTTAAACAGCCAGGTACGTTGCCACCCGTCGCCAGCAACTACCGTTTGGTCACCGTTGAGTCATCAGCCGATCAGTTCATCGACAGTCAGGTTCGTCTCACGCTGGCCATGCCTGATGGGAGTCTACAACGCGACATTCAGGAGCTCAGGTGGGTTTTCGGACTGGGCTGGCTCTCAAGTCTGCTGTTGGCGCTGGCAGCGGGCTACGGCGCGGCAGGCTGGTTACTACGGCCCATTAAAAGCCTGGTGGCTCAGGCAGCTCAAATTGGTAAGGCAACCCGGATAGAACCGCTCACACCACCTAAAAGCCGCGACGAGCTCTACACACTGACCGTAGCCCTGAACCAGATGCTGGAGCGTATTCAAACGAGTATTGATACGCAACGGCATTTCTTCGGGGCCGCCGCCCACGAGCTACGTACCCCGCTGGCCGTTATGAAAACCGGATTGGAGGTTACGCTCAGTGGGGGTCAGGCCGGAAACGGATTGCGCCCTTTTCTGGATGGGCAACTAGACGAAGTACGTCGCCTGAGCCGACTCATCGACGAATTTCTCACGCTGAGCCGACCAGACGAATCAGCGCCCCTGCTTCAGCTATCGTCGGTGAAAGTAGATGCACAAGTGAGCCGTTGCCTGCAGCAGTTAACAGCAATTGCCGCCGATTATGAGGTAGCTACTCAGCTGGCTATTCAGCCGGGGCCAGGGCTGGACCTGACTACCGATGCCGTGAAGCTGGATCATATCCTGCTTAACCTGATCGAAAATGCCATAAAGTATGGGGTAGCTGACAGCACCGTTACCGTAACCATCGACGGCACGAACCCTGCACTGGCAGTCGTACAGGTTCAGAACAGAACCTCGCGTGAGAGCGGACCTACGCTTGAACTGACCGAGCCTTATTTTCAGGCCGACCCACTGAAAGAGGGGCATGGACTGGGCCTGTGGATAAGCCACCGCCTAACAAGCTTACTGGGCGGTCAGTTATCCCTTAGCTGGCAGGCTTTTACGTTTACCAGCACGCTTCATATTCCCATACGATAGCCAACACACCCGGCAAGGGCCACTCAACGAACGAATGAAATCGCTTTACTGCATCTTGTTGCTTACGCTCTCCAATATCTTTATGACGCTGGCCTGGTATGGCCACCTTCAGTTGAAACAGTACCCACTGATTGCCAAACTGTCCCTGTTTGGCGTCATCATGCTCAGTTGGGGCCTGGCCTTTTTCGAATACATTTTTCAGGTGCCCGCCAATCGCATTGGCTCTACCGAAACGGGTGGTCCTTTTTCACTTTTTGAGCTAAAAACCATTCAGGAAGCTGTCTCACTGACGGTCTTCACCCTGATTACCGTCTACGTCTTCAGGACCGATAAGCTAGCCTGGAACCATCTTGTCGGTTTTGCCTTCATGGTCGTGGCGGTCTTTTTTATTTTCAAAAAATGGTAGCGGCATCGGCTCGCTCCACTGATCGCCAGCCATCGGCAGCCAGTTTGCGGGCTCTCGACCGGGCCAATTTTTTCCTGGCCGACGTGCGTGATGGTCTGGGGCCATACCTCGCCATTTACCTGCTCACCACCCGCCACTGGCAGGCGCAGGATATTGGCCTGGCCATGTCGGTAATGGGGATAGCAACGGTGGCCAGCCAGACCCCCGCCGGGGCGCTGGTCGATCGAACGCGGCGCAAACGGCTCTACTCGATCGTGGCGTCGCTCTTGATTGCCACCGCCTCATTGGGCACAGTATTGCTCCCTACCTTTTCGGTTATCATCGGTGGCCAGGTGCTAATGGGTCTGGCGGCGGCCTGGTTTACGCCCGCCTTAGCGGCCATTACCCTGGGATTGGTAGGCCACAAGGCCCTCGACGGACGCATTGGGCGCAATGAAACCGCCAACCACGGCGGCAATGTGTTTGCGGCCTGTATGGCGGGGCTCATCGGCTATTACGTCAGCACCGAGGGCATCTTTGTCCTGCTTGCAGCCATGTCGGTCCTCAGCAGCCTGGCTATCTGGCGCATTCGCGAATCGGAAATTGACCATGAACGCGCGCGGGGCGACGGCGACAAACCAACTGACGATGGCCACCAGCAAACAGGCTGGCGGGCACTGGCAGCCAACCGGGATATCCTGTTTTTTGCGCTGGCCTGCGTGCTCTTTCATTTTGCCAACGCCGCCATGTTACCGCTCCTTGGGCAGCAATTGGCCAAAGGAAACGGCGCAGGTACGTCGTCGGCCTATATATCGGCCTGTATTATTGTGGCGCAATTAGTCATGATTCCCGTTAGTTACTGGGCCGGGCAACTGGCCCCACGAGGGCGTAAACGCCTGTTGCTGATTGGGTTCGCCGTTTTACCAGTAAGGGGCCTGTTATACACGCTAACCGACGACCCGATAAGGCTGGTCAGCATCCAGATTCTTGATGGTGTAGGGGCTGGTCTTTTCGGGGTTTTGTCGGTCCTGATCGTTGCGGATCTCACGCAGGGCAGCGGCTTGTTCAACACCACGCAAGGTGCCATTGCCACCGCCGTGGGGCTGGGGGCTTCATTAAGCAGTGCCTTTGCCGGGGCCATTGTGCAACAGGCGGGGTACACGTATGCTTTCCTTATTCTGGCTGGTATTGCGGTAGCAGCACTGGGCGTGTTTGGGCTGCTGGTGCCCGAAACACGCAACTACAAGCCAGCAGACCGGCGGCAAATAAACTGACCTAATGCACAGGCGTAATGGTGGGTTGCTGCCCAGGTACGTTGTTGATCCGGCCCTTTATAGCAAAAGCCCGACCAGTGCTAGCTGAGTCGGGCTTTTGCTACAGTCTTCTGTTGTGCGCTAGAACAATCGCCCCAGGAAGATCAGGACGATGGCGCCACCAACCGAAATCAGCAGATTCATGACCAGACCGTCATTTTCAGGATCGTTGCCGAGGCGCTTAGCAATGAAACCGCCAACCAGACCACCCACGATGCCCAAAATAATATTGATCAGCGCGCTGTTGTGGCTCCCCATAAAGGTACTGGCCAGATAGCCAGCAATGCCACCGATGATAATTGAATACAGGAAACCCATAGCTGTTAGTAGTTAAGTGAAAAGGATGATTGTTTAAGTAATAACGCCCAAGGTAGAAATTAAGGCAGACAATATCGAGTGAATGGCCCGTCTTAAACCAGTGACCGTTCAGAATTAGCCAGTCATTACAATATGCTGCTGGTGACTCAATAGAGATTGATTCTGCTCCGTTTACTCATAAGCTTGCCTACATAGATACTCTCGTATGAAGACGAAAATCTGGTCTCCTGTCATTCAGGCGACCCTATTGCTCATGCTATTGCTGGGCTGCAAAAAAACGGTCGACCCCGTAACGCCACCTTCGGCCGTGGGTAATTGGAAAATCACGGCCCTCACATTCGATCCTGTTTGGGCGGCACCATCCGGCGCCACTACCATCAACGTACCTGATTGGGTTCCCTACCTGAAAGCCAATGGGGAAACCTGCCTCTCTGATGTGACACTCACCTTTGGCGCCGACGGCACCGCCACCACCAATGCCGCCAGCACTGCCACGTGCACAAGTGCCAGCAATTCGCGCGGCTTTCTCGATTTCCTGTTCGAGCCAGGTGGTACGTTTACGGAAACCGATACGCAACTGATACTCTATGGCAAAGACAAGCTGGCAGCGCTCCCACTAACCAAATCGGGAGCGGGCAATACGATGAACATTGCCTTTCAGGACGATGTAGATTTCAGCAACCGCCCCATCAAAACCACCTATACCCTTAAACTGGTGAAGCAATAGGCTTTTATCAGTCCGGTTCTCCCAAACAGACACAGTCCTGCGGGCCCACAGTCATTTTTATAACGACTATGGCCCCGCAGGACTGTGTCTGTTTGGGAGAACCGGACTCTCCGTTTATTTCGGCATCAACACGCTGTCAATGGCGTGTACGGTTCCGTTGGTCGCCTGAATATCAGGCGTTGTCACCATAGCCGAACCCCCTTTAGCATCCGTCAGCATCACGGCGTTGCCCTGCTTGCGAACAGTTAAAGTGCCCCCGCCCACTGTCTTCAGCGTCTGACCGTCTTTCAAGTCCGATGCCATCACGTTACCCGATACGACGTGGTAGGCCAAAATACCGGCCAGCTTACTCTTATTGGCGGGTTGGGTCAGGCTCTGCAACGTACCGGCCGGCAGTTTGCTGAACGCAGCATTAGATGGCGCAAAAACGGTGTACGGGCCGGGTGTCTTCGCCTGGTCGGCGAGCCCAGAGGCTACCAGTGCCGTTTGGAGGGTTGAAAAGTCGCTGGCCCCGGCCAGATTAGCCGCCAAATCTTTATCGGTTGCTTTTGACGTACCCCCGCCCGTTGGTCGGGTGACCGATGATGACCCCATCGTTGTGGGTGCTGTTCCTGCCGAGGCTGGGCGGGCAGACGTGTCTACCTGCGCATAGGCGCTACCTCCCACCGCTAGTAAAGCCAGCAGCGTGTGTGTCAATTGGATTTTCATACGAAAGGTATTTAAAATCTATTAGTTAAATAGACTTAACCCAGAATCCACCTGATTGTTAGTTACCTTCTCATTAAATTCAATAATCCTTTCTTAACTGATAACCAGGCTTTTCTACTAAGATTTTCTAGAGTGCATACTTATCAGCCGCCTTCTAGTAATTCTTATTGGAAATCCATATGATTGTGGCTAAGCCTTTCTGATTGCCTGTGCCCACCGCTACGCCTGAACAACTCCATCAAATTGCCCTTTCGCTCGTGCCAGGCGTCGGGGGAATCCTTATCCGGCAACTCATCAGTTATGGCGGCTCGGCCGAAGCTGTTCTTGCCGCGCCGCCGGCCAAACTCCTGAAGATTCCAGGCGTAGGCGAGGTTACAGCCCGCGCTATTCGGCAGCCCCACGTGTTAAGTGCCGCCGAAGCGGTCCTGCGTCGGCTCGAAAGACTAGGCGCCTCGGCTCTTTTCTATACCGATGAGGCGTATCCAGCCCGACTCAAAACGCTCTACGACGCGCCGGCTTTGCTATACCAACTGGGCAACGCGGATCTGAACGCCCCCCGTACGCTGGCCTTGGTGGGAACCCGGCAGGCAACCGAATACGGTCGACGCATGACGGAAGAAATCGTACAGGCCATGCAGCCCTATGGCATTTCGATCATCAGCGGACTGGCCTACGGCATCGACATCGCGGCCCATCGGGCCAGCCTCCAGGTTGGGTTACCGACCGTGGGCGTTATGGCCAGTGGCCTAGACATTATTTATCCATCGGTACACAGCCGCACCGCACAGGATATGCAGGCCCTGGGCGGCCTACTCACGGAGCACATACCGGGCACCAAACCCGATCCGCGCTATTTTCCGGCCCGAAACCGCATCATCGCGGGCCTTAGCGACGCCGTAGTGATTGTGGAAGCCGCCGCTAAAGGGGGGGCGCTCATCTCGGCCGAGTACGCCAACAACTACAACCGCGAGGTGTTTGCCGTGCCTGGGCAGGTGTCACAACAGTTTTCGGCGGGCTGCAACAAGCTCATCCGCGAGAACAAAGCACAGATATACACCAGCCCTACCGACCTCATCGAAGCCATGAACTGGGATCAGGACCCGGCCGGCATGGCGGCAGGTAAATCGTCGGCTTCGGTTCCGATTCCGCTCGATTTCACAGCCCAGGAAAGCCAGGTCGTGGCCTTGCTGCGCCAGAAGCCGGGGTTGCACATCGATGAACTAAGCTGGCAATCGCAGATCAACATGGGTGCGCTGGCTTCACTCCTGCTCAGCCTGGAATTTCGTGGGTACGTCCGGTCGCTTCCCGGAAAGCGGTATGAGGTTGCGTAAGTGCGTGACACATCCATGATTCTGCCGTACTTTTGCCGCTCGATTTCCCCAGGCGATCAACGCCTGTAGCTCCTTTCAATCCTGTAAAATTCCGACGGTCCGCCGCTGGCCACCCTGGTCAAGGCAAAACGTTGCGGTTCAGCTATGTTAAGTGAACAAGAAGTAAACAGACGTCAGAAACGTGAAGAACTGATGCGGATGGGCATTGACCCCTACCCCGCCGAGCTATTCGACGTTACGCACACCATCACCACCCTTCGCGATGCCTTTGCCGACAAGGCAGGACAGGAGACGCAGGGAGGCTACGAGCCGCACCTCGATTTTGCCGGTGACGCTACCTATGGGCAGGTACGTCTGGCAGGCCGAATGATGGGCTTCCGTATTTCGGGGGCGGCCTCATTCGCCGAAATGCAGGACAGCACCGGCCGCATGCAGCTTTATTTCCGCCGCGACGACATCTGCCCCGGTGAGGATAAAACGATGTACAACACGGTGTTCAAGAAGTTGCTCGACATTGGCGACATCGTGGGCGTGGAAGGCAACATCTTTACCACGCAAACGGGTGAGCTGTCGCTCTACGTCCGGTCGTTCAAACTGCTGACCAAGTCGCTACGGCCTCTGCCAGTGGTAAAAGAGGTGGTGAACGAGCAGACGGGCGAAAAAGAAACCTATGATGCCTTCACTGATCCGGAACTGCGGTACCGTCAGCGCTACGTCGATCTGATCGTGAATCCTCAGGTACGCGAGGTGTTCATCAAGCGCAGCAAGCTGGTGAATTCGATTCGGCAATATTTGAGCGGAAAAGGGTATCTGGAAGTTGAAACGCCCATTCTTCAGCCCATTCACGGAGGCGCTACAGCCCGGCCCTTCCAGACGCACCATAACACGCTCGACATGGCGCTGTATCTGCGGATTGCCAACGAGCTGTACCTGAAACGGCTGATCGTAGGCGGTTACGACGGTGTGTTCGAGTTCGCGAAAGATTTCCGCAATGAAGGCATGGACCGGACGCATAACCCCGAGTTCACGCAGGTGGAATTCTACGTGGCCTACAAAGACTACAACTGGATGATGGACACCATTGAAGAGATGGTGGAGAAAGTAGCCATCGATGTGGCCGGTACAACCAAGGTGACGGTGGGTGAGAACATCATCGACTTCAAACGCCCCTGGAAACGCCTGACCATGTTTGAGGCCATTCAGGAATACACGGGTGTCGATGTGTCGGAAATGGGTGAAGAGGCGCTGCGTCAGACTGCCGAAAGCCGGGGTATCAAAACCGACCAGTCGATGGGCAAATCAAAGCTGATCGACGAGTTGTTTGGTGAAGCCTGCGAGCCGAACCTGATTCAGCCGACGTTTATCACGGATTACCCCGTCGAAATGTCGCCGCTGACCAAGAAGCACCGCAGCAAACCGGGGTTGGTCGAACGGTTCGAGGCGATCTGCAACGGTAAAGAGATTGCCAACGCTTATTCGGAACTGAACGACCCGCTCGATCAGCGGGCTCGCTTTGAGGAGCAGCTCGAACTGGCCAAACGCGGCGACGACGAAGCCATGGCGATGGATGAAGACTTCCTGCGGGCCCTGGAATATGGTATGCCCCCTACGGCGGGTGTTGGCCTGGGTATCGACCGGCTGGCGATGATCATGACCAACCAGCCAAGTATACAGGAGGTGCTTTTCTTCCCGCAGATGCGGCCTGAAAAGAAAGAAGAAATTTCGACTGAAGCCGATTTTGTCGACGCTGGCGTACCGGCAATTTGGGTACCGGCGCTCCAGAAACTAGGTTATTTGACCATCAGTCAACTGCACGCGGCCAGCCCCAACAAACTATTCAATGATCTGGGTGGCGTTCGCAAAAAGTTAAAGATGAACGACGTACCCATGCCATCCATTGCCGATGTGCATAGCTGGACGGGACATGTTTAGTTTACTGTTTTCAGTTTACTGTTGCGCTGCTAATCAGCGAGCTCTTTCATCAGCAGCGCAACAGTAAACTGAAAACAGTAAACTTTAAAAAACAAAATGCCCCGGCTTTTCAGCCGGGGCATTTTGTTTTTTTCTATCGGACCAACGGTCTGACGAATTAGATCTTGCTGACCTTAACGGCGTTGAGGCCTTTTTTGCCATCAACTACTTCGAACTGAACCCGGTCATTCTCACGAATCGTCACACCGTTCAAGCCGGTAATATGAACGAAAATTTCACGACCATTGGCGTCATCAACGATAAAGCCGAAGCCTTTGCTTTCGTTGAAAAACTTAACCACACCTGTTTGCATAAAATTGGTATAAATTAGATAGGCGGCTGACCTGTTGTAGGTTACCACCCTGCATGAAACGCAAAGTACGTGAATTAGTTTCAGAAGACAGGCAGGTCTGGCAGTAAAAGCCTCCGTTAGCTATGAATTTTGTGTAAATGGTTCGTAGAAGCGGAACAAAGCTCAATTATTAGCGTTATGTTTACTCTTCTTCAGGACAACAGACATATGGACCAGAGTCTTAACAAACTGAAATATTTCGTTGAGCAACAAGCGTTTGGCGTTTGCGCCCGGCTTGGCGAGCGAATGAACATTTCGGCCAGCAGCATCCGGTTGTATTTCATCTATACCTCCTGTCTGACGCTCGGTTCGCCCATTATTTTGTATCTGATCGCCGCTTTCTGGCTCGAGCTACGCACGCACATACGCCGCAACGCCAACCCGACTTTTTGGGAACTCTAGCGTTGACGCATTCACATTACTGCTTTCTTTTAAATAGCGGCACCGTGCTACAAGGCTCGCCAAACAGCAGGCTTTGCACCACCGGAGCAAGCAGGCGAGTCAGTTCGACATAGGCAGCGGTAGGCACTGGCACCTTACTACATCCTTTCACCACTACTTTAGCCCCCCGATACTCGTCAGGGTCAATCGTTTTGATGGCATCGAAATACAGTTTCTCGTTCAGATCCTGTATGGTGCCGTACACAACCGTATTCGCATAGGGTTGCAGTTGCAGTGTCAGCAACATATACGCCCAGGTTGGAATGATGGCATCTTCGGTGCAGGTGATGGCCACATTCTTTCCGGCATATTGACTCCAGTCATGCTCCTTCAGAAAGGCCCGAAAGTCTTTTTCTTTGAGAATCAGGCCCATAAACAGGTTATCTTTCAGATCATAGACGACCCGTTCGCCGGGATGATAATACTCTTCCAGATCAAGCGTGACAAGCCCGCTGCCGGCCACCCGGTTTACAATAACATCCGTTTCCATACCGAAAGAACGGAAGGGAGAAGGTTCAAGTTTCAAGTGTCAGGTTTCAGGTGCGCTGCCTTGTTACTAACCCGTTACCCAAGCAGCACACCTGAAACTTGACACCTGACACCTGATTTCCCTACAAACTGATCAGGCTAATTTTCATCGCGGTGTCTTCAGCCAGTAGAAAGGAAGCCTCGTCGAACGAAGGTGGCCCCATCAGCATACTTATTTTAGAAAAGCCGAACGGCTCCTCTGGCCTGCCATTCTGTATATCCATCTGCTTGTTATCGTTCAGATCCTGATACAAGCGGGCGGCATACGTACCTGCGGGCAGGTTAATGAAGGTAATCACCAGAGGCCCCTCGGCAGGTACGGCAAGAACGGTATCCATGTCGGCCTTACCCATAAAATTTTCCGCTCTCGTGATCAGCCCAACCCGGACGGTGCCCTTCCGTTCCACGAGGTTCCCAACGGTTATGGTCAGTGTGTAGGTTTTCGTTTGGGCCTGAGCAGCAACGGTTAAGCCGAGTGAAACAAACAGCGTAGCGGCGAATGCAAGCGTTTTCATGGTGTTTAATGCGTTTGGTTTTGACTGGGTTAAATGTAGATCAAATCGTCGGCGGCAACCAGGTCGGTGGGACAAACAGCACGATTTTGGGGCGAATGGAAACGTATTGAGTAGATTTCCGCCGACACCCTATATTTACCTAAAGACCAAACAGAATGGCAAACCTAAATACCACCGTAAATCAGACACACCGGTACGACGCCATTGTTGTCGGCTCAGGCATGAGCGGCGGCTGGGCCGCTAAAGAGCTTTGTGAGAAAGGCCTGAAAACACTGGTGCTGGAGAAAGGGCGCCTGGTAAACCATGTTGAAGACTACCCGACCATGATGCAGGATCATTGGGACATGGAGCACCGTGGCGGCCTGAATTATGACGATCAGCAGAAGTACCATATCCAGACTCGAAGCGGATTTGTTGGCGAGAGTACGAAGCATTTTTTCACGAATGATCTCGAAGACCCATACATCGAAACCAAACGGTTCGACTGGATTCGGGGGAATCACGTTGGTGGCCGCTCACTCACCTGGGGCAAGCACTGCTACCGCTGGAGCGATCTCGATTTTACGGCCAATGCCCGCGAAGGCATCGCCGTTGACTGGCCCATCCGCTACAAAGACATTGCGCCCTGGTATTCATACGTGGAGAAATTCGTTGGCATCAGCGGCGAAAAGCTGGGGCTCGACCACCTGCCCGACGGAGAATTTCTGCCACCGATGGACCTGAATTGCCTGGAGAAGCATTTCAAGCAGGAGGTGATGAAAAAATACGGCACCCGAGCTGTCACCTGCGGTCGCGTTGCCCACCTGACCGAGCCGCAACCCTGGCACCTTGAACTGGGGCGTGGGCAATGCCAGAACCGCAACCGCTGCTCACGCGGGTGCCCCTACGGCGCTTATTTCAGCAGTAATGCCGCCACGCTGCCCGCTGCCAACCGCACAAATAACCTGGCCGTCCGGCCTAATTCAGTGGTGCATTCGCTGATTTACGATGAAAAAACAGGGCGGGTCACCGGGGTACGCGTCGTGGATTCGGAAACGAAGGAGATGACGGAGTTTTACGCTACCCTGTTTTTTTGCTGCGCTTCCGCGATGGCCACGACGCAGATTTTATTGAACTCAACCTCAACCCGATTCCCGGATGGGCTGGGTAACGATAGCGGCGAACTGGGGCATAACATCATGGATCACCATTACCACGTGGGGGCTATGGGTACGTATGATGGGTTCGAAGACCAGTATTACAAAGGCCGTAAACCTGCCGGACTGTTTATTCCCAGGTACGTTAATCTCGATGAGAAAACGAAGAACCCAAACTTCCTGCGCGGGTACGATTACCAGGGAGCCGGTGCCGGACGTAGCAACTGGAGCAGCGGGGTCAGTCAGCCGGGGGTTGGGGCCGCGTTTAAAGAATCGCTGTTCAAACCGGGTGGCTGGAGCATGGGCCTGATGGGTTTCGGCGAAGTGCTTCCTTACCACGACAACAAGGTGACGCTCCACCCCGATAAAAAAGACCAGTGGGGCCTGCCCGTATTGGTGTTCGACGCCGAATTCAAGCAGAATGAACTGAGTATGCGCAAGCAGATCATGGCCGATGCCGCCGATATGCTCGAAGTGGCCGGTATGAAAAACATTACCACCTTCGATCATTCGGGGGGTATTGGCGTAGGAGTTCACGAAATGGGTACGGCGCGCATGGGCCGCGACCCCAACACATCGGTACTCAACGGCAACAACCAGCTTCACAACGTACCCAACGTATTTGTTACCGATGGTGCCTGTATGACCTCATCGTCGTGTGTGAACCCGTCGATAACGTACATGGCGTTAACTGCCCGTGCCGTTGATTTTGCCACCAGTTCATTGAACAAAAAAGCGCTATGAACCGTAGAGATGCCTTAAAACAGTCGGCCCTTTTCATGGGCTACACGGTCTCCGTAGCCGCGCTGACCGACACCTTCGTTGCGTGCACAAAAGAAGCACACCTCGATTGGAAACCCCTGTTTTTGACCAACGACCAGGCAAACACGATCGCCGAAATCACCGAAACAATCTTGCCCAAAACCAGCACGCCGGGCGCGAAAGAACTGGGTGTGCCGCAGTTTGTTGATCAGATGTTGAACGAACTGCTCAGCGAAGCCGATCAGAACGATTTCCTTGCCGGGTTGGAAACCCTGGAAGAACGGTGCGAAAAAGAGAATGGCCAATCGTTTGTCGCCTGCACGCCCACCCAACGCGAAGCATTCCTGTTAACACTGGATAAAGAAGCAGCGCCGTTCCCGCCTTCGCTTTGGGGTATCACGCTGAAACCAGCCGGCCCACCCGCCTTCTTCCGGCGCCTGAAAAGCCTCACGTTATTGGGCTATTATACCAGCGAGAAAATTGGCAGAGAAGTGCTGGCCTACGACCCTGTTCCGGGTCCATTTATCGCCTGTATGCCATTGAAAGGGCAGAATGCATGGAATGAGTAGGTTTTGACTAGCTTATCTCTGATTTTGGCTTGGTGGAAACAGTAAGCCAGAATTTATTCTCAGGTACGTTATGAACAACAATGACAGTTTCCCGTCTATCAGCCCCAGCATCGCGAGCGAGCGTTTTCTGGAGAAAGATGACGCCTGGGAGCAACGATTTCGACCCAATTTCAACCAGTTCATCATTGCGCCACTCGAGTTTGCCCGACCAGTTATTAAACTCCCCGTGCCGCCCGGGCGAACAGAAAATCACGTGTTGTTCGTGCTGACCAGCGGCCAGATTGAGCTGACGATCGGACATCAATCCTGTACGGTTACCAGTCAGCAACTGGTTGTCATTCCGGCGTCGCAAATCTTCTCGATCAACGCCATTCAGGAAGAAACAACCGGGTTCATGAGCCTCTTTAGTCAGGAATTACTGATAAGCACCATTCATGAGACCAGTTTCGACTTCCTAAAACTGAGTAACAACCCACTGACTGACTTGTCGGCTCAACAAACGGGTTTTCTGAGCAGTCTGCTGAATCGGTTGCTGGTTGAATACACCGAATCGGGGGCCAGTCGAACGGATATCATTCGGCCTTACCTTCTGGCGGCATTAAGCGAAATAAATCGGGCCTACGCCGGAAAAACGCCCAGTCAAACGGATGCAGGCGACCGGCTCGTTCAGCGATTTATGCGCCTGCTCGATGACCATATCCGGCAACTGAATCAGGTAACCCAGTATGCCGACCGGCTGCACATCAGCGCCAATCACCTGAACAAAGTAGTTAAAGCCCGAACAGGCCATTCACCGTCGGTCTGGATCGATCAGCGTCGGGTACTTGAAGCCAAAGTCTTACTTTTCCAGTCGAAAATGGCTATTGGCCAAATCGCTGCCGAACTTGGCTTTACCGACCAGTCAGGTTTTGGAAAGCTGTTTCGTAAGTATGCCGGCGTTAGCCCGGTTAATTTTCGAAAAATGATTGATTCTGACCAATTTCTGCCGGGAATGGCCTAGCTAAAAGGCAACGGGATTGCAGAACTTTGTGCCCGTACCTGCGATTGCCTTTCATGCTTTACCCATATATCCTTCTGATTCACAGCAGCCTGCGCTGGCTGGTAGTACTTAGTCTGCTAGCTACCCTAGTCAGTGCGTATAGCGGCCTGCTTCAGGCACGTGCCTACAAGCCAGTTGACCAGACGATACGTATCGCCGCTACGTCGATTGTGCATACCCAGTTTCTCGTTGGGTTCTACCTCTACATTATTAGTCCGCTTATTCGTTACTACTGGCAGACCCGCCCTGCTTTCAGCGAAGCACCAGCGCTCTCTTTTTTCGCCCTTATTCATAGTGGCCTGATGATAACAGCCGTTATCGTCATGACCATCGGATCGAGTAAAGCCAAGCGGCAAACCGATGGCCGGCAACGCTTTAAAACCACCGCCATTTATTTCACGGCCGGGCTACTGTTAATCCTGCTGGCTATTCCCTGGCCGTTCTCTCCCCTGGCTGATCGCCCCTGGATCCGCACCTTTTAAAAAACAACTTGACTAACGTTACCTGACAAAAAGCAATGAACCTGTTCAATTCGCCCAAAATTCGCCTACGGCTGATCGGATTAGCTGAGGGCCTATCCCTGCTGCTCCTTGTTTTCATTGCCGTTCCATTGAAACGCATCGGCGGACATCCGGAAGCCGTACAACTGATTGGCCCCATTCATGGATTACTCTTTCTTCTTTACGTTCTGACGATCATTCAGGCAAAGACGGAATACAACTGGCCCTTAGGCAAAACCATGCTGGCGCTGCTGGCGTCATTCATTCCGGGAGGTACCTTTTACGCTGATCACAAAGTTTTCCGTCACCTCCGAACGTTGCCCGACTGAGGCGAAATTGAAATAGGGGCAGGAGCTCTAGGCCCAATAGAGTCCCTATCAGCTTATTGACTTACCTTCTGCTTTGGCGTAGTGGTCATGAATTCTTTGAGATAATACGGTTCGAAAGTGACCAGGTCTTCGAAGTCGCCCGCCACATATGCTTTTGCCGCCAGCGTACCTACCGTACGCGCTGAAGGGCGTACCTGAACCGGTGGGAAATGAGCATTGGCATGCGTCAGGGCAGGCTGCGCTTTGGCGGCACCATCGCCAAAAAAGACAACCCGATGGGAGTCTAGTAAGTCAGCAAATGAGGCTTCATCGAGCACCGTGGCCGAGGTAGCCCGCACCTCGCCCCCGTTCTGGTCGTAGAACGCGCAGTACACCTCCATGCGTCGCGCGTCGATCATGGGGCAAAACAACGTACCCAGCCGGTCTGCCGAGGCGGTGGATTTGCCTGGTTGATAAAACGGGCGTACCTGCTCAGTCATGGCAGCCAGCGTATTAATACCGATCAGCGGTTTATCGAGCGCCATGCACAGACCCTTGGCGGTAGACACGCCAATACGCAGGCCCGTATAGGAGCCTGGCCCTTTGGCCACAGCAATAGCTGAAACAGCCGCAAGGGCGTGGCCTGTGTGCGCCACAACCTCCTGTACCAGCGTAGTCAGCCGCGACGAGGCGGTGCGTTCGGTAAACAGTTCATAACAGCCCAGCAGTGTGCCATCAAGCTGATGCAGTGCTACCGAGCAAACGGTGGTAGACGTGTCGAGGGAAAGGATCATTTTAAAAAAGGAGGAAGGGGAGGAAAGGAGGAAAGGAGGAGAGGGGGAAAGGGGGAAGGGGGAAGAAAGGTTACTGACGCGAGAGCAGATACACTGGCGTCAGCAACCTTTCCTCCTTTCCTCCCTTCCCCCTTTCCTCCTTTCCTCCTTTCCTCCCCTTATTTCCCTGCTTTCAATATCCGTTCATATTTGCCCATATCCTTGAACAAATCGAGAGCAGTCTTAATGTCGGTATCCGTACTGAACGAGGCTTCTTTAATGCCTTTCTGCAGGTAATAATGACCGGCAATCTCCTGTTCAAGCAGCGCCCGAATTTCGGTCTGGAACGTCTTCATGTCGGCATCTTTACTGTGCGACATCTTTGACTTCAGGGCCTGTAACTGGTTTTGGATCTGATCAAAGTATTTTTCCTTCTTGGCCGACGCTTCCAGCACACCCAGGTCTTTTTCCACCTGCGTGGTGTAGTCGTACTCTTTATCGCCCGCCCACTTCACAAATTCCTGGTATTCGGCGTCGGTCAGTTTGAATTCACGGGCCGGTTTTATGGTCGGATGATCATGCCGGTACTTGACCGCATAATCGAAGATCAGGCCCTTGTTGGTCAGGCTCAACGCCAGTGGAGATGGCGTTTGCGCTTCTGTCTGGATATCGGGCGTTACGCCTCCACCATCATAGACTGTCCGCCCCGCCTTTGTTTTAAAGGCCGTACGCAGCGAATCAGCAATTTTACCGACGCTACCATCGGCGTTGCGGTGGCTGTAGTCGATCGCCTGAATACAGCGGCCGCTCGGAATGTAATACTTGGCCGTCGTGATCTTCATCCGTGTCCCGAACGAAAGCGGGCGGGTGGTTTGCACCAGTCCTTTACCGAAGCTGCGCTGTCCAATCAGTACGCCCCGGTCGTAGTCCTGAATAACGCCCGACACGATTTCTGCGGCCGAAGCCGAGTGGTTATTCGTCAGCACAACCACCGGCATTTCGGTGTCCAGTGCGGGCGAGAGCGCCGAGTATGTCTTGTTCCACTCCGTCACTTTGCCTTTGGTTGTAACCACCTCAGCACCGCGCGGAATGAAAATATTGGAGATATCAATCGACTGGTCGAGTAATCCGCCGGGGTTTTCGCGGAGGTCAAGCACCAGCTTTTTCATGCCTTTCCCCTTCAACTCCTGGTAAGCGGCACGTACCTCACGACCAGCCGCCGCCATAAAATCTTTCAGATCGATATAGCCGACTTCGTCATTCAACATCCCGTAGTAAGGCACGTTGGTCATTTTCACCACGTCGCGCATCACCGAAATGTCGACCGGTTCTTTCTGACCGAACCGCTTCACGGTTAGCTTTACAGCCGTACCCGTCTGGCCCCGTAGCAGCTTACCAGGATCGGCATCGCGGCGGGTTTTAATGTCAACACCGTCGATCTTCAGAATCTCGTCGCCAATCAGCAGACCCGATTTTTCGGCGGGTGTTCCTTCATACAGCATCATCACGATGCTTTTTTCCTGCCGCGTACCGATGGTTGCCCCAATGCCGTTGTAGCGGCCGGTAGTCATGGTCATGTAATCTTCGATGTCGTCTTCGGCATAGAAGTTGGTGTACGGATCGAGCGACTTCAGCATCGCATCGATACTCGTTTTCACCATGCGGTTGGGATTCACTTCATCCACATAATACATGTTCAGTTCCTTGAACATGGTAGCGTAGATGTCGAGGTTCCGGGCGATCTCGAAAAACCGATCATCGCGCGTAAAGGCGGTCAGCCCACCCGCAACAAGCAGGGCCGATGTGCCAAGTATCAGTTTCTTATAAAGACGCATAGGGGGAGGAGTTTCAAGTGTCAGGTGCCAGGTACTTCGCATGTCTGGCCAGCTCTGAAGAGCCAACGCCAGTTGAAACTACTGAACCTTGGCACCGGCCACTTTTTTCAAGGCTAATTTCATGCCTTTTTCTATCTCTTCAAACGAAATTTTTGTCTTCGCGGTATAGAGGAACACAATCTGCGCCACCGGCCCAATAAGTGGCTGTGCCTTTTGCCCCAACGGGTTGATTTGTAGGGGCGGGCCGTCCTGTCCGCCCGCGCCCGGACCGACAGGGCCGCTGAGTTCCCGGCTCGTAACCGCATGACCACCAACCAGCAGCCGATGCTTATGCAACCGGTAAGCTTCCCGCACTCGACGCCGAACGGCATTTCGGTCAACAGCCTTTTTAAATGCCCGTTTGGGTACGCTAAAGAGCACTTGTGGCAACGTACCCGGCCCACCCGCTGGTCGCTCAGGTACGTTGTCGGGGGCATGCCGAAAATAAAGTACCCTGAATGGAAAATGGTAGAACGTCAGCGGGGCGTCACCAGGCGGTTTTTCAGTCGGTGGGGCGCCGGGCTTCTCCCGGTGAAAAAGCCGGTCAATGACCTTCTGACTGGTCAGCCGTTCTGTTTTGGGGAAGGTGTGGCGCATGGTTCCTTCGGAAGTCAGAAGAAGTCGTAAGGGGTTGTAAGTCGTAAGGGGCGTTGCTAAGCCACTAGTTTGTGACTCGGCAACGCCCCTTACAGGCAACTGTCGGAAAATTGACTGTTGGCTGGTAATTACATTTTGAAACGAGCGCCTTTTTTCTCGTCAGAAACGGTCAGTTTCCAGCGGCCTTTGGCGCGACGACGAGCAATTACATTCTGCCCGTTGGGCGTTGACATCCGCTCACGGAATCCGTGTTTATTCCGACGCTTGCGGTTCGACGGTTGGTAGGTTCTTTTCATTGTATACTTGTGACTAAAATGCCTGTTCCTGAATTGAGTCCGCAAAAATAGCAGAATCATTTGGAACGGCAAAATGGAAGTTACAAGTTTCAAGTCTCAGGTTTCAAGTGGCTTCGCTATTATGTCGACCCACTTGAAACTTGACACTTGAATCCTGAAACTACCTGCTATTTTTGCACCCGATACCTCCTGCTTCAGTTATTCTTCAGTTACCCCATGTTCAAAAGAACCAAGATTGTTGCCACCGTTGGCCCTGCCTCTGAAACCAAAGAACAGTTACTGGCATTAGCCCACGCGGGTGTCAACGTGTTCCGACTCAATTTCTCGCACGGTACCCACGAAGATCACCTCGTGCGCCTGAATCGCATCCGAGAAATCAATGCCGAGTACAACATGAACCTGTGTGTCCTCCAGGATTTACAGGGGCCCAAAATTCGGATTGGTGCCGTTGAAGATCCTAAAAACGGGGTTCAGATCATTGCTGGTCAGCAATTGGTGTTCACCAATGAAGAAATGATCGGTACGGCCAACCGGGTCAGTACGCCTTACAAAGGCATGTACCGCGACGTGCGGCCGGGTGAGCGTATCCTGCTCGACGATGGTAAACTGGAAGTGAAAGTTATGGGTGTGGATGGCACCGACGTCGTAACCGAAGTAGTTTACGGCGGACCCATGAAGTCGAAAAAAGGCGTGAACCTGCCCAACACGAAAGTATCGATGCCATCAGTAACCGATAAAGACTGGGCCGATCTCGACTTTGGCCTAGAACACGACGTGGAGTGGATCGCCCTCTCGTTTGTACGGGAAGCGCAGGAAATTCTGGAAATTAAAGATTATATCAAGTCGAAAGGCAAATTGGCCCGCGTGGTGGCCAAGATTGAAAAGCCCGAAGCCATCGTGAACATCGACGCGATCATTGAAGCGACCGACGCGATCATGGTAGCCCGGGGCGACCTTGGGGTTGAACTCCCCGCTGAAGAGGTGCCGATGATTCAGAAAATGCTGGTCGAGAAGTGTAACCGCGCCGCCAAACCGGTGATCGTGGCTACGCAGATGCTCGAAAGTATGATCGATGCCCCCCGCCCCACCCGCGCCGAAATCAACGACGTAGCCAATTCGGTGATGGATGGTGCCGATGCTGTGATGCTCTCGGCCGAAACCGCGTCGGGAAGCTATCCGGTGCTGGCCGTTGAAAACATGTCGGCAACGATCCGCAACGTAGAAGCCAATACCGACAAGATTTATTACCGCTACCACACGCAGGTAAACGACCACCCCAGCGAGAACGTCCTGAACGATAACGTGGTGATGAGCGCCTGCCGCCTGGCCCGCGATACGCACGCTAAAGCAGTTATTGGCATCACTACATCGGGGTATACGGCCGTTCGGTTGTCGCATCACCGACCCAAGGCGTCGATCTACGTGTTCTCGCCCGATGCCCGCCTGCGTAATGTGCTGGGCTTGTACTGGGGCGTTCAGGTGATTCCGTTCGAGCCTGATACCGAGATTACGGTTGACCAGACTGTTGAAGCCATTAAGCAGACGCTGATTGCCCGTGGTTCGCTCGAATCGGGCGATATTTTTGTGAATACGCTGAGTATGCCGCTATCACAACAACGCAAAACCAACACGGTGAAACTCAGTGTGGTAGACTAAAGCCTTTAGTGAGCACGCATAAAAGAGGGTGAGTCGGCGAAAACCGGTTCATCCTCTTTTTTTTGGATGTTTTTTGCTGTCAGCAGGCTGAACACTTCCGGCACGCGCCGTCTGGCAATCAGTAGTTGAGCATCATCACGCATCACCACCCGGTTCGATTCGCCAACGGCATAATACTGCACGTAGTTTACGTTGATCAACGCGCTTTTATGCAGCCGTAGGAACGTAGGCCACTGATCTTCAAACCATTTCAGGTTTCGGCAGGATAGCACCACCTCACCACTGATCAGATGAACGTGGGAGTAGTTAGACTCTCCGATCAGATAAGCAACGTTTTTAGCCTCAAACGTTTGTTCGCCGCGCTTGTAGGGAATCCGTTTCATTAATTTACTGGCACACAGTGCGTTATAGACTTACTCATATCTATACCACAGTCTAAAATGATGCCAAAATGAACGGCTGGCCCGGCTACTGTTTAAAAACCTCAGAATATGTTAACTGAACAACCCTACTTAGTTTACTAGAACCAAATTTGAGGTCATCGACTAATAAATTTCCATTGAAAAAGCGGCGATGGTGAGGAATATGGCACGGTATAATTACCGGCCGTTCACTTAATCAGCAATAGTAGCAATCACCCGCTGGTAGCGCGTCAGGGCGGGCGTTCCCTGATCGGTCACTTCCAGAATGAGATGGATTGTCTGACCGGCCACGGCATTGCCAGGTACCTTGAACGACGTTTTTGCCTGATCGGCTTGCTTGAACTCAACCTTACCGGGGTACGTGCCGGCTTCTTCGTACTGCCACCAGCGGTACGAGACGTTGTTGTTATCGGGATCGGTAGCAGACCCGCTGAGCGATACCAGCTGCCCAGGCTTTACCCGAAGATCACGGGCGTGATTAAGCGTAACGGCGGGTGCATGATTGGCTTCTTTATACGGTTTCACACACCAGTCGGCGCGGGCGGCAAAATCATTTTGTAATACCGGAATCCAGCGTGTTTGTGGGTAGGCGGTCTCTTGTTTTCTGGTGTACGGGTCATAGTCGGTCACTGTCTTGCCATCTTCCCAACGGAACGGATTCGCTGGCGATTTCACCATACGACCGCCCCAGCCGCCATACGATACATCCTCCAGGCTGCGCAGGCCAACGTCGATCAGGTAAAAGTAGGCCGGGGAGTCGCCTTCCGAAATAAAGTCATACTGGCCCAGGTTATATTTTTTGGCCTCGGCCGGGTCGCCATGCGTATGTTCGGGGTCACCGGCAATTTTCTGGCCATCGCCCCATAAAAAATAGGACGATAGTAACGGACCGTGACCGAACTTGATATGCCCGGAAAACCACGATCCTTTCAGGTACGTTTGCAACTCGGCCGGCACCACGCGGGGCCACAGGTAGGCAAAGCTCCAGAACTGGTCTGAATTATAAAGCACCCGGATACGAGGCCAGTGGGGCGCCACATATTTCTGATAGGTTGCGTCCTGATCCAGCACGGCGTAGATAATGGCCTTGTCAGACACTTTTTTCTGGATAGACGCCCACTCTGGCTTGCCTTCGTACTGATCTTCAATGGATTTCAGCGCTCTTGCCACCGTGTTGGTTCCACCCCATATTTGCAGGAACACCGGGCCTGGGTCGCTATCGAGCAGGATTTTTTTAATGAAATTCGAGCCTTCGGTGTCGTGGTCCATCTCGCCCTCGAAGTCGATATTCCCTATCCGCACCAGGCTTTTCAGGTACGTTGGCGTGGGGTAACCGCTGGCGTGTTTGATGAGGTTGGGATACACCTGCGCGTACTTGTCGATGTATGTTTCCATCCAGGTAGTGCCGGGCCAGCGCAGGTCGGTCCGTTCGCCGTACCGTTTGGCCGTACTGGCCATTTCGGACGTAAACGTTGTGCCCTTACCGTCGCCCCTGTAGTGCCATTGCGAACTACTGTATACCAGCCCGACAAGGTTAAACTCATTGCTATACAGCAACATACGTATAAACGTGTCCACATCATCCACCTCGCCGTCGGTTGTTACAATGGTACGTGCCTTCGTCGGCGATGGTGTTTTTTTCTGAGCGAAAATCGGTTGCCCCAACAGTGTCAGGAGGCTGGCTGTATACAGAAGTAGCTTCATGGGGAGCAGCAGGTTAGTTGGGAAGTACATGCACAATCACGCGTTTGTATCGGGTCAAGGCCGGTGTGCCTTTGTCGGTTACTTTCAGGATAAACTGAATGGTCTGCGGCGCTGTGACGGTGGGTGCCATGACGGGCAGATCGTACAAATTAGACGCGTAGGGCCGGAAGCTAATGCGGCCTGGGTACGTGCCCGCTTCCGGATAGTGATACCAAAGATAACTCATTGAATCACCGTCGGGGTCAGTTGTTCCCGCAGCGTTCAGGTGGAACAGTTCACCCGAGTGGACCGTCAGGTTATCGGGATGCGCCAGCGCGGGTTTGGGTGGATGATTGGCTTCGGCGTATGATTTTGTGCACCAGTCCATCCGGGCGGCGAAATCGTGCTGGAAGTCGGCCCGCCAGCGCCATATGGTGGCAAAAATGCTCTTGGCTCCCGGCCTATCAGCAGGTTCGGCATACGATCTTCGGGGCAATGCATCGGTGTAAACCGAATCGGCGGCGTTGGTCCAGATGGGGCGGGTCTCGGGTTCATCGGCCGGAAAGTCGGGACGGGCAAACCGCCCGCGCGGCGGCAATGTGGTTGGTTGATACAACGTGTACCGGCCGCCCCAGCCGCCGTAGTCCGGGTGTTCAGGTACGTTCAGCCCGTTTGGAATCAGACCCAGAAAGGTGGGGGTATCCCCTTCCATGCCATAGGCTACATCCGGGTACAGGGCTCCCATTGGCCCGTGCCCCTGCTGTATGTGTTTAGCCAGCCATTCGTTACTGATCAGCTCGGCATGAGTGCCCGCCTCGGTGGTGTTGATACCGCGCCAGGTGGCCTGTTCGTAGCCATAACCGGGACTACAGATAAAGAAGATACCCGGAAATGTTTTCCGAATCCAGGGGCCGGAATCGTCCTGATCGGAAACCGTATAGACCCGTAGCTTGCGGTATAGTTTTTCGGCCTTGTCGGCTGGATACGTCTTCCTGATCGTCCAGAGGGCCTGCGCCAGCGTATTGGGCCCGCCCCAAACGGATACCCATAGCGGACGCTCATCGGGCTTTTCCAATGCCTTGATGATCCAGTTCGACCCTTCCGAATCGTGGCCCTCCCCTACGCCGGCCATTCCGTAGACTGGCAGGCCTTTCCTGATTTTGGCGGCTAGTGTCTGCGCCGTTGGATAACCGGGTTCGTGTTTCAGCAGATTGGGCTGCACTTTCCCGTAGGCGGCGACAAGGGCCTGAATGGTTTCGGGAGCAACCCGCGTTTTCTGGTGAATGGATGTCGTGGCGATCAACCCCTCAATATCCCATTGGTTGGCATAGGTCAGCAATCGCACTAACGATTGTGAATCGTCGGGGTCGGCTTCAATATCGGTCAGCACCAGCACGCGGAGCCGCTCAGGTACGTTCGGTTTCGGCTGTGCAACAAGCGAAAGTGAGCTGAAAATACTCAGCAAAGTGAGGCACCGTTTGATGGAAAGAGGGGTCATGGTGGTACGTTGGCTACTTATCGTGTGTGCGATTGCTTCGCGCTGTAGGTTGCTTTCGCTAGGCCCTTCGACCACCGCGCGAAGCAATTTTTTAAACTAGGTCTGCGAAGCGCATCAATACGCTTTAGCGACAGCGTTTTGCCAACCTTCATACCCCCTGACAGCGGCCATAGCGGTCGTTGGCAAGACAGTTGATTTTTGGGTGACAATACGCTCTAAATGGGCTAAATCCTGAAAAATCCCCGCCTGGAGACCAGCCAGGTAGGCGGCTCCCTGCGCCGATACGTCGGGCATTCCTTTGTTTATCACCGGTTTTCCCAGCAAATCAGCCAGGAATTGAAGCACGAAGCCATTGCTCGTCAGGCCGCCGTTGACCATCAGTTCGGCCAGTGGAATACCCGTGTCCTCCTCCATGGCCACCACTACATCCTTGATCTGAAAGGGAATTGATTCGAGCGCCGCCCGAACAAGGTGGTTTTTGGTCGTACCGAAGGTCATACCGGAGATCGACGCCTTCCGGTCCATTTGCCAGTGCGGTGCGCCCAGGCCGCTGAAGGCCGGAATGAGGTACACGCCGCCGTTGTCAGGTACGTTCAGCGCCAGCGCCTCTGTCTCCCGGCTCTCAGCGACTAATTCCAGGCTATTTTTCAGCCATTCGATGGTGGCTCCGCAGGTGACGATAACGCCCTCCAGCGCATAATCGACCCGCTCTTCGGTGCTCCAGCAGATCGTAGACACCATACCGTGGCCCGATTCTTTCAGGTCAGGACCAATGTTCATGATAAGGGAGCAACCAGTTCCCAGCGTGGCCTTGGCAGTTCCCGTCGAAAAACAGCCTTCGCCAAACGCCGCCGCGTGCGAGTCGCCGATCATCGCCGTCAGCTGAACCGCATGATCGAACAGGCCGTTGAAGGTCGATTCGCCAAAATGAGCTGACGATGGTTTCGGTTCGGGTAAATTCAGGTTCGACAGGCCAAAACGAGCCAGCAGTTCCTGATCCCAACGGAGGGTTTGCAGGTTAAAAAACAGCGTCCGCGAGGCATTGGTGTAGTCGGTCAGGTAACAGGCTCCGTTGGTCAGCCGATACAACAGCCAGGTATCGACCGTGCCGAAGAATGCGTTGCCCGATTGGATGGCCTGTTGCACCGATTCAACGTTTTCGTTCAGCCAGATGAGTTTGGTACCCGAAAAGTAAGGGTCGATAAAGAGGCCCGTTTTCTGGCGAACTGTTGGTTCCAGCCCCTCCCCTTTCAGGCGTTCGCAGATGGCGATGGAGCGTTTGCATTGCCAGACAATGGCCTGGTGCAACGGTTCGCCAGCCCGGTTCCAGACCACAAACGTTTCGCGCTGGTTCGAGATGCCCCCAACAGAAATGCTAGGCAGATTACCGCCCGATGCCGCAAAATCGCCCAGGCATTTACCCACTGACGTCAGTACGTTACGGTAAATTTCTTCGGGGTCCTGCTCAACGTACCCATCCCCCCGATACTGCGTTTTCAGTGGCTCCGACGCACGGGCAACAACCTGACCATCGCCGTTGAAAATCAACGTTTTGGTACTGCTCGTTCCCTGATCGATGGCAAGAATGTAAGGCTGCTCAGTCATAGTTTAGGTAGAGTTGGGATGGGGTGCGGTAGAGTTGTTTTTTACCGTAGCGTATGGCTTCGCGTGCATCGTGCTTCGCGAAGCAAAACCTTACTCGTTTTTTGCATTCGATTTATCGATGATGACGGCCAGCAGGATCACGACCCCTTTCACCACTTGCTGCCAGAACGGCGACACGTTGAGCAGCACCAGGCCATTGTTCAGCACACCGATGATGAGCGCGCCCTGCACCGTGCCCAGAATGCTGCCCCTCCCCCCCGACAAGGAAGTACCGCCAATGACCACGGCCGCAATAGAATCCAGTTCGTAGCTGGTACCGGCATTGGGTTGCGCCGAATCGAGCCGCGAGGTGACCAGCAACCCACCCACCGCCGCCAGTGCCCCGGCGATCGTGTAGACCGCGACCTTGATACGCTCGACGTTCACACCCGACAGTCGCGCCGCGCTTTCGCTCCCCCCAATGGCGTAGATGTAGCGGCCCAGCCGGGTTTTATCGGTAACTAGTACGGCCGCCCCAACGATGATCGCCGACAGCCAGACCGGCACCGGAATGCCCAGCAGCCAGCCCGTTCCCAGGTACGTGAAGGAGTCGCCCAGGCCCGTAATCGGGAAGCCTTCGGTCCAGAGCATGGTCAGGCCGCGCGCCATGGTGAGCATGGCCAGCGTAGCCACGAAGGGCGGCAGTTTGAACCGGGTGATGGTCCAGCCATTGAACCAGCCCAATGCCGAGCCTGTGGTCATGCCGGCCAGCATTGCCCCCAGCACAGTAAAACCGATGTACAGATTGGCGCCCGGCAGTTGAATCCCAGTACGCAGCAATCCCGCCGTGATGGCGCCCGACAGGGCCAGTACCGACCCGACCGACAGGTCGATACCGGCGGTGAGTACCACGAGCGTCATGCCGGTGGAAAGGCAGACGTTGACCGAAATCTGTCGCATTACGTTCCAGAAGTTAGCGCCCGTCAGGAACTTATCGGAGAGCAGACTGATGCCCAGGCACAAGATAAAGAGGGCAATCAGCGATTGAAATTTGACCAGGACGGGTCGATAGGGTTGCAGGCTGAAGGGCATAAGAAGGAGGAAAGGGAGTGTGGGCGAAAGGAGGAATGGAGGGATGGTAGATCGAAGGGTAAGTGACGGCTTGATAAACCGGGTGATTATGCGACGCCCCGTCCTCCTTTCTTCCTTTTCTCCTGTCCTGCATTCATGTCGATATGGCAGCTTTCAGAATGACCTCTTCGGTGGCGTCGGCAATGGGCAGTTCGGCGGTGAGGCAGCCTTCACACATGACCAGAATGCGATCGGCAATGGTTAGCAGTTCGGGAATCTCCGACGATACCACGATGATGCCCATGCCGTTGGCGGCCAGTTGCTCAATGAGTTTATAGAGTTCGTTCTTGGCATTGATGTCTATGCCGCGTGTGGGTTCGTCGAGCATCAGCAGGCGAGGGTGCGTGGCCAGCCATTTCGACAGCACCACCTTCTGCTGGTTGCCCCCGCTCAGGTGTCGGGCCAACTGCTTTTCCGACGATGTTTTGATACGAAGGTCAGTCATGTATTTCCGGGCCAGGGTTGTCTCTCTGGCGTTGTTCAGCAAGCCACCGCGTTCAACCTGTTCCAGCGCGGTAAGGCTGATATTCTCCTGCACAGCCATACCCAGCACCAGCCCGTCGCGTTTACGATCTTCAGGAACAAGCGCCATACCTGCCTCGATAGCGCTGGCGGGATCTTGTATCGATACCCGTTCGCCATCCAGTCGGACAGTGCCCCGGGTACGTCGTGGATGCAGGCCAAACAGTGTTTCAAGCAGTTCGGTACGCCCGGCTCCCATCAAACCAAAGATGCCCACGATCTCCCCCGCGCCGACCGTAAACGATAGGTTCTTAAGTTGTAATTCGCCAGGTCTCAGTGGATGCGTCAGGCAAATATGGTCGACCGAAAGCAGTGGCTGACGAGCTGTTACCGGCGGAACAGCACCCACTGACCGGCGGATAAGCTGCACGTCACGACCAACCATTTTGCGAATGAGGCTATCGCGATCAATAGCCTTCATTTCGCCCGATTCAATGGATTTGCCATCGCGCAGCACCACGTAGCGATCGGCAATCATAAACAGCTCGTCCAGTTTGTGCGAGATGTAAACAATAGCTTTTCCCTGTTGCCGAAGCCCGTTGATAATACGAAACAGGACGGCCACTTCGCTTTCCGTGATGGCCGAAGTCGGTTCATCCATGATGATCACCTCCGATTCTTCGAGCAGGGCTTTGGCAATCTCAACCACCTGCTGCTGACCCACTTTCAAGCCGGCCATTAGCCTATCCGGGTCGAGCGGTAGCTTTAACTCGTCGAGCAGTTGCCGGGTACGTTGCCGCATGGCTTTCTGATCCAGTGTGCCCCAGCGTGTGGTCAGTTCACGGCCCAGAAAGATGTTTTCGGTGATGGTCAGGTACGGAATCAGGTTCAGTTCCTGGTGAATGATGCTGATACCACAAGCCTGCGCGTCGCGAACGGACGCAAACCGGACGGGCTGCCCTTTGTAGCGAATCTGCCCGTCGTAGTCGGCATAGACGCCCGACAGGATCTTCATCAGGGTTGATTTACCCGCCCCGTTTTCGCCGATCACGGCGGTCACCTGCCCCGCCTCGAACGCCAGACAGACATCATCGAGCGCCGTAACGCCCGCAAATCGTTTGGTGATATGATCAGCTATCAGCATGGGTTTAGGCTTGGCGATGGGTTGTGGGAAATGCACGAGTTGCTTCGCGATGCTTGTTTCTCCGTTGTCGCTTGCCTGTGGCGAGTGACAACGGTCTAGTATCAGCGCAACCCAACCTGAATCGGGATTATCGTCAGCTCATCCGTGTGCAGATGCGCCTGGTTCAGCTCCATAGCACCGATGAAACGCAACGGTTTGCCGGGTTTGGCGCTGGCTTTCAGGACGGGCACTACCTGCGCACGGATGATGCCATTCAGTTCAGCCGAGACGTTGTTCAGATAGGTCGTGTTATCGAACTCGATGATGTTGATCAGCCCCGATGCATCACGCGCAGCATTACCGAAGATGAACTCGGTGGCTAGCCGAACCGCCTCGCCAGTAGGTAACGCCACCGTCACCTCGTTGTCGCTAACAGCCGAGACCGTCCCTTCGCCTTTGACCAGGAAATAGCGGATGTTGCCGATGCCCATTGCGTGCGAATGCGCGCTGAATGCCCTGTCTTTATCCGTTTTCAGCTCGGTCAGCAACGTACCCAGGTCAGTGGCCATTCCGGGTGCGGCGGGCAGGAGCTTACCGGTCCAGAACGTGCGGGCGTATGGCGAAGCCTGGAACGTACCGGCGCCTGCCGTACCGGCAGCTTTCACTTCGTCGAGCTTTTTAAAATAGACCGACTTATAGATGACTAAAGCCAGCAGCGCCAGCCCGAACGTATAGAATAGCGGGCGGGGCATTACTGGCTTTCGGGCGGCTTTTCGACGATCAGCGGTTGGGTTCATGGCCGGGCGGGGGGTATATAATCCGCGATATTCTTCTGGGTGACCAGCTCAACGGCTACCGGCACGCGCTGGGCAAAATCACGCTTTCCCTTGATGTATTCGTTGGCATAGCGGGCGGCGGTTTGAGCCATTACCTGCGGCGACTGCATGCCCGTGGCTTTGATCTTCCGGTCGCGAATCGAATGCATCACATCGTCGGCCCCGTCGAAGCCGTATACCCCCACGTCATTGGCTTTTCCAGCCGCAACCAATGCCTGATATGCGCCCATAGCCATGGCATCGTTGCCGCAAAAGACCGCGTCGATATCCGGGTGCGCCTGCATCATGGATTCCAGCACGTCCATGGCTTTGTTGCGGTCGAAATCGGCGCTTTGCTGGGCAACCATTTTCAGGCCGGGGTACCGGTCAACAACGCTGTGAAAGCCTTTTGAGCGGTTCCAGGTATTGTTATCGCCCACCAGCCCCAGCATTTCAACGTAAGTTCCTTTCTTATTCAGTCCTTTCACGAAGGCCTCTCCGATCGCCACACAACCCGAATAATTATCGGACAGGATCTGCGCTGTTGCCGCGCCCGATGCGTTCACCTCCCGGTCCATGCAGAAGACGGGCAGCCCCGCTTCTTTCGCTTTCATCACGTTCACGATCGACCCGTCGGAATCGGTTGGGTTGAGCAGAATGGCGCTGAACCCCGACACGATGGCGTTTTCGAAGTGATCGGCTTCCAGGGCTGTGTTATTCTGGGAATCAAAAATCTTCGTTTCATAGCCGAGGGCTTTTGCCTCGGCAGCGGCTGATTCGGCCAGCACCACAAACCAGGGATTGTTGAGCGTTGAGACGATGACCGCCATCTTCTTCGGCGTAGTGGCCGGGTTGTTAGCCGAGTGGCAGGCGCCCATCAGCAGGGCGAAGCAGAGAAGCCCAGGTACCCTTGGGGGCGGCACCACCTTTCGAAGCGTCAGTTGCAGGAAGTCTAAGAAAGAGTTCATGTGTTTAGGAGTTGGGTTACTTCTTCTATTCTCTTCGGCTTAGCCCCCGCATTACGGATATACCGTCAGAATTACGCGTTGGTAGCGCGTTAGGGACGGTGTTCCGTTGTCGGTGACGGCCAGAATGAAATGCATCGTTTCAGGCCTGGTCACTTTAGGCGCGATCAGGGAAGCTACTTTCTGCTTTCGGTTTGTCACAACGGGCAACCGCGACCCCGAATAGGTACCCACTTCCGGGTAGTAGATCCAATCGTACGCGAGCTCGTTCCCATCAGGGTCAACCGAGCCGTCGCCGCTCAGCGTGGCCTTCTCGCCGCTTTTCGCCCGCAACTCGTTCGGGTGCGCCAGCTTGACAACGGGCGGGTGATTGGCCTCTTTGTACGGTTTGGTTGTCCAGTCGATGCGAGCGGCAAAATCATGCTGGTAGGCCTGTCGCCACCGCCAGATGGTGGCCTTGTTGCTCTCATACCAACCCCCATCAACTCCCTGCACCTGATCGTCGACGTCGGTCCAGATGGGGCGGGTTTCGGGTTCCATGAACCACTTGCGGGTGCGGGGCGTGTATAGCTCGTACCGCCCCCCCCAGCTTCCGTAATTTGGGTGCTCCGGGTCGCTCAGCCCGTTAGTAATCAGGCCAAAGAAGCTCGGCGTATCGCCTTCCATGATGTAATCCGTATGCGGATGCTCGGCCCCCAGTGGTCCGTGGTTTTTACGGATGTTAGCGTCGAGCCAGGCGTTATTGACGAGGTTGGAGTCGGGTCCGGCGAAACCAGGGGCGTAGGGAAATACATCGCCGCTGATCCCTCGCCAGGTGGAATGTTCGTACCCCCCTTTTTCATGAAAGCCGGGGCTGACAATATAGAACAGGTTGGGAAACGTTTTACGAAGCCAGGGACCCGTATCGTCTTGGTCAGAAATGGTGTAGACCCGCAGTTTGGCGACGAACTTGTCGACGTCGGCAGGAGTACGGGTTTGTCTTACTTTCCAAAGCGCCTGCGCCAGGCAGTTGGCGCCACCCCATACCGGTACCCAGATGGGGCGTTCGTCGGCCTTGTCGACGGTGGCAATAATATGTTCCGACCCTTCGGAATCGTTTGCCGGGCCAACGGCATCCATCCCATATTTAGGAATCGACGACTTGATCCGACTCAGTAGGTACGTTGTTTCGGGGTAACCTTTTTCATGCAGCAACAGGTTGGCGCGTACGTTACCGTAAGCTTCCACAATACGCCGAATGCGCTCGGGCGCAATCCGGTTTCGCTGATGAACAGATGTTGTGGCGATCAGGCCTTCCACATCCCATTGGTTGCAATAGGTCAGAAACCGCACCAGCGACTGCGCATCGTCGGGTTCATTTTCGATGTCGGTCAAGACCAGCACGCGCAATTTTTGGGTCGATGGCTGCGCCTGTGTGGCCAGTGCGACAACCGAGATGAGAAGCAGGCCGATAAACGAACGTGCTGTTTTCATGTGTCGCTCTAGTTGTTCAGCAAAGCCAGCGCCCTATCCGCAATACCCGCTTCCGATAGTCCGTAGTGATTCATGATCTCCGTCTGCGAACCGGTCACGGTATATTCGTCGGGAATCCCCATGATTCGGAATGGATTCCGGTAGCCGTTACTCATCAGGAACGACGCGCAGGCTTCGCCCAGACCACCGAAAATGCTGTGCTCTTCAATCGTTATAATCGGGCTACCTGTAGCGGCGACCGACGCCAGCAGGGCATAATCGAGCGGTTTGATCGTATGCATACTGACTACTGCCGCCCGAATACCATGCACAGTTTCGAGACGTTGGGCCGCCTGCAACGCCGGGTACACTGTTTCGCCGGTGCCAATCAACACGAGATCTGCCCCTTCACGCACCAGCCGGCCTTTACCCAGCTCGAACGGACAGTCAGCCTCGGTTAGCAAGGGCATTGGCTTTTTACCGAAGCGGATATAGATGGGCGTGTCGAGTTCGGCCGCCTGCCGGATAGCCTGTTCCGACTCAAAATTGTCGGCGGGGGCTACAATAGTGAGGTTGTTTACCGCCCGAAGTGCCGCGAAATCGTGCAGGCTGTGGTGCGTCGAACCCAGCGCGCCGTAGCTAACTCCCGCGCTGATACCCACCAACCGGACGGGATTATTGGAATAGGCCACATCGGTTTTGATCTGCTCGAACGACCGCGCCGTCAGGAAGCAGGCGGGCGAAACGGCAAATACGTTCTTACCCGTCGAGGCCAGCCCGGCCGCAACGCCCACCAGATTCTGCTCGGCAATGCCAATCTCGATGAGTTGTTTCGGGTATTGCTGCGCGAATGGAACAAGCTTGCCCGACCCGCGCGAATCGCTGGTGACAACGAGTAGGTGCCTATTTGTCGCGGCCAGTTCCTGCAACGTACCTGAAAAGACATCCAGATTCGCCAGGTACGTTGTTGGTATAGAGGTTATAACGTCTCCCATGCTTTTAGTAGTTGTTGGCGCCCTTAGCGTGTGTAATGCTGTGACGTGTTGCTTTTGCTCTGGGCGCGGAGCCCACAGCAAAAGCAACACGTCACAGCATTAAGTGGCTAAACTCACTCATTGTCACAGTCTCAATTCGCTCAATGCCTGTGCATATTGGGCAGGATTTGGCACGCCATGATGCCATTTTAGTTGGTTTTCCATGAAACTGACGCCCTTTCCTTTCACGGTATGGGCAATGATGAGGCTCGGCTTGTCGGCGGCAAATGGCAACGCATCGAACACCGCTTGCAGGGCCTCAAAATCATGCCCGTCAACGTGGCGCACTGCCCAGCCAAAGGCTTCGAACTTCTGGTCGAGCGGGTCGGTATTGCAGACATCGGCCGTGGGACCGGAGATCTGGAGCGTGTTCTTGTCGACAATGGCGCAGAGGTTATCCAGCCTGTAGTGCGACGCCAGCAGGGCTGCCTCCCAGTTCGACCCTTCGGGCAATTCACCATCGCCAAGGAGTGTAAACACCCGAAAATCAAGGTCGTCGAGTTTAGCCGAAATAGCCGTGCCAACGCTCAGCGACAGACCATGCCCCAGCGAACCGGTGTTCTGTTCCACGCCGTTGATCTTTTTGGTTGGGTGGCCGATGTAGTGCGACTTGTACTGGCAAAGTGTTTCCAGGTCCGATTCGGGAAAGAACCCCTGATCGGCCAGGACCACGTAGAGCGCCTCAACGGTGTGGCCCTTGCTCTGTATGTAGCGATCACGGGTGGGCGACTTCGCCGTTTCCGGGCTTACGTTCAACACGTTGTTATACAGCACAGTCAACACATCAATACAGGACAGGCTGCCGCCCGTATGACCGGCCTTGGCCCCCACAATGTATTTCAGAATTTTCCGCCGGTATTCCACCGATTTTTTAGCTAACTCGCTGGTATTCATAGGGTAATATTCCGAAGAAATAAGCTGGAATCAGGCATTTTGCCGTCAGAGTCAAGTAGTAAAAAGGCGCGTATCAGCTAAAAGTCAAGGCGCCTGTCCCGTCACGGGTATCTGTTTACCGTATGTAGTTGTGTCCATTTCCGCCGTACCTGTCTGGCTCGCCTGGCCTGTTGACCGATTTAGTGTTTAGCCTTCATAAATCCCTGAAGTTGCAGCCAATCGGCAAAGCGGTCGATCCAGCCGTCGGTGGGCAGGTTGTGTTTATCCATCCCAAACCCATGACCACCTTTCTCATACAAATGCAGCTCGGCGGGGCGTTTGGCAGCCAGCCATTGGCTATATAGTTCCACGCTGTGCGGAGCCAGGTTGAGCTGGTCATCTGATGCACAGGCAACAAACAGGGGCGGCGTATCGGCCGTTACCGTACCGCGCAGACTGGCAGGCATGTAGGCGTAAACAGGTGCCACAAAAGCCGGGCGGTTTTCGGGCGTATAGCCAAAAGCCGCTGAGGCCGTAACCGTGCCCCCCGCCGAAAAACCCATGATGCCAATCTTGTCGGGGGCAACACCCAACTCGGCGGCGTGTTTCCGAACATAAGCAATAGCGGCCTTTCCATCCGCCACCGACAGGGGGATGGTGGCTTTATTTTCGGCGTCCCATTCGGCTTTACGGGGGCCATTAATGCCCGCCATCATGTCGGCAAACGGGTCGTCGGTATTGATATGCGCGGTTCGGTATTTCAGTACGAACGCTGTGATGCCGCGTTTTGCCAACCAGGTAGCGGCATCATTCCCCTCACTGTTGATCGATAGAAAATGGAAGCCGCCGCCTGGACAAATAATGACCGATGCACCTGTGGCGAGGGCCGGGTCGGCCGGGAAAACGGTCAGCGTCGGGTTAACCACGTTGAAGACCGTCATCAGGTTGATGGCGTTTTTATTGTTTCGTTTTTCTTCCCATTTCCAGTCTTCCGAACCGGGGGCAGGCCCGTTGTAGAGCCGGATTTCGTTCTGTTGCGCCTGTGCCATTCCTGACAGCAGCACCAGTATACCAATCAATTTATTCATCTGCGTTTCCTATTCATGCTGATGTACCTCCCAGCCCATGTAATTTTCCATGGCTTCTTTCAGCACATCGGCCGTTTTCGAGGCATTCATCACCACATGGTGTTCAAAGCCATTGCGGCACACGTATTGCATCAGGCCCTGCAGGTTGTCGATCTGCGCCACAGCCCGGTTGCCAAACGTATTCAGCGCGTCGTCGGTCAGGCGGCCTTCGCCGATATAGGCTTTCATAATACCCTTCGTATCATCGGTGCTGATACGCCCGTAGGTGAGCGGGCTGGCCGGGGTACGTCCCGCCAGGGCACCGTAGGTGTTCTCTTCGCCGACCGTGGTGCCCAGAATCGGAGCGGTACTGATCTCAATGTCGGGCAGGAATGATTTGGCCCAGTTACCGCAGTGGAACAGCACGCACTTGTCTTCGTCGTCGGCATAATTGTTATTCCAGTCGACGAGTGCGCTTGGCGAACCTGAGGCCAGTTGCATGGCGTACATGCTCAGCGTACCAGTCACGTCTACCTCGCAGGCGCTCGGCAGCATGTTTTCGCTCATGAGGCTCATGCTCGTGCAGACATTGCAGCCGTAGTTCTGTTGCAACGAGGTCCAGCACTGAATAGCCGTGGCGTCGAGGGCGTGTTCCAGCATAAAGTCGTTCAGCACCACATCGAGCTTGGCGATCTGCACCAGTTTATCGTCGGGCGTGCGGCCGGTGGGCGTGTAGGTCCGAATGGCATCGAGCCGGTCTTTTACCGACTGGTCGGCGGCGGTCAGTTTATTGGCTACACCCAGGATATGCGACAGATCGACCGTGACGACCGAAATACCGTTGCGTTGCAGGATTTTCTCGCTGTACCGAACCGTGTTGAACGCGCCCGGCCGAGCCCCGATGGCGCCAATCCGGACGTTGCGCAGCCCTTTCACGACCCGGCAAACGCCCATGAAATTTTTAAGGTCGGCCGCAAAGCTGGGGTCCGACGGATGAACGACGTGTTTGGTAGTCAGCGAATACCTGATACCGAACTGATAGAGGTTGTTGCAGACCGAAATTTTGCCGCACCATGCATCGCGCCGCCGCGCCACATCCATGCGGTTCAGATCGTCGGGGTAAGCCTGAATCAGCACAGGTACGTCCAGACGAGCCAGTTTCAGGGTTTCGGCCACACCTTTTTCGTCGCCGAAATTGGGGAGCACCACGAGTATGCCCATGATCTCATCGGCATGCTGGCGGAAGAGTTCGGCGCATTTCTGTGCTTCCTGAAACGTTTCAACACCGCCCAGCTTCGTGGCTGACTCGTCCAGCATGATGGGCTGGATGCCCACTTTTCCGAAGGCGTCGAGCAGATCGGAGCGGCATTCGCCAACCAGTTTATCAGGAAAGAAATCGCGGTTACCAATGATGACCCCCATCGTGACAGGGCCCGTTGTTTTCACATTCATATACTAGATCGAGTCTACTTCCCGGTTTCGGATAGCCACCGAATTAAGCCTGTGTATTTCGTTTGCTTTCACAAAACACGTTATATACGCCTATGACGAATTATCATCCACCCGTTACAGGCCAATAGGCAGCATAAATACAGTTATTTCATTGCAAATGTAAAGTTTTATCTAAAAAATGAAAGAAAATGAAATAAATAGAAAATAATAAAAAGCTTCTCACTGTTGATTTTAAAAACCATACTGGCCAATTAGCAGAAAGCGGGTGGTCTGTCATTGGTGTTGGCAGTTTATAGAGAATTAGCTTTCAGATGTACGACAGATTGGCTTCAGGTGAACGGAACGACAAAGTGGCTTGTTGCTAAATCAAGCCACTTACTATGTCTCAAAGCAACCCAAAACATATCTTTCTGGTAGACGATGATGAAGATGACCAGTTTCTGGTGCAGCAGGTCATTAAGCAGTATAGCCCCGAATCAACTGTCGAGGTGTTAGATAATGGGGAGCAATTGATTTGCGCCCTGAAGCATACATCCACCCTGCCATCGCTGGTTTTATTAGACCTCAATATGCCCCGAATGAATGGCCTGGAGGCACTTAGGCATGTACGGGCCGATCAATCTTACAATGACGTTCCTATCGTCATTCTGACTACATCAGACAATGATGGGGATCGCCAGCAGGCGTTACGTTTACAGGCGACGGATTATCTGGTCAAGCCTGGTACGGCCGAACAAATGGGGCATCTGGTGGCTGTTATCACGCAAAACTGGCTGTAGCCAGGTACGTTGACAGGCCTGAAGGCAACGTACCTGGCTACAGCCAGTTTATAGTATAAGATAAATACACTGTTTGGTATGGTCCGGGCGTTTCAGCCACTCCGCCGGTTGGTAGGCTTACAGGCTGAAACGCTTCCTGTTCGTTTGCCGTCGCTGAGGCAGCTGCTTTAGTCGCTGACCGTAAACGTGTAGCTTCCCGATCCTAACGGAATCAGCACCTGCCCATTCAGCTGGCTTACGCCTTTCCAAGCCGTAATTGATTGACCTGTTTCGGTAATCTGGCCGACGTTCTGAGCGGGCAAATAGAGCGTAGCGGTCGTGTTGGCGGGCACGGTTGTTTTGTACGTCCATCGAGTTCCCTCGCGTTTCCATTCGCTGCTGATTCGCCCATACACTGAATCGTAATACCCTTTGGCGAACGTCATTTTTCGAGTTGGGTCGGGGGTTGGTTGCAATACGATCTCTTTGAAACCAGCCGACTCGGGATGTCGCTGAATACCAAGCGAGTAATTGTACATCCAGGCGGCCACGGCTCCGAACGAATAGTGGTTGAAGGAGTTCATACTGTTATTGCCCCCAAATCCATTTTCGACCGTATACGAGTTCAGCCGTTCCCAGATTGATGTGGCTCCGTTGACTACCGAATACAGCCAGGACGGGTAATCCTGCTGCTGCAACAGCCGGTAGGCCGTAGCCGGGTGTCCATTCTCCGAGAGCGCCTCGGTGATCGAAGCTGTCCCGATGAAACCTGTCATCAACGAATAAGCAGGCCGCTCAACACCGCCATCGTCTTTGTTTTTCCGCTCGATCGACTCGTTCAAGTACCGAACAGCCAATGGCTTGTTGGCCTCGTTGAACAGCCCCAGCGCCAGCGGGATGGCATACGACGCCTGTGTGTCAATGAGTTGGCCTTTATCTGACTGCTGTGCTTGTTGCTGCTGGTTTGGCGGACCCATAAAGCCCGTTTTCACGCCCGATTTCACGGTTTTGTGCGTTGCTTTGTCTACGTAGACCTCGTTCCAGGTGGCTTTCAATTCAGCCTGCCGTTTTCTGAAGCGGGTGGCCTCATCGGGTTTGCCCAGCACCGTGGCCACTTCGCCCATCACACCCAGGTCATAGGCATAATACGCCATCCAGAACAGGGTATTATCATTTTTATTCCCTTCCGGACTTAGCCAGTCACCCAGCGGGCCTTCGTTCAGGATGCCGGTCTTCGGTTCCACTTTCGTCTCCAGGAACTGCATATACCGCTTCATGGCGTCGTAGTGTTCGCGCAGCAACGCCAGGTCTCCGTATTGCCGATACGTTTCCCAGGCCACCACGATCCCGGCACTTCCCCAGAGCGTCCCGCCGAACCCACCTCCCATCGGCGCTACATCGGTGAACCGACCACTTTCGGCCTGTACGTCGCGCATCGCCAGCAGGTGCCGGCGCAGGAACGGATCGGCGTTGGTCAGGTACGTTGCGCTGCGCGAGAAAACCGAGATATCGCCGCTCCAGCCCATGCGTTCGTTACGGGCCGGCGTGTCGGTGGGAATAGACAGAAAGTTGCTACGCAGCGACCAGGTAATGTTTTGCCACAGTTTATTGACTAGTGCGTTCGATGTTTCGTACTGCGACGACAGCGCGTTTATCGAACTGATAACGAGCCCCTTCACGTCGGTTACCGGCACCGCTTTCTCCAGGCCGGTCAGTTCCAGATAGCGATACCCGTGAAACGTGAAACGGGGCTGGATCACTTCATCGCCGCCTTTTAGCACGTATATGTCCTGCGTCAGGGCGGCCCGAATATTTTCCATCATCACCATGCCCGTATTTTCTTTATACTCGGCCAGTTTCGGGTATTTCACCTCCGCATAGCGCAGGGTGATGACCTGCCCTTTTTTGCCCTTTCTGATCTGGATTTTTGGAAAGCCCACCATATTCTGCCCCATATCGTAGACAAACACCTTCGGCCGAACCTCTTCGACGCTTAACGCGGGCATCGTCTTCACCTGACTTGCGTTCTCGCCGATCTGGCCGATGAGTTTGGCGTCGGCATACGTCAACGCTGACCTACGGCCCATCACATCCGTGAAGGTGCCCTGATAAGCGGTGCCTTCGAGTGGTACCGCAACAGCCGGTTTCCAGGCAGCATCGTTGTAGGCGGATGTCGTCCAGTTTTTTACCGGTGCTTCTTTGGTGGCGTCATATACTTCGCCCTGAAAAAAGGAGCCATAGCGAACGGGGCCATCGGTGAACACTTTCCACTCGCCGGGTGTCGACGCGATAACCTGTTCTGTTCCATCGGCATACGTGATCACCAGCTTACTCAGCAACGACTGGCGATCACCGAAATAATTCCAGCTTTCGCCGCTGTAGGTGATGTTGCCGCTCCACCACCCTTCGCTTAGCCAGGCGCCGATCGCATTGGTTTGCCCCGGTTTCACCGCGCCCGTCAGGTCGTACGTCTGGTACATATGGTGTTTGTTGTACTGGGTCAATCCTGGATTGAAGTAGTCATTGCTAACCCGATTACCGTTCAGATACAGTTCATAAATGCCCCGCGCCGTGACGTACAACCGGGCGCTGGCGATGGGCTTGGCCTGCGTCATGAATGTCCGCCGAAGCATGGGGGCCGCGTTTTTGCTCGGATTGGCAATGACCAGCCCTCCGCCTTTCACCACATACTGCCCATTGCTGACGGTTAGCTTTTCTGATCGGAAGATCCCGCTGTAAGGCTGGCTAGTCAGCTCCTCAGCGAATAAGGCGTTGGACGGAAAACGAAAGTTTCGAATGTTTACTGCCGAAAAGTAAGCCAGTTGGTTCGCAGGTACGTTGAATCCGATATCGGCCACCATCGGAAAACTGATGAAGTTATTGCCACTTCCCACGGGGTTCAGGTTGATACCCCGCGCCGCAAATGGGCCAGGCGCCGGGGCTGTTTTATCGATAAGCTTATTCGGCTCGTCCCCTCCGTCGATGAATAAGTCGAACAGGCCAAAATTGCACTCGGCCAGCACCGTATGTTTCTCGTACTTGTTGGCGGCGTTGATCAGCGTTTTCGGGATATCCAGGCGTTTAAACGGCACGTCTGCCCGGTCGGTTTTGGCGTAGCCGACCCGGTAAATGTTCAGCGTTGCCAGCCCATCCGGCGCATCGGTGACCGACGATATATCCAGCTCGAAAGCGATATAACTTTCGTCCTGTTTATTCGCCACACCCGTCAGGTTGAGGTTTCGGTTCATGAGCCGCCGGTCATTGGCACCTATCACAAACGCCGCCCTGGTCGACTGGCTGGCCTTGTCGAGTTGCAGGCCAAACTGAAACTTGAACACAGACAGGTAATGGGAATAGAACACCAGGTCATCGTTGCCACCGCCAATCCAGGTAGCCCCCGACCAGCCGGCCAGGGTTGGATTCATCAGGCCGGTTTCAAACCACGACATAGTGGTCACTGACTGACCGGTATGGTCCCAAACCGTTAATTTCCAGGTATAGCGGGTCGTTGGCTGAAGCGCTTTCCCTGCGTAGTCGATGCCATGCGATAAACCCGAAGCTACTTTCTTCGAATCCCAGACCACCAGGTTACGCGCGTCTGTTACAACCAACTGATAGGCCGTCTGGGCGTAGCCGCGTTTGGCATCCAGCGCCTTCATCTGCCACGCAAAATGAGGTGTAGGCTGGTCAATTCCCAACGGTGTTTTCTGATAGTCGACGGTGAGGTTGTCAACAGCGAACTTGGCAAAAGCCGTACTGAAAAGCGTGATCAGGAAAAGAAAGGTTACGGCCAGGTGTTTCATGTTCATAGGTTTAGGGCCATGGGACTGCGGATGTAGTACTGATGCCGGTGTTGCGCGGGCGTCAGCATTACATCCGCAGTTCCGTGGCCGATCTCGTCTTAGCTTAGTGCGTTCCGGCAAAAGGCAACGCATTTTTTTACTTCGGCCACGGCATTCGAGCCAGCTGGTATCTGGTATTCCAACTCAACGGTGGCCGGGAACGTGTATTTCTGGTCACGCATCAGTTTCAGCACCGGCAATAATGGCGTGTCGCCCTGCCCCCAAACCAGATTCCCTTTACCATGCTCGGCTGTTTGGCGGTCTTTGATGTGCATGCTGGCAATTCGGTCATGCTTCTGTTTGATCAGGGCCAGCGGATCGGGATTACCAGCAGCGACGTAATGCCCCAGATCGAAGTTCATGGCGTTGGCTGGCGATTGCGCCAGTGCCGTATCCCAGAAGGTTGGCGTCTGCTGTTCATGCCCGTGATACCCAACCCGAATCCCATGCTTCTGGGCCATGGTCCCCAGTTTCAGCGTGTGCGCCTCATTGCCGGGGTGCTCGAGCGTAACCTGATTCGCGCCCAGCAGTTTGGCGGCTTTCAGACCGTATTCGATCTCGGCGTCTGCGCTTTGCATACCGAAGGCATCCGGCTTAAATCCGTAGATTTTCACGCCCGCCTGGTTGTACATCTTCCGAAGCTGTTCGAACCTGGCCATCGGTGCCGAGAGCCGCCATTGGGTCATTTCGGTCCGGTAGGCTTTCGTCTGCGCATCGGCTTCAGCCAGCAGCTTGGTTTCCTCGTCGGTGAGCGGCTGCTTGTCGCGTCGCTTGCGCATCAGCGGGAAAATAGCCTGCATATTGACTACGTTTTTCGGCGCACCAGCAAAGGTTTCGGCCGGGCCGCCCATCAGTTCGATGGCACTGATGCCGCTGTCTAACACATACTGCAAGGTTGCCTCGGCGCTTTGATCGGGCATATCCCTGAATGAATAGGTGATGACCCCAATCTGTACACCGTCGATCAGGGAGTTGGGCTTGTCGCCCAGGCTACGGATAAGCGCCGGAGCGCCAAAAAGTTTGTGACTGCTTAACACCGCGCCCGAAACAAGCGCTGCCGTAGTTCCCAGAAACTGCCGGCGGGTTGACTGGTTTTTCATGATTGACTGATTTAGGAATGTGACGTATGAGCTGGAAGGCAAGCTAGGCTGACGGCTCAATGTATATCGCTGGTAGAACAAGTCCATAATCTATTTTCAGCGGCGCTCTACTCTATTCCTTGCCGCCGTTTATAGCTCGCTCAATCGTATAATTGCTCAGGTACGTTTCCTTCCTATTCAGGCAAGCCCGTTGATTGGCCTTCGTTAATTTGCCGGGAGATAGAGAGAATGGCTCCTATCGGGTCTTTTACAGGTAAATCGTGCTTAACAATTTATGAAACGTAGAGAAGCCATTCAACGAGCGGCCCTGATGATGGGGGGCGTGCTATCGGCGCCCACTCTGGCAGGTGCTATGGGGCGGATACTAAATGCCGGACCGAGCGTACCGGTCTCGCCTGAACAGGAAGCCTTGCTGGCCGAAGTTGCCGATGTGATCATTCCCACTACCACCACGCCGGGCGCGAAAGCCGCTGGTGTCGAAAAATTCATTGTCCGCGTTATGCGTGACTGCTACCCACAGGCCGATCAGGAGCAATTCTACGCGGGGCTGGCCAAACTGGATGGGGAGAGCAAAACCAGGTTTAGCAAAGGGTTCGCCGCCCTGGAGGCAACCCAGAAAATAGAGATGGTCAGGCAAACGATGACGACCGACAAGCCTTTTTTCCTGCGCATGAAAGAGCTGACCACCACCGGTTATTTCACGTCGGAAATCGGCGCGACCAAAGCGCTCGAATACCTACCCATTCCCGGTCAGTTCAACGGTTGCCTGCCGATGAAACCCGGTCAGAAAACGTGGGCAATCTAAAAAACAGTTCACAGTCTTCTGTTTACAGTCTTCTGTTGCGTTGCGAAGGCACGTGTTGTTGAATTAGCAGCGCAACAGAAGACTGTAAACAGAAGACTGAAAACAAACTCTCTTCAGACATGTATTTATCTATTGATGCGATAAAAGACCAGACCTACGATGCCATTGTGATCGGGTCGGGCATATCGGGCGGCTGGGCGTCTAAGGAATTGACCGAGAAAGGGTTACGTGTGTTGATGCTCGAAAAAGGGCACCAGCTCGAACACGTCACCGACTACGAATACGCCATGAAAGATCCCTGGCAGACCCAATACAATGGTCGTCTGACGATGGATCAGAAGGAGTCGCACCCGAAACTGGCGCGCGATTATCCGTACAACGAGATGACCCAGAATTACTGGATGAAAGATACCGACTCGCTCTACAAAGAAGAAAAGCGGTTCGACTGGTATCGGCCCAATATCGTTGGGGGGAAGTCCATCATGTGGGGTCGGCAGAGCTACCGGCTGAGCGACATCGACTTTGAGGCTAACCTTAAAGACGGCATCGCTGTCGACTGGCCGATCCGGTACAAAGATGTGGCGCCCTGGTATTCGTATGTCGAGAAGTTCGTGGGCATTTCGGGCGAGAAACTGAACCTACCGCAACTTCCCGACAGCGAGTTTTTGCCACCGATGGAGATGTACTGCGTGGAGAAAGAAGTACGGAAACGGATCGAGAAAAACTTTCCCGGCCGCACCATGACCATCGGCCGCGTGGCGAACCTCTCGAAGGCAGGTCAGGCGCAGCTGGGTGTTGGCCGGGCGCAATGCCAGTACCGCAACAAATGCTCACTGGGTTGTCCGTTCGGTGCGTACTTCAGCACGCAATCCTGCACGCTCCCGCCAGCGGCCAAAACCGGCCTGCTCACCCTTCGTCCCGACTCGGTGGTGACCGAAATCATGTACGACGAGAACAAGAAAAAAGCAACGGGGGTGCGGGTAACCGATGCCGTGACGTTGCAGAGCAAAGAGTATTACGCCAGCATCGTGTTTGTTTGCGGTAGTACACTGGGCTCAACGGCGGTGTTGCTGAACTCCAAATCGAACCGGTTCCCGACGGGTATGGGCAATGACTCGGGCGAACTAGGCCATAACCTGATGGATCACCACTTCCGTATCGGTGCATCGGGCGATTGGGAAGGCGATCTCGACAAATATTACATTGGTCGCCGGGCCAACGGTATTTACGTACCCCGCTACCGGAACATCGGCTCCGACAAGCGCGACTACCTGCGTGGTTTCGGCTATCAGGGTGGCGGCAGTCGGCAGGGCTGGCAGCGCAACGTGGCCGAAATGAGCTTCGGCGCCGATTATAAGGAAGAACTGACCAAGCCCGGCCCGTGGACAATGGGACTGGGCGGTTTTGGCGAGACCCTGCCGTACCACGAAAACCACATGTACCTCGACAAGACCGAGAAAGACAAGTGGGGCATGCCGCTCGTGGTGTTCAACGCCGAGCTGAAAGAGAACGAGCGTAAGATGCGGATCGACATGATGAACGACGCCAAGGAAATGCTGGAAGCGTCGGGGGTGAAAAACGTGAAAGCGTATGACCGTGGTTCTTACCTGGGCATGGCGATTCACGAAATGGGCACCGCCCGGATGGGACGCGACCCAAAAACATCGGTCGTAAACGCCAACAACCAGCTCCATGCGGTAAAGAACGTCTTCGTGACCGACGGCGCCTGCATGACCTCGGCGTCCTGCGTGAACCCGTCGCTGACCTACATGGCCCTCACCGCCCGCGCGGCTGATTTTGCCGTGAAAGAGATGAAAAAGAAAAGCATCTAAGTTTCGCCCAGTCTTTCAATGTAAAAAAGGACGTACCTGCGCAGGTACGTCCTTTTTTACATTGACCTGGTGTTGTATGTAGTTACTTGTACAAAACGAGTAAAGCATAATACGAGGCTTCTTTTTTTGGCTTAACTCAAGCGAGAACGATGATGAAGCCAGTACTCCTTTTTTGCCTGCTACTCGCCGAAGCAGTAGCCTACGCCCAGACAGCAGCCACACCCGCACTGAGTGAAGATCCCGTTTTTCGTATCATGCTCCCCCGGCGGATCGTGTATCCTGCCGCAGCAGAACACGCCGGGGTTTACGCCAAAGTGTATGCTGGTTTCCGTATCGACAGCAAAGGGCATGTTCAGGATATTAGCATATTGAACCCCACTAAAATAGGGTATGGCTTTGAGCATGAAGTTATAAAGAAGCTGAAAAAGCTTCCGCCATTAAAACCAGACTACGAAGGCACCTACGCCCTTCCGGTAACATTTGCCTTATCCGATTATGGCAATGGCGCTAAGGTGACGAGCACAACGAATAGCTTATCGAACATGTATCTCGGGAATCGGATTCTATTGACCGAACTAAAGATTGTCGGCAATGTGATGCCAATTGAAAAGGGTCATGAACTTGCTCCTTACACCTTGGGCACCGTTCCGCTAACTGATCGGTAATTCGCTTCTGTTTCATTCGCAGAAAATCAGATCAGGCCAACAACTGCGAATTGTAATCCGAATGCTGTATAATGGGACAAAAAATGCTTTCTGCTCCTGATGAGTTGATAGCTTGCATTCATTAGTCGTTCCCATGCCCCTTACTCCTCTGCTTGTTGGCGTCGATGTTGGCACCACGAATTTAAAAGTACTTGCCATTGACCCCGATACGATGGAGCTCGTGGCCCACGCCGCCCGGCCTGTTGATACCGACGTACCCAAACCAGGCTACGCCGAGCAGAATGCCGAGGCCATCTGGCAGCTACTGCTGACCTGCCTGGGCGAGTTGACGACCGAGGTAGCGGCGGCTGGTCGAACTATTGGCGCGCTCTGCTTCAGCACCGCCATGCACAGCATACTGGCTGTCGATGAGGCAGGTATTCCGCTCACGGCGGCGCTGATCTGGTCAGACAATCGGGCCAGCCAGGAGGCAGCAGGAATGCGAAAAGAAGACGGTGACCTGTACAAAACCATTGGCGTACCCATTCACCCCATGCTGCCGCTGTGCAAACTGGTGTGGTTTGGCCGTCACCAGCCCCGTTTGCTGAAACGGGCCGCCCGCTGGCTGTCGCTGAAAGAGTACCTGTGGTGGAAACTGACCGGCCGCTACGAGATCGATTACGCCATGGCCACCGCAACGGGGCTGTTTGATAGTCGCAAAGCAGCCTGGCACCGCCCAGCGCTGAAACTGGCGGGGATCAATGACCAGCAACTAAGCACGCCGGTCAACACAACGCATCTAGTCCCTTATGCCGCCCTGCCGGGAAACGTTGTGCCGGGTTTACCGCCCGGTACATGGCTGGTCATTGGCGCGTCGGACGGTTGCTTGGCCAATCTGGGCGCGGGTGCCGTAGCGCCGGGCATTACCACGATCACCATCGGCACCAGCGGCGCCGTTCGCCGAACGAGTGTGCGGCCTATTCGCGACGCACAAAGCCGCCTGTTTTCATACCCATTGTATAAACACGAAACAGGGTCGACCACGGCTCATCCTGAGGCACCCGACGCCGATTTATCAGACTGGTATGTGGTGGGCGGGCCAACCAACAACGGGGCTAATGTATTGGAATGGGTGTCGGAGAAACTGGCAAAACAGGACGTACCCAGCGTGTTGGCCAGCGCCGCCACGGTAGCTCCCGGTTCCGATGGGTTGCTGTTTCTGCCATACCTGCAAGGTGAACGCGCCCCACTCTGGAACGCCACCGTACGTGGCAGCTACCGCAACCTCGACTGGCAACACACGCAGTCGCACCTGATCAGGGCTGCGCTCGAAGGCGTTATGTTTAACCTGCGGCAGATCGAATTATTGCTGGCCCGGCATGCGGGCCCCACGCGCGTCATTCATGCCAACGGGGGTTTTGCGCAATCTGACTTTTGGGTGCAGATGATGGCCGATATTTTTGGTGTACCCGTTCGGCTCAATGCCAGCAACGAAAGCGGTGCTATCGGGGCGGTCCTTCTTGCCCGACTGGCACTGTCATTGCGTAACCGCGAACCTGTATCTTTGAGCGACTTGACTCGTCAGATCGCTTTCGGGCAGACGTTTCAGCCGGACTCCGAACGGCATACCGTTTACACACAATCATTCAAGGTATTTCAGGCGTTGCTTGATGCTGTGTAGCACCGAAGCTCCAGCTTCGGTAGTGAAACTGGTCTTCAACTACCGAAGCTGGAGCTTCGGTGCTACCCCTCCCTACCGAGCTATGGACTTTCTAAACACCTTACTCTTGCTCACCGTCGGCCTGGCGGGGGGCGCTGGCCTGGCCACCTGGCTGCGTGGCAAAAACGCCGCGCCTGTCACTGATGTCCGCCACGAATCGACGCTGCTGCTGGAACGAATCGAGAAGGTATTCAAGGTAGTGATGGCAGAAGGCTATTTCTCGGAAATCTACAATTACCAGGATCAAAAGAAGATTCTGTATATGTTCAACGACCCCAAAAAGGCCATGATCATCGCCAAATCGAAGGTGCTGGTGGGGTTCAATTTTCAGAAAGTACGGTTTCGGATTCCCGAAGCGGCGGAGGGTCGCCCCGGCAATAAAACCCTGATCGTTGAGGCGTTCCCCGAACCAGAAATCCTGTCGGTCGACACTGATTATAAATTCTACGATATTCAGGCGGGCATTCTGAACCACTTCGACAGTGAAACGTATACGAGCATTCTGGAAGACGCCAAGCAAGCCATGCAGAGTCGCGCCATGCAGAGCGATTTACCCCGCATTGCCAATAACCAGATACAGTACATGATGTATCAACTGGCCAGGTCGATGGGCTGGACCCTGCAACTTCCTGAAGGCGACCAACGCCGGATCGAAGCGCTCGAGCAAGACAACCCGCTGGCCTTGGACCCACCCACCTTGCCTTGACATACCAGGCGGTGCATATGTAGGGGCGGCCGGAATGCCGGACCACCCTCGTGGCCGCCCCTACTTGTTGCGCCGATAAATGGGCACACACCTGTTATCAGCCAGCATAGCATGATAACAACGTATATCAATATGCCTGAACCTTCATGAAGCGAATCGCCGCCTGGGCGGCCCTGTCGGTCCGAAAGCGGGCGGCCACGAAGGTGGTCCGGCATTCCGGCCGCCCCTACATATGCACCGTCTGGTTGCTTATCCTGCTTGCTGGTTGCCAAACAGAAACCCGGCATTCGGCAGAGCAGGTGCCTGCTTTTTATCACTGGAAAGCCACCTACGCGCCCACCGTTTCTGAGCAGGCAACGATAAACAAGCTAGGCGTACAAACACTCTACGTTCGTTTTTTCGATGTGGACTGGGACGCCTCGGCCCATACCACCGTTCCGAAAGCAACAATCACGTTTCGGCAACGAATGCCATCAGGCAGGCGTATTGTGCCAGTAGTATACATCACCAACAGAACCGTGGCGAATCTGTCTGCCAGCAACGTACCTGAACTGGCCCGAAACCTGGTGAAAAAAGTTAGCCTGTTGGCCGCCAAATCAGGTATTCGGTTCAACGAGATACAGCTCGACTGCGACTGGACACAGTCTACACGCAATGCTTATTTCACTCTTTTAAAAGCCATTTCGCGCGAAACCAGCGTGCCCCTGTCGGCGACCATCAGGTTGCATCAGGTAAAGTTTGCCGCACAGACCGGCGTTCCCCCGGTGGCGCGGGGTATGCTCATGGCTTATAACACCGGCGACTGGAAACGCCCCGATACGCAGAACTCCATTCTTGACCTGAACGACCTGAAGGCCTACACCGATTACCTGCCCGGTTACCCGCTTCCCCTCGACGTGGCCCTGCCCCTTTTCCGCTGGACGGTAGTGTATCGAAAGGGCCGGTTTCTAACCCTGCTCAATAACGTTGGGCAGGCGCAGGTACGTGTCATTCCAGGGCTACAGCAACAAGCCGATTCATCCAGATACGTGGCTGCCCGCGACACAACGGTATTGGGCGTCAGGCTACGACGGGGCGATCTGTTACGCACTGAATTCTGCTCGATAACTAAATTAAAGGCGGCGACAAACTTGCTTCTGGCACAATTGCCCGATCAGAAACGTACATTTACCCTCTACCATCTCGACTCGCTCGTTTTGCACCCATATACCCATGATGATCTCAAAACGCTTCTCTCCCGTCCGTAGAGTGTTGCTGTTACTGGCTATTCTGGTTGGATTTGCCTGTGGGCCCGGTGCCGAAGAAATGGGTGAATTTTTTAGTCTGTTTCAACCAGAAGCGGCTACCTATTCACCAGTCGACGGGCGCTATATGTTTACGCCCCAACTGTATCATGCGGGCTTCTTTGGCGTGGATGAAGCTCCCGATTCCGCCTCGGCCCAACTAAACACCGATGCCTGGGTGCGGTATTTGGGCGCTGGCTTCGCGCCCAAACTGGTCGGCGACGCGCTGGCCGACACGTCGGCCAACAATGCGCTCGTGAATCGGTTGGCGACTGCCAAACCAGCCGCCGCAACGTACCTGCGGTTTGCCTATGCGGCCCAACAAGCCTCGGGCGATGGCTCACCCTGGGGTGAATCGCTACCCGATACCGTTCAGCTCACCCAACTGAGTGCCCAGGCGCAGACATCGGCCTTATCAACCAACGATCCGTTTTTAAAAGAACGTTATGCTTTTCAGGCTGTAAAGCTGGCCGACGAAGCCGGCCTTTTTACGCAGTGTCGTGATTATTACGCGCAGTTGGTGGCCCCGCTCACCAAGCCGTCGTTTATCAGCGGCTGGGCGCAGTGCCGACTGGCGGGGGCGCTCTTGGCGGCAGGTCAGACCGACCGGGCCATTTTTGAGTTTGCCCAGGTCTTTGCCAACTGCCCTACCCGCCGCCTTGCCGCTGAACGCAGCCTGCGCCATCGCGGCCTACGCTTCACCGAAGCGGCCCTGGCCTTTGCCAAAACCGATGCCGAACGGGTAGCAGTTTATGCCGTCTGTGCCATTCAGCCCAAACAGGATGCGCTGCCGTTGCTGGAAAAAATGGTTGATCTCGATCCGAAAAACCCACTCAATGAGCTGGTGCTGGCGCGGGAAATAAACCGTAACGAATATTATTTCGCCGCTAAACAGTTTCCCGGCTATGTGGAAAACGACGAAACCCGCGCCGATTCTGTTGCTTTCGAAGCCCGCCGAACGAACGTACCTGACTACGCTGGTCAGCTGTTGGCCTTCACCGAAAAAGCAGCTAAAAACGCAGCATTGGGCAATTCGGCTTTTTACCTGACTGCCGCCGCCTATCTCCAATACCTCAACGGTGATTATAATTCAGCTAAAACCACTCTCGATAACGCTGCCCAGCAGCCCACTGCCAACCAAACGCTGAAACAGCAGATAGCCCTGCAACAAATGCTCGTGCTGGCCGCTCAGCCCGGCCTGCCCGACGCAACGACGGAAACCGCGCTGATTAGCTACCTGACGCAATTCAAACAGGCCAGTGTACCCGACACGACCCAACCCTATACGACTAATTTCCGCTTCACCAACGCCATTCAGACTGTTGGAAAGCAATTGGCAGCCCGCTATATGGCCACGGAAGACAACAGCCAGTCAACGGGCTGGCTGTCGGGGTGTACCAAAAAGAAGCCCGACGAAGGCGACCAATCAACATTTGTGGGACCGCGCCAGGCGAAAGCCTTTCTGATGCGCCTGATCACCACCGGCAACAGCAGCGCAGGGTATTCGCTCTATGATTTCGACGCGCAGATGGCTCTTGAGGATTCGACTTCGCTGCGTACCGCCCAAAATCTGGCCTACTATATCACTAACCCCATCAATGAATTCGATGAGCGGTTAGTAAAACTCGCAGGCGTTGATGCCGACTATGCCTACCAGCTGGTCGGTCGGCGGGCATTGGCCGAAGAGAATTATCAGGCAGCAGCTAATGCCTTTGGGAAAGTGAGGCCAGCAGTCTGGCAAAGCGAATCGGTGCGCAGCAATTTCGCGATTGACCCGTTCAGCGTCAACATGCCCGGAGAGGGTAAGCCTCGTAATCCATACAGCCCGGCCCAGTTTGCCAGCCGCCTGAGTGCGTTGTTGAAACAAGCCATTGCGCAACGTCATACGGAGCAGGCGGCTCAGGCCTGGTACGCATTGGGCTGCGGTGCCTACAACCTGACCTACTACGGTAATGCCTGGTTTATGCAGCATCGTTTCCGTAGCAGCGGCGAGCCCTATACGTATCGGTACGGGTCAGGCGATATCGCTCAACTCGATCACTTCTGGAACGATCCGTATTACTCGGCAAAAACGGCGCAGGTCTATTTTTCCAACGCTGCTCAAGAAGCAAAAAACCCGGAACTGGCGGCCAAGGCCACCTATATGGCCGCTCGTTGTGAAGCCCATGCGCTATCGGCACGTCGGGCTGTTGAAGCCGCTAAAACAGGTGGGTACGTTGCCGACGATGATGAGGCGTTCAACGCCAGGATGCGTCAGATCACGACGGCTGAATACGATACATTTTTTAAGGCGTTTCAGTCTCGTTACCGCCAAACGCAGTTTGCTCAACAAATGCAGACCCGCTGCGCCCTCTACCGCGACTTCATGGCAGGGGAATAGGCGCTGGGCAAGGTGCTGAGGGCAGGGCGTGTTGCTTTCGCAAGCCCATTTCTCTTGCCCACCTGCCCTACAGCAGGCGAAAGCTCAGGCGATGATGTGGCGTAGTGCCATACGCACGGATAGCAGCGCGGTGGCAGGCGGTTGGATACCCCACATTCTGGGCCCATCCGTAGGCTGGGTACGTCAGGCCAAGCTGTTCCATCAACTCATCACGATAGGTTTTAGCCAGTACAGAGGCCGCAGCAATGCTCAGATACAGTGAATCGCCTTTGATAATACAGGTGTGCGGCACCATTGGATAGGGCGTAAACCGATTGCCATCGACCAGCAGATGCTCGGGCCGAACCGCCAGCGCATCGGTAGCGCGGTGCATCGCCAGAAAGCTGGCTTTCAGGATGTTGAGCTGGTCGATATCCGCAGGCGATACCTCGGCAATAGCCCAGGCAATGGCATCGCGGCGTATGTCGGCCTGTAAGGTGTTTCGCTGGCGCTGACTCAGTTGCTTCGAGTCGGTCAGAACGGCGTGTCTATAATCTGATGGCAGAATTACGGCCGCCGCCACCACAGGCCCCGCCAGGCACCCCCGGCCTACTTCGTCGAGCCCCGCTTCAAGAATAGTAGGCGTATGACATGATTTAAGCATAAACTAGTTTCTGTCTTCTGCCTTCCGTTGCTTCGCTCCCAGACTAAGCCGTTGGGTAACGAGCAGTAGAAGCCAGTCGTCAATCTTCCAGGCTGTTTCCGAAAACGGTATTTTTCAGGAATAGGGCGGCCAGCAAAAACGAGATGCCCCAGTACAGATACGGCCGGTACTGGTCCTGAACGTCTTCATACGTCTGCACTCGCACGGGTGCACGCTCAAGCCGGTCGATGCGCAAAAATACCTCCCGGAGTTGTCCTGCATCAGTGGCGCGGAAAAAACCACCCCGCCCAACGCTGGCGATCGTTTTCAAGATGCCTTCATCAAATTGCGTGGCTATGCCCAGTGTATCAGTGGTCCGGGTACGTTTCCCAACGGCAATGGTATACAGTTTTACGTTAAAATTCTGTGCCAGGCGCGCTACGGTGAGTGGGTCCAGGTTACCGGCCGTGTTGTCGCCGTCGCTCAGCAGAATCAGTACTTTACTTTTGGCGGGCGAGCTACGCAGGCGGTTAATGCCTCTGGCCAACGCGTCGCCAATCGCGGTACCCGTAGTCCGAATCATAGTGGAATTCAACTCGCGGATATACTGGTTCAGCAGGGCATAATCGGTTGTTAATGGGCAAAGCGAAAAGGCCTCACCCGCGAAAGCCACCAGCCCAATACGGTCATTTTTGCGCCCATTCACAAAGTCGAGCGCTACCTGACGCGCCGCCGCCAGTCGGTTAGGACGAAGATCTGTTTCTGTCATGGATGACGAAATGTCGATAGCCAGCACAATATCGATTCCCTCCGACTGTTCTTCCCGAAGCTGCCGAACCACCTGCGGCCGAGACAGCGACAACAGTAAGAAGCTGATTCCCAGCCAAACACAGAGCGGCATCAGGTATCGTAGCGTGCCAACTAGCCGGGTCCACAGGTCGGGCTTCGGCCCCACCAGCCCCGACAGCGACACCCGTAATTGCTGGTGATATCGCCGCCCTATTATCCTACGCAACCCAAACAGGCCCAGCGACAAAGGTATGAGCCAGAGCGCCCAGCGGTTGTCGTAGTGAAACGACCGCAGGGTTTGAGGTAATAACCAATAAATCGCGTACCAGGGCATGGGATTTTGGATGAGGAATCACGAACGATGGATTGGAGGCCGCCGGAACACGCCTGTGTCAGTAACGAATCGCCAACTCAATTTTTCATAACGCCATTCGAGGCATTGGACTAACGTCCTGACCAACGAATTCATGTTGCTGGTATTTAAAATAAGCCGCCATGGCAATCATGGCGGCGTTATCAGTGCAATACTCAAACTTCGGAATGAACACCTGCCAGTTCTGTTCGGCACCCAGTTCGAGCAGACTATTGCGCAGGCCGCTGTTGGCCGATACGCCACCCGCAATGGCGATCTGACGGATACCGGTCTCGCGCACCGCTTTAGTGAGCTTCTTCAACAACATCTGTATCAGGGTATGCTGAATACTGGCGCAAATGTCGTTCAGGTTATCAGCCACAAACGCTGGGTGCTTGCGCGTCTGATCGCGGAGGAAGTACATGATCGCCGTTTTGATCCCGCTAAACGAAAAATCCAGATCGGGCATATCGGTCAGTGGAAAAGGATAGGCCAGCGGGTTACCCAGCTTCGCATATTTGTCGATCAGCGGCCCACCGGGATACGGCAACCCCAGCAGTTTGGCCGATTTATCGAACGCCTCCCCAACGGCATCGTCCTGCGTCTGGCCAATCACCTGCATAGCAAGCGGGGCGTCTACCCGAACCAGCTGCGTATGTCCACCACTCACCGTGAGGCAGAGAAACGGGAAATCAGGTACGTTCTGATCCGGGGAATCTTTAATGAAATGGGCCAGTACGTGCGCCTGCATGTGGTTTACTTCGATAAGCGGAACATTCAGCCCCAGCGCAAACGCCTTGGCGAACGATGCCCCCACCAGCAGTGACCCCAGCAGCCCTGGCCCACGCGTGAAGGCAATGGCTGACAGTTCCGTTTTTGCTACCTTTGCCTCTGCCAATGCCTGCTCGACCACCAGTACAATATGCTGTTGGTGTGCCCGTGAGGCCAGTTCGGGTACCACCCCGCCGTAGCGTTCGTGAATGAGTTGAGCAGCAATACTATTCGACAGGATGCGGCCATCTGTGAGTACAGAGGCCGAAGTTTCGTCGCAGGATGATTCGATGGCAAGCAGTGTCATTCCTGCAAAATTACAACCTTTTACCGCACTGCCACCGCAACACCCCATGCCACAAACCATTGCTCAGATTGCCCTGGTCGTTGAGGACTACGATGCGGCCATCCGTTTCTACGTAGATAAGCTGAATTTCACGCTCGTTGAAGATACCACGCTGAGCGACACCAAGCGCTGGGTACGGGTGGCGCCACCAGGGCAATCGCCCGAATCGCCGGGCTGCCAGTTATTGCTCGCCAGAGCGGCTGACGATGGGCAACGGAGCCGGATTGGCAACCAGACGGGTGGGCGCGTTTTCCTGTTTCTGAACACCGACGATTTCTGGCGCGACTTTCAGCGGTTAACCCAAAACGGGGTTCAGATCGTGCGTGAACCTGCCGTTCAACCCTACGGGACAGTAGCCGTCTTTGCGGACCTGTATGGTAACCTCTGGGACCTGATCGGGCCAACCATACCGCCTACAAATTGAGGCGCGAAAATGTGTAACGAAATCAACGCTTTTACCGTTTAACCTGTATTCCTTTAAACCGTGAGGCCCATTTCCGATCGAAACCTACGGTAGCCGGGACAGCCTCACCACTACACCCTGCATGCGGTCATTTGTTCACATACTCCTGAAAACGTTACTGCTGGTGATGCTGGCCTTTGTAACGCTTTGGGTGATGTTGCAGTTGCCACCTGTGCAGACTTACCTGGTACAACGCGCCGCCAAATGGGCTACCGGGAAACTTGGTATGCAGGTAGACATCGGGCAGGCGTCCATTAAATGGTTTGATACGCTGACGCTCGAAGATGTCAGGGTCCGGGATTTCCAGAACCGGCCCATGATCCATATCGGGCGGCTGGAAGTGGATTATAACCTGGGCAATTTCGTTGATTTTACGACCCTTCCTGACTGGCTGACGACACTGTTCCTGAAACCGGGCACTCAGCTCCGTAAACCAACCAGCGCCACTCACCTCGACGAGGTGGTACTCTATAAGCCGAACGTACAGCTGATCTACAGTCCTAAAACGGGCGACCTGAACCTCGACGATTTCATTGCGGCCATTGAACGCCTTACCTCCGATCCGGCTACCATCAACGTGCACAGCGATATGCATGCCCCCTTTACCATTGGCAAAGTAGCCGTGGTTGACGGATTCTTCTCGATGGACGACCCGCGTGAGGCGTATATGAAGAACCCGAAAGACTTCGATTACAACCATCTCCGGCTATCGGCTATCAACGGGGACGTCAAGGATTTTCTGGTGCTGGGCGACACCATTGCGCTTAGTGTGACCAAGCTGCGCACCATTGACCGGCAAACGGGCCTGACCGTGAAGCGGATGGACACGAAGTTCATGTATTCGTCGAAGAAAATGGAGTTTGCCAACCTGTACATGTCGGTGAACAACTCGGTCATTCGCGATTACGTCGCCTTTCTGTACAACACCCAGAGCGACATGGGTGACTTTAACACGAAAGTGGCCATACGGGCTAATTTTGGCAATACCATCATCCGTTCGGCCGATCTGGGCGCTTTCAGTGAGTATGTCCGACAGCTCAACGAAACCTGGTTTTTGAGTGGGACTATGCGGGGAAGGGTAGTTGACCTCAGTCTGGTCAATACAAACCTGCGCTTTGGTCCGCAGGGGCGCAGCCGATTGGTTGGTGATCTGGCTTTTAAAGGCCTGCCCGATATGGATCATCTGCTGGTGAACCTCCGCTTTCAGCCTTCGCTGGTGACCATGGCCGACATTCGGCAATATTATCCCGAGCCATCGTTTAACCAGACCATGGCCAAGCTGGGTACGTTGGCGTTCAATGCCACTTTCACCGGGGCATTTGATGACTTTACCACCAATGGGCAGTTTAGCTCAGCGCTGGGTCGGGTGGCTGGCAAGCTGAAACTTAAACTCGCCGATCAGCCCGATCAGACGACCTACGAAGCTGATCTCACCGCCGACAATTTTCAGGTGGGTGAGCTGATCAATCAGCCGGGTACGTTGCAGGCTATAGACGGGCATGGCTATTTGAAAGGTCGTGGCACAGACATCAGTCGTGCCCAGGCCGATATCGACGGCCAGTTTGCCCGGTTCGGCTTTGGTGGCTACGACTACAAAAACCTGGTGGTGCAAGGCAATCTGCAAAAAGCGTATTTCAATGGACACGTAGCCCTGCGCGACCCTAACGCCAAGCTCAACCTGGATGGCGAATTTGATCTGCGTGGCCCTCGCAACCAATTCGATGTGCGCGGTACGGTGCAGCAGGCCGATCTGCGTGCCCTCGGCTACACCCGCGATTCGCTCACGATCAGCACTTATGTCGATGCGATTCTGGAGGGCAATTCGGTAGATCAGCTGGCAGGGAATGCCTATTTCCGGGACGCCTTCCTGACCCTGAACGGGCGTAATCTGGCCGTCGATACGCTCTCGGTCGTGTCGACGATCGAGGGAGCGCAAAGCCGCTATCTGAATATCAACTCCGATTTTCTGTCGGCCCGCCTTCAGGGCAACTACCAGCCTAACCGAACGATAGCTGACCTGAATCGGCTGGTCAGTGAGTATCAGCTGTATTTCGCCGGTGATGCATCGGGCCGGAAAGCATATTATGCCGACAAGCTGATCCGCTCCCTGCGCGAAAAGCCAGCCGCTTACCACGTCGATTACCTGATGACGGTTCGGAACGTCCGCCCATTACTGACGTTCCTGAACCTGCCTGCCTATGTAGCTACCGGCACACGACTTGTTGGCCGCTATACGGCCGACAACACCCAGTTTATTACAGCCAACGTTACCACCGACTCGCTATGGCTGGCTGATTATGCGTTTGGCCCGACCGACCTGGATCTGACTACGTCCAAATTCACGAACTCGGAAGAGGTGCTGGCATCGGCTGTCCTATCGTCGGCCCGGCAGAAACTGGGCGGGCTGGCTCCTACGCAAAACCTGAACGTAGAGGCTTCGTGGGATCAGGACCATATTGATTTTACAAGCAGCGTCGGTCAGACAGGCACCTCTAATCAGGCCGACCTGAATGGTGAACTCCGGTTCAAAGGCGATGCCATCGATCTTACCTTCCGCCAGTCGAAGTTACGCCTGCTGGATACCGACTGGACGTTGAATCCTGAAAGCCTCGTCAGGATGGTTGGCAATGAATTTACGCTACAGAATGTCACAGTTTCCAATCAGAATCAATTCATTACGGCCACCGGCAAAGTATCAACCGATTCGTCGGCCCGGCTGGATCTGGCAGCGCGTAGTTTTCAGTTGAGTTCGCTCAATCCGGTGCTAAACACTAAGCTGGGAGGTCTTTTAAACGGCACTGTTCAGCTCCGTAATCTGTATAAGGCCGCGATTGTTGAAAGTCAGTTGAACGTGACCGGCCTGGCCTATGAAAACGCCGTGATTGGCGATGTGGTGGGTTCGGGAGCCTATGACCCGCTGGCCGAGCGGGTAAATGTCGATGCCCGCCTGATCCGTGACCGGGCCGATGTGTTTACGCTGACAGGTACGTATACGCCGGGCCTGAAAACCAATTCGCTGGCGCTACAGGCCCTCTTCAATAACACCGAACTTCGATTGGCCGAGCCGTTTACCAAGGGGCTTTTCTCGAACTTTGGCGGCACCCTGGTTGGGAAAGTCGATGTTAAGGGCACACCTAAAGCCCCCCTGCTGAGCGGTTCAGTTGATATCAAAAAAGGACGCACCACGTTCGATTACCTGAAAGCCGACCTCTTCTTTGACAATACCGTTTACTTCGGCGATAACGAAATTGTCACGCGTCGCATGATCCTGCGTGACCCCGAGGGGAATACAGCCGTGGTTCGTGGTGGCGTGTATCACGACAATTTCAAGTTCTTCCAGCTTGGGTTCGATGCTGATTTGCAGAAATTCCGCATCATGAACACCACCGCCAAAGACAATGACCTCTTCTATGGCCAGGCGGTTATCACCGGCAAAGCTGAACTCTTTGGCCCACTCGATAACCTGACGGTGAAAGCTGATATGCAGAGTAACAAGGGCACGCGCATGTATATCCCCCTCGATGGCGCCGCCTCGGTTAGCCAGCAGGATTATATTCAGTTTGCCAGCCGCCAGACGGCCACGAAAGATAGTGCCCATCAGGCCGTTGACCTGTCGGGGATCACCATGGATTTCAAGTTTGATATCACCCCCGATGCCTATTGCGAAGTGCAATTCGACCGGCAGTCAGGCGATATTATTCGCACGTACGGTGAAGGGCGCATTGCCATGAATGTCGATACGAAGGGTGATTTCACAATGACCGGTACGTATGGGATCACGCAGGGTGATTACACCTTCACGTTCCAGAATCTGTTGAACAAGAAATTCCAGATTCGGCCCAACAGCCGCATTACCTGGACAGGCGACCCCTACGGCGCCATGATCGACGTAACGGCAGCCTACACTCAGTTTACCTCGCTGGGTGCGTTGCTGCCCACGTCAGGTACGTCGTCGAACATAAACAACAATTCACCCGACCGCACCCGCCGCTATCCGGTTGATCTGCTCATTAAGCTAACCGGCCAGCTGACCACCCCCGACGTTGGATTCGACCTGAAAGTGAAGGAATACCCGGCGTCGTCGGAGTTCAGGCAGGCGGTTACGGCCTTTGAGAACCGGCTGCAAAGCAATGATCAGGAATTGACCAAACAGGTCAGTAGCCTGTTGATTTTCAATCAGTTGATACCCGAAGGCTCCAACCTGTTCAGTCAGGACGTGCAGGGCGGCGTGGGCAATGCACTGGGCGAAATTGTGTCGAACCGGTTGAGCCAGCTCTTTTCCAATGTGGATGAAAAGCTGAATGTTGGGGTGTCGCTAGGCAATGTACTGGGATCTGCCACCGGCACACAAGCGAGCGATAACCTGCTCAACAACCTGCAACTGCGCGTCTCCTACCGACTGCTCAATGACCGCCTGCGTGTCAGCCGCGACGGTGGCTTTACGTACGGACAAAGCCAGGCGAGCGCGGCCAGTCTGCTCGGCGAATGGACACTGGAATACTGGCTCACGCCCGACGGACGGCTACGCGCCAAGATGTATAACCGCAACCAGCAGAGTGCGCTGGGTACGTTGAGCCTTAGTTCGGCCACGCTGACAACCAGCGGCGGCATTAGCATGCTCTATACCCGGTCATTTAACCGCCTGCTATTTGGTGGATCTAAATCGGTGAAACCGGGCATTCCGACACCTGAACAACCCGCTCCGCCTACGACCGGTACACAACCGCTGGCTACCCCACCGCCTAATTCCTCCGCCGATTTATCCGGCAATCAGGATAAGTAGGTACGTTGCCGCCATTACCCATCTTTTATAGTTGTAGACTATTCTTGTTATATTTTTTTCATATACGAACATTAAAATATATACCAATATAAAAAGACAGGTAGATAAAATGGAATGATACTCTGGCAACGCCACCAGCGACCGCCGACATTTCGGGCAATCGGTAAAGGAGTTCACACTGGGTAGACTCACGCCTTTCCGAAGGCTCATTTTGCCTCTTTTCGGCAAACAAACAGGCATACCAGCCGTTCTACCGCTACCAAATGAAGTATCACTCAACGTCCTCTGACACGCAAACCATGGCCTCACACGCATTGGATCAACGACTGTTTGACCAGACAGCCGCCATTTTCGGCGAACACGCTTCTTCGACTACCTCCGCTACCGACGGCGCAAAGCTTGTCAGCGGCTGGCTTCAGGTGATTGAAGGAAATGCAACTACCGAACGGATCGAAAACAAACTGAAGGAGTTGAAGGGGCAGTTGCAGCTTGCGAACCCTGACCCAGACCGCATCCGCGAACTGCTCATGACCCTGGCCGACCATACTTCTCAATTGACGCAGAACTCGAACATTCAGGAGCAAACGGTCAACAGGCTCGAAAACGTGGCTACCTCCCTACGGCTTTTTGCCAGTCAGTTGTGACGTCCTTGTCAATAAAAATGCCCGGTTAGTGCCGGGCATTTTTATTGACAAGGACGTCACGTTACTAGCCTCGCCCTACCGTTACCCTGACAGTATCAATACGCGTACCCTGCACCGATTCGATGATGAACGTGTACGGTGCCATGTCGAAGGTATCGCCCACATTGGGTAAGTCTTCATTGATTGACAAGATCAGACCACCCAGCGTTTCATAGTCGCCCTCCGGCAGTTCCCAGTTGTACTTTTCGTTCAGGTCGTCGATTTCATGGCGGGCAGATAACAGGTACGTCCGGTCGTCGAGTTGTTGCTCAACCCAGTCTTCGTTGACGTCGTATTCATCCTGAATTTCGCCGAAGATCTGCTCCACGATGTCTTCCACGGTGATCATGCCCGCCGTACCGCCGAATTCATCGACAACCAGGGCAATGCTTTTCCGTTCAGAAAGAAACCGAAGCAACATATCCTGTGCGGGCATTGTTTCGGGTACGGTCAGCATCGGCAATAGAATATCTTCGATCTGCTGGGGCTTTCTAAACAGACCAGATGCATGGCAATAGCCAATTACGTCGTCGATACTATCCCGATAAACCAGGATCTTGGAATGGCCGCTCTGCTGAAAAATCAGTCTTAATTCATCAATCGTGTCATCGGTAGCGACGGCGGCGATTTCAGTGCGTGGCACCAGACAATCGCGCACCCGCACGTCGCGAAAACCGATGGCGTTATTGAAGATTTTGGCGTCGACCTGCCCATCCTCTTCGGCTTCAGCAGGGCTCTGGTTCAGGTGCTGGAGGTAGTTATTCAGGTCGGTAAGTCCGAAAACGGGGCGTAACTCTGCTACGTTTTGCCGCAGCACATATTTATTGAATAGCCGGGCCGCGCCCACCAGTACACGAACCAGTGGCGCAATGCCCTGGTAGATAACCCAGAGCGGAACGGCCAGTTTCTCCAGAAACGCATCGGGGTGAATCAGGGCCAGGCTCTTGGGCAAATAATCGGCAAAGGGCAAAAAGATCAGCGTCAGAATCAGCGTCTCAATCGCCAGCAGGGCTATCGGGCTGTCGAAATCGGCGGGCAAGAGCGCTTCCAGCAACGGATTCAATACCGTTACGCCCAGCACGGCATAGAGCACCAGAAAGAGCGTGTTCCCGGTGAGTGTGGTACCAACGAACAGGATCGGATTTTTCAGGAAACGCGACACCAGTTTCTCACCCAATGGGCCCTGTTTGCCGTGTAGATCGAAATACAGTCTGTTTACTGAGGTATAAGCCGTTTCGACCGCCGCAAAGAAACCAGTGGCAACCAGCGCAAACAGAACGGCAAAAAGCAGGGAGTAGGTCATTGACGGTCGGCTATTTCTTGCCTTTCTTTTGAGCGTCCTGCTTCCGTTTGTCGATCATTTGTTTGATCGTGGGCGACACGTCTTTGTTCTTCTGCTGGTCACGTACCCGGAAAAACTGAAAGGCGAACAGAAAAACAATGGCCAGCAGCAGCAGGTCGTAACTCCCCGAAAACCCAACCCGGCGAATCTCCAGTATCCAGAGGAGCAACGCACCAATGAACGCACAAAGTAACAGGGTATCGCGTAGTTTCATGATAGGTAGCACCGAAACGGTCCGCCGCTGCGGGGCCAGCCTCGGTAGTTGATGTTGAATTAATACTACCGAAGCTGGAGTTTCGGTGCTACTTTTTTCTCGGCCTTACTTTCCATTTTATCGTTCTCGCGGTAGCGGCGTACAATAGCCAGAACAAAGCCAATCACCATCACCAGCGTACCGATCCAGAGCAGGTTGATCAGAGGCTTCTCAGAGGCTTTCATCACGATATAATCGCGCTGCGTTCTGTTGACGGCAAACGTGAACTGTCCTGTTTTGGGGTCGATGGTTTTTAACTGAAGCCTTACTCCGAGTTCATCCGACATATCGGCCGGACTGGCAATGGCGCCATCACGGATAACGAAGGCTGGTTGCATCATCACCTCCCGGTCTTTGTAGAGCACACGTACCTGCGCTTTCACGGCAACGTCCGAGGGCTTCATCTCAATGCCCTTCACTTCGTTGCTCTTCACCACGTTATCCAGAATCGCAACGTAATCGTTCAGGAAGAATGTGTCGCGGATCGCGACCGAATAGGTTTCGGTTTTCTCCCAGGTTGTTTCAGCATTTGGGTCGGGAACAGACGATACGAAGGTATACAGATCACGACCTGCTTTGTGGCGAATATCCGGCGACGCCAACAGGCCCATCCGGTCATTTACCTGCGCCCGTGGATACAGTGAGAATACCTTGCCGCTCGGTTCACGGTATTCTACTTCGTAATAGACATTCTCGGGATACAGCGCCACGGTATCCCCTTTTTTATGGTACAGCTTACCATTCTGCTCAAGGTTCTCCTGCGCAATGCCCCGGAAATCACCTTCAATTACCTCAACGGCTTTGCGGGGTACGTACCCAGGCATATCACGAACCTCTACTTTCTGGCCGCGGTAAGTCATCTGGTAGCCTTCCATCTGCTCTGATTGGTTCAGCCACAGCAGGACGTTCTCCTTATTCTCTTTGTTGTCGTTTTTGGTAAACTCTTCTGACTTCGAGATCAGCAATCCACTGTTATTGATTGACGTCACTTTCGAGTAACCCGATGAGAAAAGGATTCCGATCAGCATCAGGGCCATGCCCATGTGCGCCACGGCTCCGCCCGACAGTCGATAGTTACCCTGTATGACGCCCAACAGGATAGACCCATTGGCCATCATAGCAAATACTGCCGTTGTCAGGAGCACCATATATACCGGGTTCTTTATCTGACCAAACCCTATGATAGCCGCGCTGACCAGTAGCGTCAGTACCAGCGGTGTCATCAACGTATTCAGGTTTCCCTTACCCGCTCTACGCCACCAGATATACTGACCAATACCCGTCAAGACGGCAATGCAGCTAAAGAACCAGATCTGAAACTTGTTGTAATGGGCAACCTGATTGGTCGGCATAGCCAGATTGGACGCCTTGCCAAACAGTTCGGCCACTTTATTGTATACAGGAATCGATGTAGTCGATATTACCTGAAAGCCAGCCAGACAAAGCACAATAGCACCTAAAAAGAGCCAGAGTTCTTTGTTATAAATCGACAATTCTTTCTCGTCGCTTGGGATAAGCTTCCATTTCACCGCCATCAGTGCCACCGCGATCACCACAAAGGCCATCATGTATAGCAGCAACTGCCCTGACAAACCAAGGTCGGTAAACGAGTGAACCGACGCGTTACCCAAAATACCGGAACGCGATAGGAACGTGGAGTACAGGATCAGCAGGAACTGGGCAACGGTCAAAATAATGGCCGTTTTCAACCCGGCCGAGCTACGTTTCGCCGTCAGCATGGTGTGCATGGCCGCAACCATAACGAGCCAGGGTACATACACCGCGTTCTCGACGGGGTCCCAGTTCCAGTAACCGCCGAAGTTCAGGGTTTCGTAAGCCCAGTAACCGCCCATCATGATCCCTACACCCAGGATAACGGCTCCAACCAGCATCCAGGGCTGTGCAGGGCGAATCCAGTTTAACGGCTGGTTCCGCCACAACCCCGCAATGCAGTAGGCAAAGGGCACCAGCGAAAGCGCAAAGCCAAGGAACAACGTGGGTGGGTGGATCACCATCCAGTAGTTCTGCAACAGCGGGTTCAGCCCTTTTCCGTCAGACGGGACAAAGTTGGGGTTCATGGTGAACACCGGGGCGTCGGGCATGGCATCTTTGAGCAGCAGAAACGGCGACGAGCCAACTTTCACCTCGCCAAAGACGACACCCAATATCATCGACGTCAGAAACGCCTGCACCAGGGCAAAAACCGTCAGCATGGGGCCTTCCCAGGCCGGGCTGGCGGTACGGGTCAGAATGATCCCCAATACGGCGTTCCAGAACATCCAGAGCAGGAAACTACCCTCCTGCCCTTCCCAGAAGCAGGAGATCATGTATTGGACGGGCAAGGCCAGCGATGAGTGGCTCCAGGCATACTGGTACTCGAACCGATGGTTATAGATGATGGAGAACAGGCAAACAACTACGCTTACTACGGCCAGGCCGTGTATGTAGAATGCCCCGCGAGCCAGTCGTTTCCAGTGATTTTCTTCAGCCGCTTCGCGGGCCAGCGTCGTTTTCAGGTACGCGAACGTGGCTACCAGTGCCGTTACAAACGACAGGATGACAAAGAGGTGACCCGCATTACCAACGGTGAAATCTTTCATAACTTGTTAACTAATAGGTTCGTCTTGGTTAGTGAACCTACTGATGCAGACGGGTACGATGAACTCCCGTCAATGGTTATTAGTATCCGTTGAGGCCTTTCAACTCGCGTTGTTACGCTCTACGGGCTGCTTCTTTACGTTTCTCCTGCTTGTCTTCGTCAAGCCAGGCATCTAACCGGCCCGACTCCATATCGATCACCAGCTGCGCATCCCAGCGAGCCTGGTATAGGGCCACGGCCTTGTCACGTACCTGCGCCAGTTCATCAATCGACAACGATTGCATGGCTAGTTCAATGTCCTGAACGCTCATAACTTCGCCGTCTGCGCTTCGTGCTCCGTTACTTCCAGTTTGCCGTCCTGATATTTCGATGGGCATTTGAGTAAAATCTTGTTTGTCTGGAAATGATCGCCCTGCATGGCACCGATCACTACGATCTGCTCCGACCGATCAAAATCCTGCGGTTTGGGACTATTATACACGCACTTCTGTACGTGATTCTCATTGTCGACGAGCGTAAACTCGAAGTGGTTGGGATCGAGCTGCGGCTGGTAAAAAACCCCCTCGGCTTTGCCCGATGCGTCTTTCTTTAGCTTACCAACCACATGGACCATGTCTTCGTCGCCGTCTTTTGCCATCGCCATTGCTTTGCCAAAGGTGACATACGAGCTTGAATCACCATACGAGGTCACCACGATGCCAATTGCCACCGCGATTACGATAATGCCAATAATGTGTGAAAGTTTCATAGGTCAGTAAATGGGTATCAGGTACGTTACCGGCTAAGATTCGTTGTTGTTTGCCCTGCTTTACGTTGGTTGCCTTTAACCTCCCGCTCCAGCTTTCCGATCTGCCCATCGAGGCGTACGAGATACAGGATGATGCCAAAAAAGACGACAGCAACAACGGTTACGACCACCCATATTTTGCCATCGGCCCGAAGTTGATCGGCCATTTCAACGGTCTGCTGGGCCATGCTGGTCTGGGCCATCAACAACAGCGAAAGCAACAGACTACAGCGGGATAAAAAAGAGCGAATCATGAAGTTGGGGAGAGGACATGCCTCTTAAAATATGAACAAAGATACGGCGTGATTTATTCCAATAGTCGCCAAACCTGATAGGAGAATCTCGGACTGAAACTATTCTTCCAGCGCCAGTTGCAGGCGGCGGAGACGTACCCGGAGCTGAGTAATCCAAACGCCCAAAAGCGTAAAGCCAATGATGGCCGGGTAGAACACCATCCGCATCTGGCTATTCATGTCATACTTCCCAAACGCCGGGTTTCCCCCGTTGCCCGGATGCAGCGAATCGGTCTGTCGGGGCAAAATGAAAATGAGCGGGATAAATACGGCAAAGGCAAGAATATTGTAGACCGCTGAGATACGGGCACGGCGCTGTTCATCGTCGAAGGCACCACGCAATACCAGATAAGCCATATAAAGCAGCATACTGACGGCTACCCCATTCAGCTTGGGGTCGTTTGGCCAAGGCTCTCCCCAGGTGTAGTTGGCCCAGATTGACCCCGTTGCGCAGCCAAGTATACCGAACAGAATCGCCGTATTGGCAAATTCGACCGATACCAGGTCATGCCCCAGATCACCCTTCCGCAAATAGCGAATAGCGTAAATCAGCGAGGTGAACATCAGGGTGATCATGCCGAACCAGAGTGGCACGTGGAAATACACGTTCCGAATGCTTTCGTTCAAGATCGGCTGACGAGGGGTCGGGCCCAAAAATCCCCAGAATACGGTATACGTTAAAATAATGACCGTCAAGGCCTTCCACCAATTTGCTTTCATATTTTTTATGTTTACTGTTTTCAGTTCGCTGTTTTCTGTTGCGCTGCTGGCTCGATGTTACGTACCTGAGCCGCGCAACAGAAGACAGCGAACTGAAAACAGTAAACTCATTTTTAACTCTTCCACAAAAACGGGAAGAGCAGGTAAGAAAGTGCCAGCACAATAGCGTCTATCGCCAGAATAGTTAGCAATTCATCGCTACTCGCCGACCGGTCCAGGCCGTCCATTGCATTTTTTGCGACCTTAAGTAGTAACAGTAGCAGGGGGAGCATGACCGGAAAGCTCAGAATAGCCATCAGCGTGGCCGAATTTTCGGCTTTGGCCGCAATGCCTGCTACCAGCGTCAGCGACGCCGCAAAACCAATAGCGCCAAGTAACAGGCTCCCTATATACAAGGGAACATCGTCAACGGGGCTGCCTAGCACAAACGCGTAAACCGTAAAGCCGAGGAAGGCCAGAACCAGCATTAAGCCCGTATTGTAGATGATCTTGGCAACGATGATCTGCTGCGGGCTGGCAATTGAATAGTAATAAAGCTGCCGACCGGCCCGCTCCTGCACAAACGTTTTGGCAATGGCATTGATCGCCGTAAATAGCTGAATCAGCCAGAAAAGAGCGTTCCAGACGAGTGGAGCCAGCTGTCCCCGACGGGCGTTGAAACTCAGGTAACAGACAAACACGGCCCCGACAATGTACAGTAGCATACCGTTGAGGGCATAGCGTTGCCGCCATTCCAGCCGAAACTCCTTGCCGACCAACGCCCCAATTTGTACTAATGATCCACGCATAGAACGGCAAAAATACGCTACGATGCCCAAACGACCCCTACTTTTGCGGCCATGATGCCCGACATGCCTACGCTGCTTATTCTTTGCTTTTTTTCTTTCCTAGCCGGTTTCATCGACTCTATTGTTGGTGGGGGGGGCCTGGTTCAGACGCCCGCCATTCTCTTCAGTTTGCCACAATTCCCTATTCCTGTCTTACTCGGCACCACCAAAATTCCCAGCGGCGTAGGTACGTTGCTCAGTGCCGTTCAGTATAGCCGCCGGGTCAGCCTTCAATGGGCACTGCTGATACCAATGGCTATTGCTGCTTTTGCTGCGGCGCTCACCGGCTCCTGGGTGCTGACCCAGGTTCCCAACACATTCATGCGTCCCCTGGCGTTGCTGATCCTGGTAGCCATTTTCGTCTATACGCTTTTAAAGCCCGATTTCGGCCAGCATACAGACCGCGTTCTAAGCCACCGCCAGCAGTTGATCAGAATGGTGGCCTTAGCGGTCATCATTGGTTTCTACGACGGTTTTTTCGGGCCAGGTACGGGTAGTTTTCTGGTACTTGGGTTGGTTAGCCTGCTTGGGTTCGACTTCTTACGGGCCAGTGCTCACGCCAAATGGGTCAACCTGGCTACAAATCTCGCCAGCCTCTCTTTTTTTGCGAGCAAAGGCATGGTGCTTTTCAGCGTTGCTATACCAATGGCTATCGCCAATCTGGCCGGGTCATTCATTGGCGTTCGGCTAGCGTTATTAAAAGGCAATAGCTTCATCCGGCTTTTCTTTCTCGGTGTCATTGCGGCCACCATTCTGCGCTTTGCCTACGATTTGCTCAACTACTAGTAGGTGGCTTATGGTACGCGTACCATAAGCCACGCCATGCCAAAATCCGTGTAACCCGCAAAATCCGTGTAACTATTCGCCAGTAGCCTGCTGCTTTTAATCAGTTAAGCTACTGATTCAATTTTTCTGGAATTCTCAACTTTTCGCCGTAATGTTGCGTTTGTTTAAATGAAGTCTAAATAAAGACACTATGAGCAATCGTACTGTTGCCGATCTGAAACCCGGCGAACGCGCCCGCATCAAGTCATTCAATGACCAGTGGGCCTCGATCAAGTTGCTCGAAATGGGTTGCTTACCCGGCGAAGAAGTGTGCTTACACTGCAAAGCGCCAATGGGTGACCCAATTTGCCTGAACGTATCGGGCTACTGCCTGTCTATGCGTCGGGCAGAAGCTGCCACCATTATTGTTGAGTAGAACGGCCCACGGGGTCGTATGTTACCTTGGAAACGTCGCCCGTATTGGCTTTAGTTGGCAACCCCAACGCCGGCAAATCATCCCTCTTTAATCAGTTAACAGGTCTACGTCAGAAAACCGGCAATTTCCCCGGTGTGACGATGGACAAAAAATCGGGCACCGCGGCACTGACGCCTCAACGTGAAGCCACCGTTGTTGACCTGCCGGGCGTTTATTCGATCTACCCCAAATCGCCCGACGAACAAATCGTTACCGACATCCTGGCCAACCCCCATCATCCGGATTACCCGGATGTGGCTGTTGTTGTGCTCGACGCGTCGAACCTCCGTCGAAACCTGCTGCTGTTTACTCAGATCATGGATTTGCGCGTACCAGTAGTACTGGTCTTAAACATGCTCGACGTGGCCCGGCAACAGCAACAGGAAGTGAACGCCGTGCGGTTGTCAATGCGCCTGGGTATTCCCGTAGTACGCGTTAACGCCCGTACGGGTGAGGGTGTGGATCTGCTGAAAAAAGCCATTTTACAGCAGTTGGAGGATCCGGTACTAGCCGAAACGCTCTTCTTCGATCCGCAGACAGATCCCGTGCTGGCAGAGTCAGTAACCGACGCACGGGCAGGTTTATTGGAAGACACAAAGCAGCGATACGGTCTAACGAACAACTACCTCGCCCTTCAGTACATCATTCAGCACGACGGGTTCACCTTCCTGAACAGAGCGCAGCGGGAAGGCCTCGACAAGATTATCTCGACTTATGCATTCAGCGAACCGGCTTTCCAGGTACGTGAAACCATTCGTCGTTACGAACTTATCTCTGGCGTAGTGGCCGACGCCGTTACCGATACCCGCCCGGTGGGCCAACCCACCTGGAGCCAACGCATCGACCGGGTGTTGCTCCATCCTGTTTGGGGGTACGTCCTGTTTACTCTGGTTTTGTTGCTGGTTTTCCAGGCCATCTTCGCCTGGGCTACTCCGTTCATGGATGCCATTGACGAAGGCGTAGCGTGGCTCAACGGCAATTTGAAAGATAGCCTGCCCGCTGGCCCGTTAACCGATCTGCTTACCGACGGCGTGCTGGCGGGCATTGGCGGCATTCTGGTCTTCATCCCACAGATCGCGCTGCTCTTTCTGCTTATCTCGTTGCTCGAAGAATCGGGTTATATGTCGCGGGTGATGGTGCTAATGGATCGTATCATGCGCAAATTCGGCCTGAATGGCCGGAGTGTGGTTCCACTGATTTCGGGCGTAGCCTGCGCTGTACCCGCTATTATGGCCACCCGAGCCATTGGCTCACGCCGCGACCGGCTCATTACCATTCTGGTTACCCCGCTGATGAGTTGCTCGGCCCGGCTGCCTATCTATACCATCCTGATTGCGCTGGTTGTTCCCGACCGACGCGTTGCCGGCCTTTTCAATATGCAGGGGCTGGCGCTGATGAGCCTTTATTTGTTGGGATTGGTGTCGGCATTAGCAGCGGCCTGGGTATTCAAGAAAGTGTTGAAAACCAAAGAGCGTAGCCTCTTTGTGATGGAACTACCCACGTTTAAGTGGCCCCGCTGGAACCACGTCAGCCTGACGGTTTGGGAAAGTGTCCGTTCCTTTGTCTGGGAAGCTGGCCGTGTGATTCTGGCCATCTCTATCATCCTGTGGGTGTTGGCTAGCTACGGCCCTGGCAATGGGATGGACGAAGCAGAAGCGCGTGTCCGGCAGGAACAGAAAGGTCGTTCGGCAGATGAGCTTGCCAACGCCGTTGCTGCGCAACGTCTCGAAGCTTCGTACGCAGGCCACTTTGGCCACTTCATTGAGCCAGCTATCAGGCCATTGGGCTATGACTGGAAAATCGGCGTGGCCTTACTGGCGTCGTTTGCCGCCCGCGAAGTGTTTGTCGGCACCATGTCGACCATCTATAGCCTTGGCGCGGGAGACACCGATGATGATACAACCATTCGACAACGCCTCAAAGATGAACGTAACCCCGACACGGGTGGCCCTATGTACACGCCTGCCGTAGCCTGGTCACTGCTGGTCTTTTACGTGTTTGCCATGATGTGCATGAGCACGATTGCCACGACCTACCGCGAAACCAAAGGCTGGAAATGGCCAATGGTGCAGTTGGGCTACATGAGTGTGCTGGCCTACGCCTCCGCCCTGGTAACGTACCTGGCGCTGCGGTAAGTTACCCTAGCTGCCAGTCGTCGAAGACAATTTTCTGGATCGTCCAGGAATCATTCACCAGGCCCAGATAGGCTGTTCCTGGTTTATCGATAAGATCGGGATCATCGTCAAGGCCCAGACAGACCAGTAGTTCCGCCTGCGCTATTTCGCCTTGTCCGTGAAACTGAATGTCAGCCACTGATCCGCCATGTGGTGAGCGCGGCCACCAGCTATCAACCAGTTTATCCAGGCTCGTAGCTACTTCGGGTAACACAATCGGGTTGCCTGTGGCAGGGTCTGGCATAAGAAAGCGACTGTCTAAACTGGCAATTAACGCAGTGACTTGTTGTTGGGCCAACGCCTGAATGAATGCATCGCACCGCTCGGTGATGAGGCCACGATCTGACAGGTTTTTATGCATCGCCTCGAACGCAAAGAGGCTATCCAGAAACTCACCTACGTCGGCGGGCGGAGTAGCCTCATCGAATTCATTGAATCGCACATCATGCTCTAGCTCCAGCTTGAGCAGTTTGATCTGATTGTCAGCTCGTAGCGATTCATCGGGAGTCAGTTCATCAAGTGGATAGGACATTGGCAAGTGGGCTGTTTGTAGGTACGCAATATGTTATTTTATCGCAACATTTTTCGTTTTCTGCCCGAATAACTTGCTCAAACGCATGAGTATCAACACGTTTATACAACAGAAGGCCGAACCTGCAAGAGTTTCGGCCTTCTGTTGTATGTATATTCCTTTCGCGTTAGAACAGCAGTCCTTTGGCGATAAGTGGGTAAATAAAATGATAGATAATGTAGGCGAATAAAGCTACAGTGCCACCTCCCAGAGCCGCGGTCTGACCCAAATCGGCCGATGACTTAGAATTTGACTGGCCCATTCGCCATTCACGCTGCGTGTAGTTACCCATCTTGACGGTTCGTTTAGAATTTGTTACTTATCCTGGGGCAAAATTGATGCCCGGATAACAAACGTTTTGACGCGAACCTGCTCGGAACCAGTGTACGTACCTATTACGTGCCTACACAACTGATTCAACGGCATCTATACCGGAACTCCCTTCAATCTCAATTATCAAATGGTTAGGCAATACAAGGTAACAGCTTCCCGAAAGCCTGTTAACTGTAGAATTTATTCCACAAACAGGCCGCCAGGCTGTGCATAATTTACCACGCCCAGTTTAAGGTCTCTACAACGTCAGTGGCAATCAGGCCGATCTGCCCTCGGGCCTGAGCAGCCCTGTCGCCTGCCTGTCCATGGGCAAATACGCCTAAGACGGCGGCCTCGACCGGGTCGTAGCCCTGAGCCAGTAGCGCTGTTAACAGCCCCGTTAGCACATCGCCTGTGCCCCCTGTGCTCATGCCAGGGTTTCCGGTCGAGTTAAAATGCACTTCACCATTCGGCAGGCCTACCGCCGTGTAGGCCCCTTTTAACACCACGACTACCTGCTGGCGCTGGGCAAATTCACGTAACAGCTCAAGCTTATCATAGTCATTTTGCCACCGCTGCGTCAGCCGCTCAAACTCTTTGGGATGTGGCGTGAGGATACTGTTTTCGGGTAACAGCCCGATCAGGTCTTTATTAGCGGCCAGTAAATTCAGCGCGTCGGCATCAACCACTACCGGTTTATTGAAATTGGTCAGGATTTCGCGCAGAAAACGGGCGGTTTCTGGCGCCTTTCCAATACCTGGCCCGATACCAATAGCCGCATAGTCGGTGAGCGAAGGCCCGTCGACATCACTTGGGCCAGTCAGTATACGTTCATCAACATCGGGGCGGCACATCGCTTCGGGCACCGCTGTTTGCATAGGAACGTACCCACAGCCAGGCGTCTGCACAGTCAACAGGCCAACACCTGACCGTAAACAAGCCTTAGCGGCCAGCACACCAGCTCCGATTTTGCCGTAACTGCCCACCAGCAACAGCGCGTGCCCAAACGACCCTTTGTTGGAAAACCGCTCACGGCGGCGAAGCAGCAAGCGGGCTTCTGCTTCGGTTGTATAATAATAGGGTGTAGGGGCCTGATCAATAAAGCGGCGATTCAGCCCAATATCGACCAGGTGCCACTCGCCCACCGAGCGGGCATTACCCGGCAACAACAGGGCTAGCTTAGGCAGGTCGAACGTAACGGTATGGTCGGGCCAGATCGTTACATCGTCGGGTTGGTTGGGTTGGTTGCTTTGAAGGCCACTGGCAATATCGACCGAGATTACCTGCGCCGGTGCCCGGTTGATGCGCTCGATGACCATCTTCACCAGCCCTTCGGCCGGACGGGATATTCCCGATCCCAGAATGGCGTCAATCACTACATCCCGCTGGCGAAGCGTGGGCATATCGCCCGGATTTTCAATGTAGTGCGGATTTATAAGTAATTTTAACCGCCGATGGTTGTGCGCAAAATCGTCTGATTCGCGGGGGGCATACCGGACAACAAATACCTCAACGATGTAATTAGCCTGAACCAGTAGGCGGGCAATTGCCAGTCCATCACCGCCGTTGTTCCCAAGGCCACAGAACACTTTCACGGGCGTAAACGCGTCGTAACGGCTCATAAACCAATCAACGAAGGCTTGTGAGGCGCGTTCCATCAATTGGATGGGCGCTATGGGTTCATAGGTGATAGTAGCTTGATCAAGTTGACGAATCTGGTCAACGTTAAGGATTTTCATACTGATTAAGGGAGCTGTCTTGAGCAAAACTATTTTCTTACAACGAATTAAGTACTATCTTTGCGGCTCGATTTTGAAAAAATATCCTGACGATATACAATACGGTCATGAGTGAGCTGATTAAATTAGTGGAAGCCGACAACGCCCAACGGCGTTCCGACATCCCCGTGTTTCGCGCCGGCGACACGGTAAACGTACACGTTAAGATTCGCGAAGGAAGCAAAGAGCGTATCCAGCTTTTCACTGGTACGGTTATTCAGCGTCGCAACCCAAACACCAACGGCGAGACCTTTACGGTTCGTAAAATCTCGAATGGTGTCGGTGTTGAACGTATCTTCCCGGTGCTGTCGCCAAACGTCGATAAGATTGAAGTAGTACGTCTTGGCAAGGTACGCCGCGCCCGGTTGTTCTACCTCCGTGGCCGTCAGGGTAAAGCTGCCCGTGTAAAAGAGCGGATCATCCGGAAACCAGCCCCGGTAGCTGCCGCATAGATTTTTAGTTTAGGCTAAACAAAGAAAGGTTGCTCATGAGCAACCTTTCTTTGTTTAGCCTAAACTAAAAATAGTTTACTGTTTACAGTTTGCCGTTTTACTGTTGCGCTGCCAAGGCACGTGATGATAAGCCAGCAGCGCAACAGTAAACGGCAAACTGTAAACAGTAAACTATTTTTCCATGCTTTTCGCCAAATACCAGGGAACCGGCAACGATTTTATTCTGATCGATGACCGGAACAATACGTTTCCCACCCATAATCAATCATTGGTGGCCCAACTTTGCCACCGTCGCTTTGGCATTGGTGCCGATGGGCTTATTCTGCTCCAGAACCACTCAGACTACGATTTCCGGATGGTCTACTTCAATGCCGACGGGGCCGAAGGGAGTATGTGTGGAAACGGTGGGCGGTGTATTGTTCGCTTTGCGCACGACCTGGGCGTCTTCAAAACACACACCCGGTTTCTGGCCGTTGATGGTGAACACCTGGCTGAGGTCGATGGCGAAGAAGTTCGCCTGAAAATGGGCGACGTACCCGGCGTGGATTCCCAACCCGGCTATACCTTCTTGAACACCGGCTCGCCCCATGTGGTCAAATTCCTCGATGGCCTGTCTGCCTACGACGTGGTGAATGAAGGCCGCCAGCTACGAAACGATCCGGCTTTTGCGCCGGGTGGCACCAACGTGAACTTCACGGAGCGGGTAAAAGGAAATGGCCTGTTTGTACGTACCTACGAGCGGGGGGTTGAAGATGAGACCTATTCCTGCGGTACCGGTGTCACGGCAGCGGCATTAGTCGCTTATCAGCAGCAAAATCTTGCCAGTCCCGTATCCATTCGTACGATCGGAGGCAATCTGCGCGTGGCCTTTACCCCTCAGTCCGACGGTTCGTTTACGGACATCTACCTGATCGGGCCCGCCCAGCGTGTCTTTAGTGGTAACATAACTCTTTAATCAGTTGGCTGTTTACAGTTTACCGTCTTCTGTTGCTTCGCTACATCAACGTGACAGGCCTTGGCAGCGCAACAGAAGACGGTAAACTGTAAACAGCCAACTGATTAAATGATTACCTACAGTAAAAATGACTGGTTTTCGGCCATCTGGCATTTCCACGCCAGCCCCACCGCCTTTTCGCTTTTCAGACGTTTGTTCTGGGTGGCCCTCTATGTAACGGGGGTTACCTTCCTGGAACTTTGGGTCGTTGATCTGCGCCTGAAAGATACACCCACCGAATTTCTGTCGACGATGGGCATTCTGCTCAGTCTGTTACTGCTGTTCAGGACCAACACTGCCTATGACCGCTTCTACGAAGGGCGCCGGGCCTGGGGAACACTCGTCAACAACAGCCGTAATCTGGCCGCGTACCTGAACGCCGTGATCCCTACGGAACGCACGGAAGACCGGCTTTTCTACACGAAAATGATCGCTAATTTCGCCTTTTCGTTAGAGAACCACCTCCGTAACGACATCAAATCAGATGGGCTGGAACCGGCCGGTATCGGAGAACTAAGCGAACTAACGCATTACGACCACGTACCCAACGGCGTTGTGGCCCAACTGCAGGTCCGCACGGAGCGTTTGTACCGTGAAGGCCTGTTCACCGATGCGCACCTGATCAATTTAAGTACCATGCTGCTGGTCTTCCTGGACGTGGCGGGTATCTGCGAACGGATCAAAAGCACGCCGATTCCCTTCTCGTACAGCTTTTTCATCAAAGTATTTATCCTGATGTACATCTTCGTGATGCCCTTTATCATCATCGACGAATACGGTTACCTGACCATTCCAGCCGTGGTAGCCATGTCCTATATACTGGTTGGGCTGGAACTGATCGGCGAAGAGATCCAGAACCCCTTCGGAATTGAGCGGAACAACCTGCCGTTGAACCAGATCTCAAAAAACATCCGCCTCAATGTGCACGAACTCATGCAGTTCTACATACCGCATGAAGAGAAACAGGAAGCAAAAGCCAAGTTTGTGATTGTAACGTAGACGGAGTTTGCTGTTTACCGTTTGCTGTTTACTGTTGCGCTGCCAGGGCACGTGATGATAAGCCAGCAGCGCAACAGTAAACAGCAAACTGTAAACGGTAAACTCCTTTTTATTCCCCCTCCGCAATACCCCCATGCAGGTGGTAAATCGTTTTTTCGCTGAATTCGGGGTGGCGGCGCAGGTCTTTGGCGGCCACCCGGCTACGCACGCCGTTGGTGCAGAGCACAATGACCGGATCGTACGGTACCAGTTCGGCGCGACGGGCGCGGATATCGGCCAGCGGGATGTTTACCCCGCCCAGGTTGAACTCATCAAATTCCCAATCATCGCGAACGTCTACAACCAGTGCGTTGGCTTGCTGGCGCAACGTCTCGAGTTCTGCGAGTGAAATATCGGTGTAGGCCGGGTGCGTCATCTGGCTTTATAACGCGCCTAATCAGGCCACCGTTCAGCCGCTTGCTCACACCTGTTCACCGGCACATTAGCGAATCGTTAACGAGTTTTTACTAGCCGACCTGTAACGACACAGTTTGGTAACAACCTGAAAATACTCACGCAATACCTCCTCGATAGTTTTGTGGTGAATCAACCATATCCCTATCGTCATGAATGTATGTATACTTAATTTGCCGGTCAGGCACCTGCTGAGTTGCTGTTTGCTTCTCTTCTTATCAGGGTCACTGATGGCACAAACTACGGTTACCGGCAAGGTGATTTCTGCTGACGACCAGCAGGCTATGCCGGGCGTTTCTATCCTCATCAAAGGCTCAACCCTTGGTACCACCACCCGCGCCGATGGCAGCTACACCCTGAACGTACCTGGCCAGAACCGGACGCTGACCTTCTCGTTTATCGGTTTCGACACGCAGGAGATCGCTATTGGCAATGGCAGCGGCCAACCGCGCTCAACCGTGGATGTGTCGTTGAAGGCAGCGGCCTCCACGCTTAACGAAGTGGTAATAACCGCTCTGGGCATCAAGAAAGACGTCAGGAACATCGGCGTGTCCATTCAATCGGTCGACGGCGCACAACTGGTCAAGGCCCGCGAGCCCAACGCCGTCAACTCACTGGTGGGCAAGGTGGCGGGGTTGACCATCGGTGCTTCAGCCGAACTGCTTCGTCGGCCCAACATCGTTCTGCGGGGTAATACCGACGTGCTCTTCGTGGTCGATGGCGTACCGATCAACTCCGATACCTGGAACATCAGCGCCGACGATATCGAGACCTACTCGGTGCTGAAAGGGGCGTCGGCCTCCGCGCTGTATGGCTTCCGGGGAAAGAACGGAGCCATTCTGATCACGACCAAGCGCGGCACCAAAGACAAGCGTGGCTTTGCCGTTGAGGTGAACACCAGCCAGATGGTCGACAATGGCTTTCTGGCTATCCCGAAAGTGCAGGACGAATACGGCCCCGGCGACCATGGCGTCTATGAGTTCGTTGACGGCAAAGGTGGCGGAAAAAACGACGGTGACTACGACATCTGGGGGCCGCGTTTTGAAGGGCAGCTGATTCCGCAGTACGACAGCCCGGTTGATCCGGCTACCGGCAAACGCATTGGCACGCCCTGGGTAGCCCGCGGTAAAGACAACCTGACCCGTTTTTTACAGGCTGGTATGCTGTCGACCAACAACGTGGCGGTATCGGCTTCGGGCGAAAAATACGACCTGCGTTTTTCCGTGTCGCATAATTACCAGCGCGGTCTGGTACCCAATACGCAGCTGAACAGCACGACATTCAAGATCAACACAGGCTATAATTTCACGAACCGCCTGCGGTTTGAAGGCGACATTCAGGTGAACCGCCAGTACACGCCGAACATCCCCGACGTAGACTACGGCCCCAACTCGATGATCTACAACATGGTGATCTGGGGGGGTGCCGACTGGGATGTGGACCAGCTAAAAAATTACTGGCAACCCGGCAAGGAAGGTACGCAGCAGATCTACGCCGAATACCAGCGCTACAACAACCCCTGGTTTACGGCCAAGGAATGGCTGCGGGGGCATTACAAAACCGACATCATTGGCCAAACGTCGCTGAAATACACCATCGCCGACGGCCTCGACCTGCAACTACGTACCCAGGTATCGACCTGGAACCTGCTCAGGACCGAGAAACTCCCCTACTCGGCCACTACCTACGGCCGGGAAGAGGGGAAAGGCGATTACCGCGAAGACCGCCGGAACCTGATCGACAGCAACACGGACCTGCTGCTGAAATACAACAAACGGATTAATCCGGTGCTGAACGTGAATGCCGTTGCCGGGGGGAATATGCGGGTATACAATTACAACTCGAACTACACCTCGACCAACTACCTGAACGTACCTGGCGTGTACAACTTCGCCAACTCGCTCAACCCGGTCATTGCCTCGAACTTTACCGCCGACATGCGCGTGTTATCGGCCTACTACTCTGCTGATTTCACGTTTAAAGATATGGTAACGCTGTCGACAACCGGCCGGATGGATAAACTGTCGACTCTGCCCGCTGGCAACAACACGTTCTTCTACCCGTCTGCGGCCGTGAGCACGGTTGTATCTGACTATGTGAAACTGCCACAGGCTATCTCGTTCCTGAAAGTACGGGCCTCCTATGCCAACGTGAAAGACGGCCTCACCGCCCCAACCATTGGCGTTCCGAACTGGTCGCTGGGCTATGGTCAGCAATATGCGTCATCGTATGATGGCCCAACCTATCAGAATTCAGCCGTGTATGGCACGCCTTTAACGGTGAACAACACCTCAACGGCCTACTACACCAACGCGCTGAACAACCCGAACATCAAGCCCAATAGCACGTCGCAACTGGAAGCCGGTCTGGACGCCCGCTTCCTGAACAACCGCCTGGCCTTCGATGCCGCGTATTTTATCAGCGACGACGGCCCCCGGATTTTCAACCTGCCGATCTCGGAAACAACGGGTTATTCGTCGCTCCTGGTGAACGGGATCAAGACCCGGAAAACAGGGGTTGAACTGTCGCTGACCGGCAAAGTGCTGACCAACCCAAACGGGCTGAACTGGAGCGTGCTGGCCAACTGGTCGACCTACAAGGAGGTGTTTAAGGAGTTTTATCCGGGCGTAACGGCGCTGAACACCTTCTTCAAGATTGGCGACCGCACCGATAAATATTACACGTCTACGTTCGTACGCACGCCCGATGGGCAGATCATCAACGATGCCGGTGGCCGTCCATTGCGTACTCCTGTGGCGCAGTATGTCGGCAACATTAACCCTGACTGGGTATGGGGCCTGAACAACCGTTTCAGCTACAAAGACTTCACGTTCAGCTTCCAGTTCGACGGTCGTGTGGGTGGCGTTATCTCCGACTACGTACAGCAGAAAGCGTATGCCGGTGGCCGGATCATCAACACCGTTCAGGGCGAGATGGGTATTGCCCGGTTGAACGACACGAAAGGCATCAAATCGTATCTGGGCGAAGGCGTTCAGGTCAGCAACGGGGCCAGCATCAACTACAATGCCGACGGGTACGTGACCAACTACGCTGAATTGCAGTTTACGCCCAACACCACCAAGGCGTTCCTGCAAGATTACATCGCCCGGCGGTATGGTTTCGATGGCGGCAACATCATCAGCCGGTCATTTGCCAAACTGCGTGAGGTGGTAATCGGCTATTCCATTCCTCAGAAGGCTGTAAACCGCCTGGGCATCAAGCAGGCGTCGATCTCGTTCGTGGGCCGTAACCTGCTCTACTTCGCCGAACGGACCGACATCGACCTCGATCAGTTCACCAGCGGCGGCCGGTCTGATTTACAAACACCAACCACGGGCCGCTACGGTGTCAATATTAATCTGACGTTTTAAGAGTACCCCACCCCTAGCCCCTCCCCTGCATTTCAGGGGAGGGGGATAATGCTCTGCTGATTGGCGAAGCTATTCCAGCGCACAACTCCCCTCCCCTTCTTTGAGGGGCCGGGGGTGGGGCCAAACCTCCCAACACAATGAAACCATATCATTTTCTTCTGCTCATTTTCGCCATTGCGCTGCTGGTGTCGGCCTGCGAGAAGCCGTTCAATGAACTCGAAAAAGACCCGAACCGGGCTGTTAACGCCCCGGCTTCGCTGGTCTTGAAGGGCATTCTCAACGATATGTACGACAGCCAGAACAGCCCGTCGGGTTTCGCTGGGGTTACGTACTCACCCTGGGGTAGCGAGCAGCGGTATAACCAGTTTTACTGCTCGAACTACAACTACTACGCAACGAACGAATACACCTGGACGACCACCAGCCTGAACTTCTTTACGCTGAAAGACGTGGTGAAGATGGAAGCCGAAGCCAAACGGGCGGGCGCTGCCGACGTAAACCCCTACTCGGCGCTGGGCAAGTTCTTCCGGGCCTATTTCTACGAAAACATGACCCGCCGCGTGGGCGACATACCCCTGACCGACGCGCTGAAAGACCAGGCCAACCTGACGCCGAAGTATGATTCGCAGAAGTCGGTGTATATCCAGATTCTGAAGTGGCTCGATGAGGCCAACAGCGACATGGCCACGATCATTGCCAGGGGCGACAACACGCTGGCGGGCGACTTTTACCTGGGCAACAACCTGCGCCAGTGGCAGAAAGTGATCAACGCGTATCGCATTCGGGTGCTGATCAGCCTGAGCAGGAAAGAAGCCGATACCGACCTGACCATCAGGCAGAAGTTCGCCGAGATGATTGGCAACCCAACGAAGTACCCCCTGCTGACCGGTATGGCCGACAACCTGCAATACATCCATAACAGCACGCAGAACAAATACCCACGCAATCAGGACAATTTCGGGCAGAACGCCACGCGCGAAAACATGGCCAAAACGTACATCGATCTGCTGGTCGAGCGGAAAGACCCGCGCGTGTTTGTGGTAGCCGAACCAGCGTCGGCCAAACTGGCGACCGGGCTCAAGCCAACTGATTTTGCGGCGTTTGTGGGGGCTTCGTCGGGCGAAGATTTACAGGATATGTCGACGAAAGTGCTGAAAGGCGAGTATTCCTTCCAGAACCGGAAACATTATTACACAACGTACCTGGGCGAACCCGTCTTCATCATCGGCTATCCTGAGTTGATGTTCAACATGGCCGAGGGGATTAACCGGGGGTGGGCGTCGGGCAATGCCGATACGTATTACCAGCAGGGTATCGCCGCATCGATGGGTTTTTACGGGCTGAAAGACGGCGACAACACCGTTACGTTCTCGCGCGATGGCGGCATTGTCAACTTCGATAACTACACCGTAAAGGTCAGCATGAGCGATTACCTGGCGCAGTCGTCGGTGAAATACGCGGGCAACAATGCCACGGGGCTGAATCAGATTCTGACGCAGAAATACCTCGCGTTTTTCCAGAATTCGGGGCTGGAAGCCTACTACAACCAGCGCCGGACGGGTGTTCCTACCTTCCTGACGGGCGTAGGCACCGGCAACAGCGCCCGGATTCCGAAACGCTGGCTGTACCCCTCGAACGAACGGACCACCAACGGCGATAACCTGAAGGCGGCCCTGACCAGCCAGTATGGTGGCAATGATGACATCAACGCCACAATGTGGTTATTGCAATAGTAGGTTAACTAGTACGCGGATTTTACGGATTGTACAGATTTACACGGATTTTTAGAGTCAAGACGGATTTGCTCCGCTTAAGGCCAAAATCTGCGTCAAGCTGCATAATCCGTACAATCCGCGTATTAATCTGTTATTCCTTTCGTATGATCGAGCAACTCTTTGCCCAGCGCGGGCAAGACGCCTATTACGGTGAACCCGTCTCGCAACTGGAGCACGCGTTGCAGTGCGCTCAACTGGCCGAAACAGCCAACGCCGATAAGGAGGTTATTCTGGCCGCCTTGCTGCATGATATTGGTCACCTGTTACCATCCGACGATGCGGCCGACCACATGGATGACTATGGCCGGGTGGATCATGAACAGCTGGGCGCCGATTTTCTGCGGGAGCTGGGCTTTTCGGAGAAAATGGCGCAGTTGATCGAGAATCATGTCAATGCCAAACGGTTCCTGGTCGCCACCAACAAGGCGTATGCGGCCAAGTTGTCGGAAGCCAGCGTGCAGACGTTGCTGATGCAGGGTGGCCCCATGACGGCCCAGGAGTCCAGCCGTTTTCTGTTGCATCCTTATTTTAAGGAGATCATCCAGGTACGGCTCTGGGATGAACAGGCCAAGATTCCCGGCCTGCCCACCCCCGACCTGGCGTACTTTCTATCGCGCTACAGCACGCCTGATTCGCTTTAATGCACTAGTTTGTTTTTCTCCGTTCAGCCTATCAACCGAATGACTCGCTACCTGACCCTCGCTTTCTTATCGCTGGCGTTGAATGCGTTTGCGCAAAAAGCCCCGCGCTACCTACTCACAGCACCGGCCGGAAACGCCTATACGCAGATCGACAAGGCAAAGAAAACAGTCATTCCGAACGGCCGGTTCATTACACCGCGTGGCCGGCAGATCGAAACGGCACCGCACCCGTACGGACTGGCCCTGAGCCCGGACGGACAAACGGTGATTACGGCGAACTCCGGCATCAACCCCTTTTCGATCTCGATTATCCGCAACGCGCTGAGCGATTCGCCGGCCGTTCGGCAGGTGCCCGAAGGGGTGAAGACCGACAACGGCATCCTGGAAGCCTGCTTCATGGGCCTGGCCGTTTCGCCCGACAACAAAATCGTGTACGTGGCGGGTGGCGAAACCAACAAGATCTTCCTGTTCGACCTGGCCACCGGCAAACCGGCAGGAACCATCAGTTGCAGTCAGAAAGCGTACCGTCATGGCTACATCGGCGATATGGCCCTGACCCGCGATGGCAAGACGCTCTACGCCGTGGATCAGATCGGCTTCCGGCTTATCGTCCTCGACCTACCCAGCAGAACCATTCGGCACAACGTACCCACGGGCCGCTACCCGTTTGGCGTGACCCTCTCGCCCGATGAAACCACGGCGTATGTGGCCAACGTGGGCGTTTTCGAGTATAAACCTTTCACCGACCTTGACAGGAACGACCTGAAACGCACGGCGCACGACTACCCCTCGTCGAAATACGGCTCGAAAGAAATGCGTGAAGGCGACGAAAAACGGGGCGTTCCGGCGCTGGGCGACCCGAACGCCCCCGAAGCTTTTTCGGTCTGGAGCGTTCGCCCTGGCAACCCCGCCCTTGGCCGAAACGGGGCGGGGCAGGCTCTCCCCACGGTGACGGCGAAGGTAAAAACGGGTTTTCTGGTGGGTCAGATGGTCGAAGATTTTCCGGCGGTGGGCGGGTCGAGCCCCAACTCCGTGGTGGCAACGGAGCAGTATGTATTCGTCAGCAACGGCAACAACGACTGCGTATCGGTCATCGAGGTGAAGACCAGTAAGGTCATCAAAAACATTGCCCTCACGCCCGACGCCCGCCTGGGTAAGCTCCGTGGCGTGATCCCGTTCGGGCTGGCGCTGTCGCCCGACCAGAAGCGGCTGTTTGTGGCCGAAGCCGGTATCAACGCCGTAGCCGTGGTCGACGTACCTACGCTGACCGTAACGGGCCATATTCCCACCGGCTGGTTTCCGTCGAAAATAAAGGTGAGCCTCGACGGCAAAAAGCTGATCGTCGCCAACGCGAAAGGCTTCGGCAGTGGCCCTAACGGCGGGAAAACCTTCCGGCTTGGTGAACGGGGGAGCTACATCGGCAACCTGATGAACGGCACCGTATCGGTCATGGACATACCGACCGATGCCGCGCTGAAAACCGAAACGGAGCAGGTCATTCAGAATAACTTCACCTTTACCCCCATTGGCAACGTACCCGCGACCAGCAATCCGGTGCCCGCCTATGCGGGCCAGAAACGCCCCGAAGGTGCTTCGCCCATCAAACACATTGTGTTCATTGCCAAAGAAAATCGCACCTACGACGAAGTGCTGGGGCAGCATACCGGCGGCAATGGAGACTCAACGCTGACGCGCTACGGCGTGGGGGTGACCGCCCGAAACCGACGCACCAACCAGACCGTTGAGAAAGCAGCCGTGATGCCCAATCACCTCGCCCTGGCCCGTCGGTTTGCCATGTCCGATAATTTTTACTGCGACTCCGACGTGTCGGCCGACGGGCACCGCTGGATGGTGAACACGTACCCGAACGAGTGGGTAGAAACGGGCACCGCAGCGGCCTACGGAGGCAAACGGAACCTCCGCGACTCCTCCGATGCGCCCGGCAACCTGGCATTCTATGGCTCGGCGGGCTCTATTTATCCCGAAGATTATAATGAAGGCGGTTCCATGTGGGATCACCTCGAACGGTGGAAGAAGACCTTTTTCAATTTCGGTTTTGGCGTCGAAATGGCCGGGGCCTACAGCGACAGCACGATGAAATACATCGGCGAACGCTACACGATCAACTACCCCCTGCCCGCCCCCCTCTTCGACCGCACCTCGCGCACGTTCCCGACCTATAACATGGCCATTCCCGACCAGTTTCGGGCCGATCTGTTCATGAAGGAATTTACCGAAAAATGGTCGGCGGCTGGTAAAAAACCCTTGCCCGATATGCTGACGCTGATGTTGCCGAATGATCACGGCACGAACCCACGGCCTAAAGCTGGCTTTCCCTTTACCGAAAGCTATATGGCCGATAATGACCTGGCGTTGGGTCGGGTTGTTGAGTTTCTGTCGAAAACGCCGGAATGGAAAAACATGCTGGTTGTGGTGCTGGAAGATGATCCGCAGGGGGGCGTCGACCATATCGATGCACACCGGAGCCCGCTACTGGTCATTTCGCCCTGGGTGAAGCGCAACTACGTGGGCCATGTTCATTACAGTTTCGGCAGCGTGTTCAAAACGTTCTGGAATATCCTCGGCATGCCCTGCCTGAACCAGTACGATGCGGGTGCCACCGACCTGTCTGACCTCTTCACCGACAAGCCTGACTTCACGCCTTACCGCGCCGTTCCCTCCGATCTCCGCCTGTTCGACCCACAGAAAGCCCTCGACCCCTTCGACGAGAAATTCGACTGGAAAGCCTTTTCGGAATCGGAAGAGCTGGACCGCACCGAAACCATGCAGCAACGCCGCGCCGAAGACGACGACGAAGCCCGGCAGAAGAAGCCGGTGAAGCCAAAGCGGAAGTAAGTTATTACGATTTGTCAGGCTCAAACAGGATCACCGTAGCCATATTACCCAACCGTTCGAAGCCCTGATCATGAGTAAGTATAGGCATGTCGAGTACAATGGCTGTAGCAGCAATTATGGAGTCGATCAATTTCATGCCGGTTGCCAATCTTACCTGGATCGCTTTTGCTTTTACCTGAGCGCTGAGATTAACTATTACGCAATCATCGATTAACTCTTGAGTGAGTAGACGCTGTGCCTTGCTCTGGTGTGGGCGGCAGAGCAGTTCCATTTCAGTCAACTCAGAGATAAACAATTGGCTGTTGGTCAGCAAAGCTATCACAGTAGGAGCCCCATTTTGCAGGTAGCCAACAGCGTTTGTATCAACTACGTACTGTTGCATGCTACTGATCGCTACGACTTTCGCGTTGGTAGACTAATGGGTCCTGCTCCCATTTTACCTTACCCGCATGTTTGCTGACGTCAAACGCTTTAGGCTCTTTTACCTTGCTAATTTGCTGTGTCACGTCAACGGGTGCGCTGCCTTTCTTTATTTTGATCGTCATTGGGCTGCGTGTTTAAAATCAGTTATATAACCTGTAACAAAGGTGGTGAATTCCCTAATGATATAAATACGCCTTCTCACCTCAACTGCTTTCCTAGAACCCAAGGAGCTATACCGCACCGAAACCATGCAGCAACGCCGCGCCGAAGACGACGAAGCCCGACAGAAGAAGCCGGTGAAGCCAAAGCGGAAGCCGTAAGCGGCGGCGCTCGTCCGTGATCAGGTACGTCCCTGCTTAGTCGACGGTGGCGTTCAGTTTATCCCGCACTGTCATCAGGGCAAAGCCTAACAGGTTCGTTCCCTGCCAGCGTGTTGGGTCGAGCGCAGCGGGGTCATCCTGTGCCAGGCCAATTCCCCAGATTGGATCAACGGGGCTGGCCTCAACAAGCACGCGATTGCCAGTACCAAGCAGGTACATTTTCAACTCATCATGCTGGCTAAACTTATGGAAATTACCGGTCACAACGAGGTCGAAGCAGGCCGCTTGCCATATATCGGCATCGAAACCACGTACACGGCGACCCAGTTTCTTGGCTTCGCCCGGTGTTTTGGCCGTCAGAATTTGACCGCGAATAGCTTCATCATTAAACAGCCGTGCTTTTTCGGCCATCATCCAGTGCTCGGCGGTGGCGTAATCAATTCCGTCGACTGTAAACGCCGACGGCCACCACTGGCTGAAGCAGCTTTTACCAATAAAACCCTCTCGTTCGGGACGATGCCCCCAGAAGAACAGGTATTTTACCGGCTTGCCCGTTCTGTGTTCGGCCAGTAGCCAGTCGAGGTTATAGGTCATTGTGTTGGTGCAGTTGCTGTCTGATTTCGGCCAGCGTTTGTTTACGTACCAGCTTTCCGTCCAGGAAAACAGTTTGTAGCAGGCCGGTTTGTTCGTCGGCCCAGGTACGTTGGTCATGCATCACCAGGCGGCCCTTCTCTTCCGTGACACACAGCAATCCTTTGGCCGATTTTTTGGTCCCGCTATCTGTTTTAGGGTCTTTAAAGATGTCGCGTCCTTCCCCGTTGACCTGCCCGTAGGTAGCCTTGACGGCAAACCCGAACGTGTCGCGGGTGACGTACTCGTAGGTGAACGAGCCAATGCCCAGCACCACGTTGACGGAGGCAAATCCTTTTTGCTTCAGTTGTTCCAGAATGAGTAGTTGTCGCTCAATGGTGATACTATCGCCGTAGATCAGCCCGATGTGGCTGTCGAGCAGTTTATAGCCTTTCCCGGTGATGGTGCCACCAAACGTTTCCCACAGACAGTCGATGGCCCCTCTGAACGCCGGACTGCCCGGCTCAGCTTCCGGGTCGCCGCAAATGATCTTGACCGGGTCACCCGAATCGGGCCGAATAACGACCTTTCCATCCCGGGCCAGGATATCGGCTTTCAGCCGGGGCAAGAACTCGGTAATGACCCGCCAGAAATCCCAGGTATCCGACACGATGGATACTACCCCGGCTGGATAGACCGCGGTGATCAGTCGCCGGAACGTAGCTATCTCACTATCTTTCAGGCCCATACACATGACCGAATGCTCCGTGGCCGGTACAGAACCACCCACCAGCTCCCGCTCGGCATCCGCGTCATAATAGGCTTCGAGAAAATCAATGGCGGGCACCGAATCCGTTCCGGTGAAGCTCAGCAGATGCCCTGCTCCACTCATGATCGCATCTTCGACGCCCGACATACCCCGCATGGAAAAGTCGTGCCCCTGCCAGCCTACGACGTCGCGGTTACCTACTGTCTCGTCAGCGTACCGGTCAAACACGCGGCGGTAGGTGAGCGCCGTGGTGGCCGAGGTGCAGGGCTTCCAGAGCACACAGGAAATCAGCGTTTCGAGGTAGTTGGTGAGCCAGAAGAAGTCCGGCTTTGTGTTCTTCATCGTCAGCATCGCCACTTTCAGCGGAACGCGCGTCCCTTCGGCTACCGCCTTTATTTCCAGCGGCAGGTAGCCCAGATCGTGTAAGGCCCCGATGTGCGCCACATCGATGGCGCCGGGGCCAAGGGCCGTATCCATCCGGCGCTGATACTGCGCCAGCACCTCTGCTTTCGGCCGACGGAAAAACCCGTCGTTCCACTGGTCGATCAGGTATTCCTGGACGAAGTATTGCAGGCCAAAAAATACGACCTCATCAGTGCCTGCCACGCGACTACTGCGGGGCGTCAGATTACTGTAGACCAGCTCGGTGCCATCAGGGTATTGCCGGCGGTGGTCTGCTTTATAAAAATCGATCAGCGTTAATGGATTCGTTCGCATGGCTGTGGCTGGTTAAAGCGTGATCAGGTTTTTCAGAGTAAGTTGAGTAAATGCGTTGGCGGGTGGCAGCGTAGAAAAGCTATCCGTGGTATACACCTGGTCGAGCACACTGGTGAGTGGCGCCAGGCCCTTACTGAAAATGCCGTGTGAAACAGCCAGCGAAACGCTCGCCGGATTCAGTTTACGGAGTTCGGCGGCGAGGCCCACAAACGTGCCGCCCCCATCGCAGATATCATCCACGATCAGGCAGTGTCGGCCAGTCAGGTCGTCGGCAAAGACGCGAAAACCGGTCAGGGCACCTGTCCGTACATCCCGCTCTTTATCGCAAACAACCACCGGCACACCGCCCAGCGCCGTAGAAAGCTTGTGTATCTTTTTCAATGCACCCGCATCCGGCGAAACAAGGCAAACCGATCCGGGATCAACCTGCGTCAGCACCTGCGCCACAAACGCCTGATTGGTCAGCACCTGTACCTTGTTCAACAGCGCGGGCGTTACGTCTGAATGCGGATCAAAGACATAGACCCGCTCGTATTGCTGCGCATTGATCAGGTCAGCATATACCCGGACGCTCAGGGGCTCCCCAGGCACCATCAGGCGATCCTGACGAGCCGCCGGGAAATAAGGCAGCAGAGCAGACAGGCGCTCGAAACCCGCCCGCCGAAGCGCATCCGTTGCCAGCAGCAACTGCATAAAATCAGCCGAACTGGCAATACGCTGCGTGATGAGCACGGGTGCAGGTACGTTACCGGGGGCGGGTAGATCCAGCTTGATATGCGGTTCTCCGCCACTAAAAGCAAAGGCGGAAAAGGCGATGGGTTCAGCGTCGGTCGGCGAAAAACCAGGTGACAGGTGTAACGCGAGCATATTTATTTTGTGTAAATTTTACGCAAACGTAATAAACCCTTACTGATCGCCAAAATATTTTGCGTAATTCTTACACAAAATAAATATAAAGGAGCATTACCTGATATCGAACAGGAACCCTTCCTGCCTGAAAGCATGGTAGCGCACTTGATCGAATGTGTAGAGAGAGGCCGGTCTGCCTTTGTCGGGCGACACCTTGTCGGGCAGTTCGATCAGGATACCGAAGCTGAGGAATTTCTTGCGGAAATTTCGCCGGTCGAAGGGTTTATTGAGGATGGTGGCGTAGAGGCGTTCGAGGTCACTGAACGGAAACTTTTCATCCAGCAAATTCAGGCCAATGGGCTCATAGGTCAGTTTACCCCGCAGTCGGGCTAAACCAGCCTGTACAATAGCGGCGTGATCGAAGGCCAGTTCGGGCAGGTCATTCACCGAAAACCAGGCTACATCCTGTGCGTCGGTGCTGGCCTGTATCTGAAAATCGGCTGGACGAACCAGCCCCATGTAGGCCACGCTGACAATGCGTTGGCGGGGGTCGCGCTCAACGGCACCGAAGGTATAGAGTTGTTCCAGGAAGTGGGTCTGAACGCCGGTCTCCTCACGTAGTTCCCGTTGAACGGCCGTTTCAAGCGCTTCATCAGGTAACACAAAACCGCCCGGCAAGGCCCATTGATCCCGGTAAGGATCATATTTGCGTCTGATAAGCAGGATAACTAGTTGGCCATCCCGGTAGCCAAAAACCACCGCATCGACGGTTAGTTTGATTGTGTTGTCAGGTACGTTCACGCAGGTAATGCCAGCTGGAAAGGTGTAAAGTACAACCTGGTCTGCATTGAATGACTACAGATGTGACTTCTAGTGAAAGTAGGTACGTTGAACCGGCTACTTTTTGCTAAACTGACTATTCGGAATTAGCTCCATATTCTTTGTAAATTAGATCGCTGCTTTACTTCATCCTGACAAATGGCACTTTACAACCTGCAAATCAACGGCCGATCGTATCGCGCCGACGTTGAACCTGATACGCCACTCCTGTGGGTGCTGCGCGATCACCTGGGCCTTGTTGGCACCAAATACGGCTGCGGCATTGCCCAGTGTGGGGCCTGTACCGTTCACCTCAACGGCGAAGCAACGCGCTCGTGTGTGTTGCCCGTTTCGGCCGTTGGCAAAGGGAAAGTCATTACCATCGAAGGCCTGTCGGCTACCGCTGGCGCAGGCACTATGCACCCGGTTCAGAAAGCGTGGGATACCGTCGACGTACCCCAGTGTGGCTATTGCCAGGCGGGACAGATTATGACCGCCGCGGCTTTTTTGAAGAAAACGCCCAAGCCAACGCCGGCCCAGATCGATGACGCCATGAGCGGCAACATTTGTCGGTGCGGCACCTACCACCGCATCCGGGAAGCGGTGCAACTGGCTGCCAATACCCCAGCTTCTACTCCGACCAGCTCAACTAAAAAGAAATAACCATGCAGACGATATCGAACGCAAGCCGCCGGAGCTTTCTGAAAGTGGTGGCCGCAGCCGGAGGCGGCTTATTTCTTGGATTCAACTGGACAGATGCCGATGCCGCCGTGGAGGCAGCCGCCACAGACGCTACGGCTGTGCCGGGCGTGGGCTTCAACAGCTACCTGTCTATCAACCCGCAGGGAATCATCACCATCATGTCGCCTAACCCCGAAGTGGGGCAGGGCATCAAAACGGCCTTTCCCATTGTAGTAGCCGAAGAGCTGGACGCCGACTGGAAAAACGTGATCGTAGAACAGGCCCCGCTCGACAATAAGCGGTTTGAACGGCAGGTGGCGGGGGGTAGTGGCTCAATCCCCCACTCGTGGACACGCCTCCGCAAGGCGGGCGCTACGGCCCGACAGATGCTCGTGGAAGCCGCCGCCAAACGCTGGAACGTACCTGTAGCCGAGTGTTCAACGGCGACTGGGTACGTCCTGCACACAGCCAGTAACCGCAGGCTCAGCTACGGTGAGCTGGCGACGGAGGCATCGCAGCTCCCCGTTCCAACCGATGTGAAGCTGAAAGACCACAAAGATTTCAAGCTGATCGGGCAAACGATCAAAAACGTCGACAATCCCGGTATCATCACTGGCAAACCCCTGTTTGGCCTCGATTTTTACCGCGAAGGCATGCTCGTTGCCATGTTGCAACGGCCCGCTTTCGGCTACACACTGAAGTCGTTCAACGAAGCGGCGATCAAGGCTATGCCCGGTATTACCGAGGTGTTCACCTTCGATAATAACGTGGCCATTGTTGGTAAGTCGACCTGGCAGGTGCGGAAGGCGAAGAACGCCCTGAACATTGACTGGACGAAAACCGATGCGGCGGAAAGCACCTCAGACCATAATCGGATTTTCACGGACTTGCTAACTTCCGCCAAAGCAACCGTCCGGCGGAAAGACGGCGACGTTGACGCGGCATTTAAAAGCGCAGCAAAGGTCGTGTCGGCGGAGTATCAGTGTCCGTTCCTGCCCCACAGCCCCATGGAGCCGATGAACTTCTTTGCGCACGTCAGGCCCGACGGTGTTGAACTGGTTGGCCCCACGCAGACGCCCGATCTGGCGCGTAACGAAACGGCCAAACTACTCGGCATCTCGCCCGATAAAGTGACTGTGCAGCTTACGCGCATGGGGGGTGGCTTCGGGCGTCGGCTTAAAGCAGACTACGCTATCGAGGCTGTTCAGGTATCGAAACGGGTCAATGCCCCCGTGAAGCTGATCTGGACCCGCGAAGATGATATGACGGGAGGCAGCTACCGACCAGCGGTGCGCTACCGGTTCGAGGCGGCGCTGGATGCCCAGGGCAACCTGATTGGCTATAAGCTGCGCGGAGCCAGTATCAACGAGGGCAACGCCACACGCGAAGACAATTTCCCCGCCGGTGCCGTAGATAACCTGCTGATCGAAAGCGCCGTCCATAAATCAGCTATTACGATAGGCCCCTGGCGGGCACCCATCACCAACTTCCTGGCCTTCGCCGAACAGTCGTTTCTCGATGAAGTAGCGCAGGCCGCCGGAAAAGACCCCGTACAGTTCCGCCTCGACCTGCTCGACAAGGCGAAGACGAAACCAGCCGGTCCGGTCAAGTACGACATCGACCGGATGAAAGCGGTGATCCAGCTCGCCGTGGAGAAATCGGGCTGGGGCACGAAAAAGAGCATCGACGGCAAGCCGGTAGCGCAGGGATTCAGCGTCTATTTTTCGCACCGGTCCTACGTGGCGCAGGTGGGTGAAGTGGTGATGCAGAAAGACAAACCCGTGTTGCAGAAAGTGTACGCCGCCGCCGACTGTGGCATTGTCATTAACCAGAGCGGGGCGCGGCAGCAGGTAACGGGGTGTATCGTGGATGGCATTGGCCACGCGATGTTTGGCAACATGACCTTTAAAGAAGGCGTACCTGACCAGAGCAATTTCAGCAATTACCGCCTGATTCGACTGAACGAGATTCCCGACGTGGAAGTCCACTTCGTTGACAACGGTATTGACCCCACGGGCCTTGGTGAGCCATCCTTACCCCCCGCCGGAGCCGCCGTTGCCAATGCCATCTTCAAAGCCAGTGGCAAGCGGGTGCGCAACCAGCCGTTTATCGAAGACGCCGTGTTTAAGAGCGTATTATAAAAAATAGTTTACCGTTTGCTGTTTACCGTTTTCTGTTGCGCTGCCAGATCCAAAAATTGGCTTATAGGCAGCGCAACAGAAAACGGTAAACTATTTTTATGCCATGAAATCACCCGCTTTTCTTCGGCATCCGCTGGCTTTTCTGCTGTTTGGCTCCGTAGCGGCCTTTTGCACCTACACCTGCATGTATGCCTTTCGAAAAGGGATCACAGCCGTTTCGTTCGAGGGCATGGCCTACGCCGGTATCAGCTACAAAAGCTGGCTGGTGATTGCGCAGGTATTCGGCTACGCCATGTCGAAACGCATCGGTATCAAAGTCGTTTCGGAGATGACCCCGGCGCGGCGAGTGCTGAGCATCCTGGCCTTTGTTTCGTTTGCCCTGGTTGCGTTACTCGGTTTTGCGCTCGTGCCTGCCCCCTGGAACATCGTTTTTCTCTTCCTGAATGGCCTGCCGCTGGGTATGGTCTACGGCACGGTACTGGGTTTTCTGGAAGGCCGTCGGCAAACCGATGCCCTGGTGGCGGGGCTTACCGCTTCGTTTATCTTCGCTTCCGGTTTCGTTAAAACTGTAGCCCTCACCATCCGTCGCGACTGGGGTATTTCGGAATACTGGCTACCGTTCGTGACAGGCCTGTTGTTTGTGCTGCCCATGTTGCTGGCCTTATACGCGCTCTCGCTCCTGCCCCCGCCTACCAGCGAAGACCGCACTCTGCGCACCACCCGGCAACCGATGGATGCCAGCGAACGACGTATTTTTATACGCACCTTCGCCACTGGCCTCGTTCCCTTTATTGCTTCCTACGTGCTCCTGACAGCCTTCCGTGATTTCCGCGACAACTTCGGGCCGGAGATCATCAAGTCGCTGGGCATTACCGATCTGGCGGTGTTTGCCCAGACCGAAACCATCGTGGCGCTGGGCATTCTACTGTTGATGGGTAGTATTCAGCTCGTGCGCGACAACAACAAGGCGTTTCAGCTGATCAATGTGGTGATGATTGGCTCGGTGGTCATGATCGGGCTGAGCACGTGGCTATTTCAGCAGGGTATGCTCTCGCCGGGCGTCTGGTATACGCTCATGGGCCTGGGGCTTTACGGTGCCTACGTACCCTGCAATGGCCTCTTTTTCGAGCGATTTGTGGCCTCGTTCCGGTACGTCAGCACGGTGGGCTTCATTGTCACCCTCGCCGATTTCTACGGTTACCTGGGCAGCGTGGGTGTGTTGCTCTACAAGAATTTCGGCCAAAGCAACGTCAGCTACCTCGACTTCTTCATCTACGGCGCCTATGCGCTTTCCATCGCTTACTCCCTGTTAATGGCAATCTCCTACCGGGCCTTCTGGCGCATGGGAAAGGAAAGGCAGGTCGCGATAAGTGTGTGAGGGGTGCTGTTGTGTGTTGCTTCGCGCTGTAGGCCCTTCAACCGCGGCGCGAAGCAACACACAACAGCACCCCCGCTACACCCCAAATCGCTTCACGGATTCTTCGGCGTAACCGGCGCTGGAAGACATGCCTTTGCCGCCAATGCCAGTGATGATGTGGATATAGTCGTTGACGGAATGCTCGAAAATCTCGCTAGGCGTCTGGGCGTAGAACCCAGCCCACCGGCGACTGATCTGATCGACGGGGAAGGTGACAATGCGGCGGGCTTCGGCCAGAATCAGGTCATCGATGGCGTCGTGCGTATCGAAACCGAGATCATCGACCTGCGTCGCTGGCGCGTATTCGTGTGAGTCGCCGATGATGATCGAGCCATCTGTAGCCTGCTTGAACAGGACGTGAATGCCCCACTTTTTCAGTTCCAACAGTTCGTTGGGCGTCGATATACTGGCGAAGGATGAACACTCGGCGAAAGCTTCGTAGCGGCGGATGGTCAGGCCCGTCAGGATGTTGCCCGGCATAGCTACCTGCGGCATGGGAGCGGTCTGCAACATCTGCAACTTGCTCACTACCAGCCCACTTTCGGCAAAGATATCAGGGTAGAGCATTCGGAATTCACTGCCGCTGCAAATCAGTACCTGCTGTGCCTGAAACCGCGTTTTGTCGGCCAGCGTAATAATCGCCCCGTTATAATTCGCCTGACAGTCGACCACGGCGGCATTGGCCAGGTACGTTACACCGTATTTTTTCTGAACGTACCCAATCAGCTGATGAATCATCCGGTCGGGCTCAACACTGACTTCGTCGGGAAAGAACAGCGCACCACGGACGTAGTTGGGCCGGAGCATGGGGTAACGGGCCAGCACCTGCGCTTTCGACAGCAGTTCGCAAGGGTACTGATCGGCCCGGCGGCGGTCGAAAAGCTCATGGGCCAGTAGCCACTCGTCCTCATCGGAAGCCACGTAGATAGAGCCATTCTGCCGAACGGTTATATCGTGTTCAGCCTGAATCGTGCGGTACAGTTCCAGGCTCCGTCGCCCGTAGTCGAACCACCGCCCCGACAAGCCGGACGGCACTACCTGCCCGAAATTACGGACGGTCGCGCTTTGGGGTCGATTGTCTTTTTCGAGCAGCAAAACACGTTTGCCCGCCCGCGCCGCATGATACGCATGGAACGTACCCAGCGCACCCGAGCCAATAATGATGAGGTCGTAGAAAGCCATGTACTTGTAGCACCGGAGCTCCAGCTTCGGTGGTTAAAACCGGTCAATCACGACCGAAGCTGGAGCTTCGGCACTACAGGGCTACAACTACATCAGGTCCCGCAGTTCAGCCAGCGAGCCGATCAGCCGGTCGTGTGGGTACGTGATCAGTTGCTCGCGGGAATGGGTGCCGTTGGTAACGCCGAGGTTCAGGCCAACGCCTGCTGCCCGGCCACTCAGCAAATCAGACGGGGTGTCGCCAACGTTGACAACGGCTTCAGGGTTGGTGACACCAAGCAGGTGCATGGCCTTCTGAATCATCAACGGCTCAGGACGACCATGCGGCACTTCATCAGACGCAATCGACGCCTGAATGATCGTTTGCGGCGTACCAACGTACCCAGCGTCGAGGCCAGTCAGCCAGCCAAGTTTCTTCAGAATGATGTCAGTCACTTTTCGGTAGAAACCGGTGGTCAGCGCAATGGCGATACCCTGTTCATGCAGGAAGGCGAACGTATCCAGACAGCCCGCCGTGGGCGTGATGTCGTGGGTCAGGTAGTGGTTTTCCAGCACCTCGGTGAATCGCTGGTACGACGTGTCGACATGAGGGGTCAACTCGGCACTGTCAGCACCAAGCAACTCCCCCCAAAGCGTTTCGAACACGTGCCGTTTCGATAAGCCCTGCATGGCCAGAATACGCTCGGCACTGACCGTCAGCCCAGTTTGGGCCGCGGCTTCGGCGAAGCATTGTTCCACTTCGTGCTGGTCGGTCACGGTAGTGCCGGCCATGTCGAAAACGACGAGTCGATAAGCGTTCATGGTAGGAAACAGGTGGCTTTTCTGCGCGAAGCCACGCAGGGCCAAACCTACGGAAACGGCGCTTCAGGTACGTTACGAAGGTGTTAAATTCGAGTAGATGGCATCACGTTCCGGTAACGCCCGCAAAAAAGCAGCAATGGCGGCATTCACGGCAGCGGGCTCTTCCACACTCGACGAATGCCCCGCCCGGGGAATGTGAACAAGTGTTGACCCACCGATTTTTTCGTGGATCCGGCGGGCTTTTTCGGGCACAGTGGCCACATCTTCGTCGCCCACCAGAATCAGCGTGGGTACGTTGATCTGGCCCAGTTCAGCCCGGACGCCCTGTCTGTCGATAACCCCGTTGACTGCTCTGGTGATCGACCGTCGGTTCTTCGTCAGTTCACCTTCCCACGTTTTTCGGTCAGCGGTGCGAGCAGGATTCGTCAGGAACGATTGGCTGAACATGATCTTCATCACCGGCTTCACCACGGCCCAGACGCCCACCCAGCGCACCACAGTACACAGGAGTCGGTACTTGCCTTTGTTTTCTTCCGGTTCAGGATCAGCGGTGGTTTCCATCAAGATCAGTGACCGGATCAGGTCGGGGCGTCGGGCCGCCAGCCGCATGCCTACAAACCCGCCCATCGACAGGCCGGCAAAGTGGCATGGGCCCAGGCGAAGCCCTTCCAGCAACGACACCGCATCATCGTATACGGTATCCATGTCATAATCAGCGTCGGGCACAGCGCTCTGTCCCTGACCCCGGTGGTCATACGTCACTACGCGATAGCGCTGCCGGAAAGCCACTACCTGATCGGCAAACATGCGGCCACTCCACAGCAATCCGTGCGAAAAAACGATGGTCTCCGGCATCAGATCGTCGGAGAGCGGCTCGTGCATATCGTAGTAAAGGTCTACGCCAGATTGGGTCCTGAAGAGCGGCATAGGGGCGAGATGGGTAGAAATTAGGCATTTCGCCTCGCGTTGACACGCTGTGGTGCTCCGTACTGTAGGCCCCGCAGCCGAAATCAATACACACCAGCAAAAGGCATCTCAATCAGCGCGGCGAGCACCTACATAAACGAACTCATCGAAGACTCGTTGGCGAGTTCTTCGGCATGCTCTTTTCCGAGGTACTTATCGATCACGTTATGCGCCAGGTACAGCAGCGGTGTGAGCAGAATAGCCGTCGTGGCTTTGTAGAGGTAATTGATGATGCCAACGGCAATCACCTGCGCGATGGACCAATTACCGAACACGTAGAAGGCGATGCCCAGCACCACAAACGAGTCGATCAGCTGCGACACCAGCGTTGAGCCGGTGGCCCGCAGCCAGATCTTTTTGCTGCCCGTAATGCCGCGCAGGTACTGAAACACCGACGCATCGAGAATCTGCCCGATCAGAAAGGCCGTAAGCGACCCGATGATGATGCCCAGCCCCTGCCGGAAAATCATCTGGAAGGCATTGTCGATATTGATCGGGTTGCCCGCACCGTCTTTCGCGTTTACGTCGAGCCAGAACTGGGCTGGGGGCAGCGTGGTGACGGCGTAGATGATCAGGAAGCTGTAGGCGACGAAGCCGGCGGTCAGGAAGGAAATGCGCCGAACGCCCGCTTTCCCGAAATATTCGTTGATAATGTCGGACGTGATGAACACGAATGGCCAGATAACCGCCCCGGCAGTCAGGTTAAAGTCTAGAGCAGCGGCTCCCGAAATAAAATCGCCGAACAGGTGAATCTGAGCGGGTTTCAGCCCCAGGGTGGTTTCGCCCGAAAAGATCTTGACACCGATAATCTCGGCAATGATGGCATTGACCAGGAAGACCGCGCTCAGGAAAATGTAGAGGTTTGTACCGCGCCGGCGGACCGGCTTGTTGGTAAACGAGTAGGAAGGCATAGCAGACGTTGGTAGGTGGTTGTAGAGCCGCAGATAACGCGGCTCTACGCATGCGTCAGCAATATACAACTCACCCCTCCAATCCCATATAACTCAACTTCAGTATGTAGTAGGGCTACTCTGCGAACGTACATAGTGACCAACCTGCCTACAACAAGCGGTTTGCCCAACTCACCACGGACTGATGCCCGTTTCCGGCGCATTGTCATCACTGTAGAACTGCCCCGTTGGCCCGTCGGGACCCAGCACGGCGGCTTTGACTACTCTGGCGGCGGCATCGGGCACGGTTCCGGGGCCGGAATGACCATTGAAGTCAGTGGCGGTATAGCCCGGATCAACGGCGTTGACCTTGAACGGCGTGTCGCGCAGTTCATAAGCCAGCACGATGGTATAGGCGTTGAGCGACGCCTTCGACGCCACATAATAAGCGGGCTTGACGGCGTAATATTTCCAGGTCGGGTCGCTATGCAGGGTCAGCGATCCCAGTCCCGAGGTAACGTTAACGATCCTCGGCTCCGTCGACTGCCGTAGTAAATCCAGAAACGCCTGCGTAACCTCGATGACGCCGAAGAAATTGGTGTCGAATACCTGCCGTGCCACGCTGCTGGCCGTGCTAGCCGCCGGTTGTGGCGGCCCATCGCCGCTAATACCAGCGTTATTGATCAAGACATCGAGCACAGCGGTTTTCTGACCAAGCGCTTCACGGGCCGCTTTGATGGAATCAGGATTATCTACGTCAATCACGATCGGTTCAACGCTGGTAAAGCCCTCGGCCTTTAGCTGGTCGGCGGCCTGCTGCCCCTTCTGGTCATCCCGGCTACCCAGATACACAAAATAGCCTTGCTGTAGCAACTGCCGGGCGGTTTCAAATCCGATGCTTTTGTTGGCTCCGGTTATCAATACTGTTTTCATGGTTCAGCGGTTTGTTTGTGAAGGCAAAATTACCGCACCCTGGGTCGGCAGCTGAAACACATTTCGCGGTACTACTGGTACATTTCGCGGATCGAGGCCCGGTACTCTGCCGGTGTGATACCGGTTTCTCTTTTGAAGAAGCGATTGAAGTACGAAGCATCTGAAAAGCCGAGGTCGAAGGCTATTTCTTTCAGTGGCTGTTGGGTATGAAAGAGCAACCGCCGGGCTTCCAGCACCAGGCGCTCGTGGATATGTGTGATGGCCGATCGGCCGCTTTGGGCTTTCACTACCTCGCTCAAGTACCCGGCCGATACGTTGAGCAATGACGCGTACGCACTCACCTGATGCAGCTCACGGAAGTGTTCATCGATCTTCGCCTGGTAATTGGTCAGCAACAGCTTGTCGGTAGAAAATGGGACATTCTCATACTGCTCTGTGTACAGTCGGCTCAGGTACGTTAGCAACACTGTCAGGTAGGCGGTCAGCATGCGTTGCTGCCAGTCGCTGAAGGTTTTGTATTCCGCTGCTATCCTGGCAAGAATGTCCTCAACAAAGTCAATATCAGCCTGCGAAAGCTGTAATTCGTGACCACGGTGCGGGTTCTGAATGATCGGCAGTTTGCTCAATGACGCATTTTCCTGAAACGACAGAAACTCCTTCGTGAACGCAATACCCGTGCTCCACAACTGGTTAACCTCTTCTTTTACGATCAGATCACCGGGAGCCGAAAAGTAGATGGTGTTGTCTTGCAGCACATAAGGCGTCATATCGATCCACTGTCGGGTGCAGGCCTTCCTGATGAAAACAAACAGGTAATGGTCTTTCCGGTGTGGAATCAGCAACTCGGCCTGATTGGGTAGATCCCCTTCGAACTGATAAACTTTAAACTGTTTGTCCGTCGTTACCTCGTCTGGCTCTAACGAATAAACAGGCACTTGCTGGCGGTCGTTGAGTATGTTCATGATTGACGGCATTTCAAGCCTTTTTAGTTTCTGCTCCAGGTTGCTGTCGCGGAGTCGAAGGGCTATGCGACAGCAACCTGGAGCAGAAACTAAAAATTAGCTACAATTCCTCTTATTCACTCCGTAACACTTCAAGCGGCGGGCGGCTCACCACATCGCGGCTGTTGAACAAGCCGATGAGCATGGTCAGGCCGGTGACGGTGCCCACGACCGCCAACAGGGGCCATACGCTGGGCGCATAAGGCATCTCGAACACGTATCTGGCCAGCACCCACGTACCCAGTACCGACAAGATGATGCCCGACAGTGACGCCAGCAGCCCCAGCAAGCTGTATTCAACCAGGGTGATGCGCAGAATCTGGTTGCGGCTGGCGCCGAGTGTCCGCAGCAGCACGCTTTCCTGCATACGCTGGTACTTGCTGATCACGACCGAACTGCTCAGGACCAACAGGCCCGTCAGGATACTGAACAGGGCCATGAACCGGATCACAAACGAGATTTTGCTCAGAATATCGTCCAGCGTTTTCAGGATCAGGCCGAGGTCGATGGCCGACACATTGGGGAATTTGGTAACCAGTGCGCGCTGGAACGTGGCCGATGTGGCGGTGTTGGGTACGCGGGTCATCAGCACGCTGAACTGCGGTGCCTGCTCCAGTACGCCATTGGGAAACACCACCAGGAAATTGGTTTGAACCCGGTTCCAGTCTACCGTCCGGGTGCCGCCGACGGTGGTTTCGATGGGTGCGCCCTGTACGTTGAACGTCAGTTTATCGCCCACTTTCAGGTGCAGCCGTTTCATGAAATCATCTTCAAATGAAACAGCCGGAACGCCATCGACCATCACGGGCGCTTTGCCTGAACTGAGTTTTTCCGACGAAATCAGCGAGTCGCGGTAGGTGACGCGGTATTCGCGGTTCAGGGCCCATTCAGGAATATGCAGCGAGGTATCCTTCCGAATCGCTGCCATGCCCCGCCCGTTGATACTTTCGAGCCGCATGGTTACGATAGGCACCTGTTGCATTACGGGTAGTCCCGATTGCTTCACCAGATCGCGCACGCCCGCCGTTTGCTCGCGCTGAATGTCGAACAGCACCATGTTGGGCTGCTGCCCACTCGCCGAAAACTGCACCCGACCCAGCAACAGCGTTTGCGTAAGGTATAGCGTGGTGATCAGGAACGCGCCCAGGCCAATAGACACCAGCAGAATCAGCGTCTGGTTTTGGGGACGATACAGATTAGCGAGGCTCTGCCGCCACACGAAACTCCACGAACGCGGAAAGAAACGACGAACCACAGCCATGAGCGCCAGCCCCATCCCCGTCAGCACCAGAAAACTCACGGCCATACCGGCAGTAAAGCCCCCCGCCAGTTTCCAGTCGCGGGTTTGCCAGTAAGCGAAGCCAAACACAAACAGGGCAATCAGGCCGAAAACGACCCACCGCAACGGATCACGCCCCGACACGTCGGCTTCCAGTGAGGCGCGTAGGGTGCGTAAGGGCGATATTTTACGGATCAGCAACAAGGGCAACGCGGCAAATAACAGGGCAATCAGCAAGCCGGTGAGGATACCCTGCCCGATAGCCGGCCAGGAAATGGCAACGCTTACTTCAACAGGCAGGAACGAACCAAAGACAAGCGGCATCAGCCATTGCAACAAGGAGCCCAACGCAGCCCCCAGCATAGCACCACCGAGGCCCATCACGGCCGTTTGCACCAGAAAGATCAGGAACGCCTGCCAGCCGCTGGCGCCTAACGTTCGCAGGATGGCTACCGACGTAATCTTCTCTTTTACATAGAGTTGGACCGCACTGGCCACACCCACACAACCCAACAGCAAGGCTACGAACGACACCAGATTCAGGAAGCGGGTCAGGTCGGCAAAGGCACGGCCGGTCTGGCGTTTCCGATTTTCGACGGTGTCACTGTTCAGTCCGGCTTTATCCAGGGTTGGCTCGAGGCGTTTTACCAACGCCGGTACGTCGGTGTTAGTGGCGAACTTATAGTAGTATTTGTAGTTGACGCGGCTGCCTTTCTGCACCAGTCCGGTCTGGTTCAGGTACGTTGCCGGTACGAATACCGTGGGGGCTACCGCCGCCGTAGCTGCCGTAGCGCCGGGCGTTTTCAGCACGCGCCCGGCCACCCGAAACGTCACCTCACCCACCCGCACCGAATCGCCCACGTTGGCACCGAACTGCACGAGCAACGCATCATCCACCAGGGCTACCCGTTCGTTGTTCGTTCGGAACTGCGCAATGGCCGAAGCGGGCTGCACCTCCCACGTGCCGTAGTACGGGAAACGACCTTCCAGCGCCTTCACCTGCGCCAGCCGAACCCCACCCGATCGGGGGAAGAGCACCATCGAGGCAAAGGCCGTTTCGCTACTGCGCTCAGCACCAATACCCTGTAACAGGTTTTTTGTTTTCTGCGATGGAGCCGCCGACGCCGTTACGGTCAGGTCGGCCCCTAATAATTCCTGCGCCTGCTCGTCGATGCTCCGGGCCAGGTTATCGCCAAACGAGTTGATCGCCACCAGCGCAGCAATGCCCAGCACAATGGCCGACATAAACAGCAACAGCCGCTGCCGGCTCCGCCGACTATCGCGCCAGGCAGTATTTAGGATGAAGTTCATAAAAGAAGGGGAGGAAAGGGGGAATGGAGAAAAGGAGGAAGGAGAAAAGGGAGGAGGGAGGAGTTGGCTGTTTTAGCTTTTTTCCATTCTCCTTTCTCCCTTTTCTCCTTCCTCCTTCTCTCCCCTCCTCCCCCTTTCTTCCACTACATGCCCGCCGCGGATGCGGATCATGCGCTGCGTTTTGGCGGCCAGCTCCAGATCGTGGGTGACGATGACAAGCGTCGTGCCGGCCTCGCGGTTCAGGTCGAACAGCAGGTTTTCGACGGTGATACTGGTGTCTTCGTCGAGGTTTCCGGTAGGCTCATCGGCAAACAGAATGGCCGGCCGGTTCGAGAAGGCCCGCGCCAGCGACACCCGTTGCTGCTCCCCGCCCGACAGTTGCAGCGGATAATGATGACTACGATCGGCCAGACCCACCCGTCCCAGCAGGTCGCGGGCAATGCGTTCGGCCCCGCGGGTTCCCCGCAGTTCGAGCGGTACCATCACGTTTTCGAGGGCTGTCAGCGTGGGCAGTAACTGGAAGTTCTGGAAGATGAAGCCGACGTGCTGGTTGCGTACTGCCGCCCGCTGATCTTCGTTCAGGTTGTCGAGCTGTACGCCATTCAGCCACACGCTGCCCGACGAGGCCCGGTCGAGACCCGCACAGAGGCCCAGCAGTGTGGTTTTACCACTACCGCTGGGGCCAACAATGGCGAAGCTATCACCGGCTTGTAAGTCAAAAGAAACGTCGTGTAGAACGGTCAGGGTCTGGCCTGCACTCTGGTAGGTCTTCGTCAGGTGGTCAACGCGTAAACTCATAGATCAGGTTGTATCAGGTACGTTGGGCAACGGGCTACGTACCTAGCCATAACCACGCTGGCTCTATTTTCGTCACGGCAAGCCGACAGAAATGGGCGGATCGGTTTCAATACGGTATCATCGGCAAATTGTATATTCTGCGTAGCCCCCCGCCGGAAGGCCGACAAACAAATAAACAGGACTGCCTCTGCCGAACAGAATCCTGTTTATCTTGGCAGTCCTGTCAACGAAAAACTGATCTACACCTCTCTATCCCTCCTTTACACGATGCATGAATACGTTTTACTGGCCCTGGGCTTTCTGCTAACGATGGCGTTGCTGGCTACGCTGGCCCATCGGCTCCAGATTCCCACGCCCATCTTTCTGGTCGTGGGCGGCCTACTTGTCAGCCTCATTCCGGGTGTGCCCCGCATTGACCTTGAACCCGACCTGATTTTTCTGGTTTTTCTTCCGCCACTCCTTTACGAAGCAGCCTGGTTCACGTCGTGGCGCGAGCTTTGGCGCTGGCGGCGCATTGTGCTGGTGCTGGCGTTCGGACTGGTTATTCTGACCGCCACTGCCGTTGCCTACACGGCCTACTGGTTCATTCCGGGCTTCACCCTGGCGCTGGGCTTTCTGTTGGGGGGCATCATTTCGCCGCCCGATGCCGTGGCCGCTACGTCGGTGTTGCGTGGCGTAGACGTACCCAAAAGCAGTATCAATATTCTGGAAGGCGAGAGCCTGATCAATGATGCCGCCAGTTTGATCGTGCTTCAGTTTGCACTCAACAGCATTGAAACAGGCACGTTCGTTTGGCAGCAAGTGGCCGTTTCGTTTGTCCTCGTCACCCTGATTGGGGCGGGCGTCGGGCTGGGCGTAGCACTTGTTTTCTACTGTATGCACCGCTGGCTTCCCCTTCAGTTGCGCATCAGTGTATTGCTCACGCTGCTGGCGCCCTACACCATGTACCTGGCCGCCGAGCAGTTCCACGGGTCAGGTGTAATCGCTGTGGTGAGCGGCGGGCTATTCCTGTCTACCCGAAGCCACCGGCTTTTTAATCATTCCGAACGGCTTCAGAACACGTCGATGTGGGCTACCGTTATTTTTATCATCAATGGCGTTGTCTTCATGGTGATCGGCCTTGAATTGCCTGTCATTCTCGACGAGCTGAAAAGCGACTCCTTCTCACTGGCCCAATCCATCGGGTACGGATTGCTCATGTCGGCGCTGGTGATCGTGGTGCGGCTGGTCTTTTCGCTGGCAGCGTCGGTCTTCACCGATTTTGCCGGGCGGTTCATCACGGTAACCGTGCGGAACGTGGGCTGGCGCGGGCCGGTGGTACTGGGTTGGGCCGGTATGCGGGGGGTGGTATCCCTGGCGGCGGCGCTGTCTGTCCCGTTGCTCCTGGCGAACGGCACGCCGTTTCCGCACCGGCCGTTGTTGTTGTTCATCACCTTCATTGTCATTCTGGTTACGCTGGTGGTTCAGGGCCTGACACTGCCTGTGCTGGCCCGCTGGGTACGTCCCAAAGAGTTACTCGAACGGATTCCGGAGAACGAGCAGGAAGCAACCATCAAACGACAGCTTCAGGCAGCGGCCCTGCGCGAGTTAACCCAGCATTACCCAAACGACATTGCCAACAATCCGCTGTTGACCGACCTGAAACAACGACTCGAAGGCATCATATTTGCCACTCAACTATCTGATTCTGAAGAAGATCAGCAGTTATTGGCTATGTACCGCGAAGCACGGGACCGGATGCACCTGGCCAAACGTAATGAGCTGATGCGACTGGCCAGACAGGCAGAGATTGACAAGGAGATTTTGATGAAAGCCGAAGCGCAACTGGATCTGGAAGAAGAAAAAATTGACCACCCCATGCGGTAGTGCTGATTCGTCGCCGGGTGCATCGGCCACTGGCTATCGCACCCGCCAGCTTTCCGTCGCCTCATCATCTTCGCCAGTATCGGTTCCATTGCCTGGTGTTGAATCGGGGTCTGGCTGGTCGGAGGACAGGATCTGCCAACGGCTGTTCACGTACTCCGATTCAGCCACTTGCAGCGTGCAGCTTAACCGGATTGCCTGACCGGGCAGTACCGTCAGTGGTGTTGTCGAGGTCAGTTTACCAGCCGTCAGCTGCAGGTTCTCTCCACTCACGAACGTAGCACTTGGCGGCAACGTACCTGCCAGCGTCACCCCGGTAGCGGTCAGCGACCCCTGATTACTGACAATGACGGTCAGGCTTATGGGCATGTTTGGCCTGACGGCACGCTGACTGGCAACAACCTGTAAACTCAGGTCAGCGACGGTGAGCGATACCGGAGGTTCGCTACTCAGCACCGCAGGCAATGGCCATTGATTCGGATTAGCCGATGCCGCATACACGGCTGTAGCATCGCCGATTCGCAGGTCAACCTGGGCCATGTCGTTTTCCCCATCGCCCGTGCCACTCCCCGGCCGGCTGTCTGGATCGAACGTGGCTCCATCCAGAATCTGGGCGGCGTTACTAAACGCTCCTGACTGACTTGCTTTTACACGATATACAGCGGCCCACTCATCGCCGGCACGCAAACTATCGAGCGTTCCATTAACAATCCCGGCCACGCAGGTAAGGCTGGCTTCCGGGCTATCAACGTATTGCAATCCAGTTGGCAGCCGGTTTTGTATCCGAACGGCATAGGCGACATCAGGCCCTTGATTACCAATCGTCAACGTCACACTTATCGGCTGACCTATGGCCCCTGTCCGGCGATCGGAGGTTGCTCTTACTGTTAGATTAGCGTAGGTAGTGGCTGGTATTCCCTCGGTAACACTGACCGACAATGGGGTCGAGAAAGCACTGCCGCAGGTGGCCCCAGTCTGATAACAGGAAGCCGCATACGCAAATGACCGCTGGGGATGCACTACTAACCGGTTTCCGATTTCACCGGTGTTCCAAAGCACCGTGTAGGGGCATCCTGAGGCTACCAGGGTAAGCGACTCGCCCGCTGCCACTTGGGTGGCAGACGTAGTAACTGTTGGAACTGGTGGGTTGGCGCATTCATCCGGGTAACTGCTAAACAGCGCATCCAGGTAAGCCAGCCGCCGGTCAACAAAGTCAAGGGAGTAAGTTAGTTCGTCGTTAATATCAGCTAGTGGCCATCGGGTTGCTTCCCGGCGATAGGCACCGTCTTTGTCGAGCATCGTTACGTTACGGGAGAGCGCTCCTTTCAGCGCACTGGCCGAAAAGAGAGTCGGTCTCAAGCTGAAGTATCGTTTCTTTACTTTCTTCTTAAAGTCTCCGGTTCCATCATCTAACAATTGCCCGAAAAAGCCATTAATGAGCAGTACATCTTCCTGTGGTAAACGGGCTCCAGACCACAGGTAACCCCATGTACCATCCAGATCCCAGGGAATGAAAAAATACGGGTCCCCTTCTTTGTAACGGGCGGTATATGTGTTTTTACCCATGTTATCCGTAGCTCTGGCTACGTTAATGAACAATAGGTAATCGACCAGGTTATCGATCTTCATGCGCTGGGCAACCCGGCTCGTAAAGGATTGACTGGTATTGGTCGATACAAACGTGAGCAACTCCTTGAGGTTCGTCCAGAAGGTAGTATCGTTCGGATATTTCAATTCAAAGCCACCCCAGGTTTCGCGTGTTTCGGTATCAGTAGGCACTGCCACGTATACCGTACCTGCCGTGTAATCAACGGCTTTGTAGAGTTCGCCACGTACCTGCCCATTCGCGCGCGTTTTCTTGAGCTGCAACTGCTTCCGGTCCATACTTTCAGTGAGCAGATAAATGCCTTGATACACGCCGTTCAGGAATAAATCGGCATATCGGGTCGAGATACCGGACTTAGCGGTGGGTTCCTCTGCCTGGTAATAGAGTTTATGCATGGACAGCCAGAGCGCATGTGCCGTGGCATTCTGGACCCGAAGCGCTTCATTGTACATGGCCAGCAGTAACCACTCGCTATCGGTACGCATGCCCAGCAGGCTGGTGTCTTTTTTGGTCGTCAGCGTTGAATCAATGAAGAAATTGACTTTATAGGAACGCTTCGGGAAGGTTGACGAGAAGGCACCCCGCACATTGATACCAATAGCCGACTTTCCTAACCGATTCAGGGTATCAGTGAGTTGAACTGAACCGGCTATCACCGAATCGCGGCTAATAGCCCGCATCCGGGTATCGATGCTGATCAGCGGGGACTTCGTGAAAAAGAGTTGATACACAGTCGTAGCCGTACTGACTGAGTATGTCTGGTTGAGCCGCAGGGCATCGGTCGGTTCCGCTAGTGTATACAGGCTGTCTAGCTGAATACCTGTCATGACGGTTCCTGATGCCGGTAGCTGATTACAGACAATGATCCGATTGGCCCGGTCGATCTGATACCGACTGGTGTTGACTGCTATAGTCTGGGCTACTAAACTCTGGCAATACAATAGAAAGAACGCCGTAATAAACTTCTTCATCTGGTGGGTATGTGGGGTGCTTAGCCTTTTTCAAAAGCATGTCAAACCCAACATGGTCACCGCATGTGCATCGACTGAGTTACCTGGTTTACCGTCAAAACACTATGAGTATTTCAACCGACTACGCCTGAGTTGACAAACAAAGAATTTGTCAAAAATAAGACCAATTTAGACACCAGTAAAACAATACATGTTGCCCATTAGGCTATACATAAAGAAGTAAAGTTCAATTTTAAATCAGTATATACTCATTAAATAAGCTAAAAGCCAAAGCATTAACCCATAAATAGCCACATACCTGGAGCTGAAAATCTTCCTGTCGATGGCTCTATTTGTTTCCGATTTACCATATTGTCTAAGTAAAAATAAGTTATTTTCATAAGCGACTGATGCATAAGCCACCCGCTGTAAAGTAGCTTTTTGTTTAACGAAATCGGATTTGGCAAACTATCAATTACTTGCCTTGTGGCACTAAATATCATGCCAATTGGTACGTTTGATAAAGCAAAGACTACAAGTCCTCCTTCCATGACATTGATTGCTCGCTTCGCCCCCTTACTGGGGCTCATTGTTTGTCTGAGTTGCAACTCAAAACCAGATACCTCGAAAACTGAAACTGCCAGTACGGACACGATCGCTTCGGCAACGGCGACGACCAGAAAGAAGGTGATCGTTTTCTTCGGGAACAGCCTCGCCGCCGGTTACGGCCTGGAAAACACCGCCGACGCGTTTCCAAACCGGATTGGGGCACGCATTGATTCACTGGGTCTCCCCTACCGCGTGATGAATGCCGGGCTGAGCGGTGAGACTACCGCTGGTGGTCGGAGCCGCGTGGGATGGGTGCTCCGTCAGCCAGCCGATATTTTCGTGCTCGAGCTAGGCGGCAATGATGGCCTTCGGGGGATTCCGCTGACATCATCCCGCGAGAACCTACAGGCCATCATCGATACTGTCCGGCTGAAGAACCCGTCGGCGCAGGTCGTCATTGCCGGCATGCAGATTCCACCGAACCTGGGTAAAGCCTACACTACCGAATTCCGGGAGATCTTCAAGGAGCTGGCGACTAAAAACAAGGCTGTTTTGATTCCGTTTCTGCTCGAAAACGTAGGCGGTGACCCTAAGCTCAATCAGGCCGATGGCATTCACCCCAACGTGGAAGGCCACCGTATCGTCGCCGAAAACGTGTGGAAAGTCATCGGGCCGATGGTGAATAGTAAGTAAACTATTCAAACTGTTGTATTTTCGCTAAGTAAACTTTGCGGAAATAAGTATAAATATCCATGCCATTACTGCGTTGTCTGTGTATGCTGTTGACAGCGGTGTACCTCCTCTCAGGTCAGTATCTTGCTGCCCAGGTTCTATCATCTTCAACAACGAATTGTGGTACGGCAGATATACCGGTCCAAACGCTTCACCAATTACGCGAGTTCGCAAATTGGGCAGCCAAAAACAACAAGCAGGCACGCGCCGCTACCAATGGCATTACGTACGTTCCTATTCAACCCCATATTTTCCGCAGTACGGCACATACCGGCGGCGTTTCTCTAGGCGATTTGAACCGACTTCTCGCGTCGGCCAACAAAGCATTTTTGCTGAGTGGATCAGGCATTCAGTTTTACTTCGCGGCTATCAGGCCCGACTATATCGACAACGATGCCCTGTATACTCGTTTCGACCGCAGCAAAGAAGATTCACTGGGGCAAGTACGCGACCTCCCCAACGCGCTGAATCTGTATATTGTCAATGCATTTGACCAGGCCAGCATTACAGGTTATGCCTACCCTCCTACTAACGCAAGCTCATCTACCCGTATTTTCATTCAAAATCTGAGTGACAAAAAGTGGCTTGGCAACAGGATTCTTCCCCACGAACTCGGTCATGCATTTGGTTTAGCTCATACCTACCAGGGCAACGTGGGCAATAGTCCTGAATTGGTGACGCGGGGGAACGGTGCGAACTGCGCTATTACGGGTGACCTCCTTTGCGATACTCCCGCCGACCCGTATGGTTTACCTGGAGCCAGTACTACAGTTGATATTGATGGTTGCCTCCAGTATAGTGGTGTCATTACCGACGCGCAGGGGTTTCGCTACGCCCCCCTTGTCAACAATATAATGTCTTATTACGCTGCCTGTACTCATGCTTTTACAGAGGGTCAGTACGGTGTCATAATGGCGGGCCTATCACTACGGCAGACACACACAGCATACTCGCTCAATGCCCCGTCTACAGGCGCCAGTGTCCCTTTCGACCTTACAGCTATTCCTGCTCCTGACGGGAGCTACATACAGTTCTCTTGGAAAGCATATTATACCAATCGGGATATGGGCTATTTCATAGAACGCTCCACAAATCCCAATAGTGGCTTTATTCCAATTGGCGCCACCGGCCCTGAGGATGATTTGTACATCATAGACAATACGTTTGTTCCCAATACTACTTATTACTACCGGGTACGTCCCTCTAACTCTATTACAGATAAGACCAGCGCCGTCGTTACAATCAAAGCACCAGGATGTGTCCCGTACCACTCAGGCATTTGCGGACAGACAAATCACATTACTGGCGTATCGGTCAACAAAGTGGTGTTAAGTGTAGGGACAGGTTGCGGTGATACAGGTTATACTTACACCGCAACCCCCACGGCAACCATATGGCCCAGGCAGGTGATGCCCGTCTCAATTACACTCGCCAATGGTTCATACCCGATATATGCCGCTGTTTGGGTCGATATAAACCAAAACGGCGCGTTTGAAACTACCGAGCTGCTGGCCCGAACGACGGCAGCGGGCGTTGGACCAGTTGATTTTACAATCAGCCTTCCTTCTAGTCTGCCCACTGGTCAGGTCAAGATGCGGATAGTGGTTACGCTTCAACCTACCGCCACTAGCTGTGGTACATATTATGGCGGCGAAACCGAAGATTACGCGCTCACCGTCGGTACATCAACCACCTGCCCCACTCCTACTGGTCTGGTTGCTACCCAACAGGGCAATTCGGCATTCCGGCTTAACTGGAGTGGCGAGCCGAATGGCACTTACATTCTGAATTATAAACCTGATCATACCAGCAACTGGAACTCCATCAATGACTTGTCAGGACAAACCTACGCCCTTACAGGCCTGGCGGCAGGGCAAACCTACGAGTGGCAGGTACAACGTGTTTGCGGGCCAGCTAATCAGTCCCCCCCTTCGGCAGCAGCCCTGTTTCAGATGCCGTGCCTGCCAGCTTCGGACCTGCGTACGTCGCTCTTATTCGCTAACTCAGCCCAACTCAACTGGTCGTCCAACGGCGAACGGTATAACCTACAATGGCGGGCCGCTACTACATCCAACTGGACCGACGTACCCAACCAATACACAACGACCTACAACCTGACGGCCCTTTCTCCCCTGACTGCCTACGAGTGGCGGGTTGCCACGTTCTGTCCGCTTGAGGGATTCTCGGCCTATTCTGCCCCCTCCTCCTTTACAACAACCAACCGAATCTTGCCAACTTATTGTCGGCCTGTTAGCACCAACGGCTGTGCTAACGCTTATGGCCTTCAGGGTCTACGCATTGGTCAAACAGTACTTTCGTCTCAATCAGGATGTAGCAGTGGCTACCAGTCCTTTACGACCGCCACCACTACGCTCATAGCCGGCCAGCCCTACGGCTTTACAGTTACCCAGTTCTCTAGTACCCAGATGAACGTAGCCGTCTGGCTCGATATAAATCAGAATGGAACGTTTGACGCTACCGAGCGCATCCTGACCCTTGCAAGTAGCACTAACCCTATTGCTGGCACGCTGGTGGTTCCAGCCTCGACAACTGCTGGTTTATATGCAGTACGTATTCGGGCCACGCCCAACGAATTACCTGCCGATGCCTGTGCCGCTTTGTATTTTGGCGAAACAGAAGACTATGTATTAACTGTCGAAAACTCCTGCCCGCTACCAGGGCAACTTCTGGCGACTGAAACCACACCAACCACCGCACTCCTTTCGTGGGAATATGGAAACGGAGCCGTAGTAGCCACCAACCTCCGTTATCGGGTAGTCGGCGCTACCGACTGGACATTACTAAATGGACTCCCTGGCACGAATTACCTGATGATTGGTTTGCTGGAAGGACGTACCTACGAGTGTCAGATCCAGAACATATGCGGCACCAGCAGTAACTCACCATTCGGCTCAACTAATTCATTAACAACCAAATGCCCGCCGCCAACCAACCTAAACACATCGGCAATCTACGCCAATACAGTAAAGTTGCTTTGGACACCCATTGCTGGAAATCCCGTCACGCTGCAATGGAGACGCGCAGATGCGAACTGGTCTACCGTCAGCCTGCCGACCTCTACGAGTGCCTATAGCCTGACCGGATTGCAGGGGAACACAGCCTATGAATGGCGCGTAGCAACAACCTGCACCGTTGAAACATCAGCGTATACGCCCCCAGTTTCGTTTACTACTTCCACGGAATTATTTTACTGCGTCCCCCCTGTTCGGAATGGGTGTTCCGGTAACGTTGGCATTATAAGCAGCTTCGCTATTGGTGATTACGGTTTGAGTTACGAGTCTGGTTGCAGTGGGTCAACGGCCTACCAGTCATTTACAGGCTTAAATGGCGGGTTCAAGCCAGGAGGTACCTACACGTTTGAGCTAGATCGTGGTACCATTGGGTCGTCGGGAGCAGGTATCTGGCTCGACAGCGATAAAAATGGCAGTTTCGAACTCTCCGAGCGGCTCTTCATCTCATCGTATGGCGATTATTCTGGGGTTATCAGAGGGTCAATTACCCTGCCAAACGTACCCGAAGGCACTTATACGCTTCGGGTACGAACCGCCTTTTTAGGTTCGCCTACAGACCCGTGCGCCGCTGTAAACAGTTGGGGCGAAACGGAGGATTACCTCATCGAGGTATCGAATCGTCAATGTCCGTCGCCTCCCCTATCGAGTAATATTGGCGTATCAGCCACCGCTTGCCGACTTTCCTGGGACGTTGCCAACCCGGCGCAGACGTACAAGATTCGTTGGCGGGCACGGGGAACTTCCGTCTGGCAGGAAAGCCCATTGCTCACCGATACAACAGGCTGGTATAAGAATTATTACACCATCCGAGGATTAACCAACAACAAAAGCTACGATTGGCAAATTGCCAGCATATGTATGGGACAACCGGTTGGATGGTCACAAACTCAAACGTTTCAGACTTCTTGCCCATGGGCTAGTGCATTCCTCGACCAGATTACGGCTACATCATTTACCGTTTATCAGTTGAACTACCCAGAGGTAGGTTACACTATTGACTGGCGCGTGGCCGGATCACCAACCTGGACTAATTCCCTAACTACTCCTGACAACTTACCAGTTTCTCTAACGGGTTTAACACCTGCTACAACCTATCAGGTGCTAGTAACGGCCCGTTGCGCCGACGGATCGTCTGGCGAACCACGCTTTCCCAGCCCTAATCAGATCACGACCCTGTCGCTTGCCGACCTTTCAATCGCCCTAAGTGCCAGTCAGCGTACTGCTAAAGTAGGCGAGGCGCTAACATTCAAGGTTCGTATCCAGAACGAAGGACCGCAAGCCGTTTCATCGGCAAAAGTCACCTGCTTACTGCCTCCCAACCTGACCTACGTTGGCAGTGTAGACTATCCGTCTGTTCTGTACAATTCCCCAACCTATGAATCTGGACAGAATACGGTCTACATTAACGTCAGCAACCTAGCTCCCAACAGCATCCAGACTTACTCGTTCAAGGCATATCCAGCTGTATCTGGCACGTATGAGCTGGCTGCTCAACTGACCGAATGCACAGCCTCTGATCCTGATAGTTCGCCCAACACTGGTACGTCTGATGGCGATGATGACATGGCGGTCATTGACTTCCGCACAAGGGATGCCGGGGAATATACTTATCGGTCGCCTAACCCCAGACCGCGTACGCTACCCACCGTTAGCAGCAACCAACCATTACCATTACTCACAGAAGCCGACCTAAGTTTGCAATTGGCAACCAGTACGTTAGCTCCGAGCATGAATACGCCGCTGACTTTATCGGCGATTATAGCTAATCGGGGTGGCCTAGCAGCAACCAACGTTGTAGTGCAGGTCACATTACCCAGTGGATGGATAGTAGCTGACTCAACTGGCTTATCAATCAACGGACAGGTTATTACAACAACTGTTGATAAAGTATTGATAGGCCAACAGGTAGTCTTGAGCGTGCCGGTCTGGGCCATCGGTAATGGCAATCAGATGATCCAGGCGGCTATTCTAGGGGCCAGCCAACCTGACACAGATTCACCTCACAACAACGGATTTGGTCGGGGTGAAGACGACGAAGCAACCATTTATATACGGATGCGTTAGGCAGCGTATTGGTCGACAACACTATTTTCATCTTACTTTAACAAAAAGAAAACAATTCATCCGTTCATCCAGATGTCCCTTCCTGCTCGAAAACGTAGGCGGCGACCCTAAACTCAATCAGGCCGATGGCATTCACCCCAACGTGGAAGGCCACCGTATCGTCGCCGAAAACGTCTGGAAAGTCATCGGGCCGATGGTGCAGAACGAGCCCTAGCGCTAGTTGATTGACAGCCATAGAAAAAAAGGCTGTCAGCCCATCAGGTACGTTACCTGAACAAGCCGACAGCCTTTTTTCTATGGTAATACAAGACAGAAACTTCGCGAATGCGTTGCTTCGCGCCCGGGACCTGGAGCAAAAGCAACCCATCGGAAAAATTCGTTAAACGCTCTTACTTACCACGAGCGTATTTCTGCGCTTCGGGTATTTCAGCTTTTAGATCAGCAATCCGGCGCGAATCAGATGGGTGGTCCGAGAAGAATTCAGCGGGCGCTTTACCCTGGCTGTTCTGCGCCATCCGGGTCCAGAAGGTGATGGCCTCGTTGGGGTCATAGCCCGCCATGGTCATGAAGATCAGGCCGAGATGATCGGCTTCCGATTCCTGTTTGCGGCTGTGGGGGAGCGCACCAAAATACTGGTACATCAACGGGCCACCCGTACCGATTGCCTGCTGGAAAAGGGCCTGCGTCTGTGGCGTTTTGTTCGACGTGGCAATGCCCGCTGCAACCTGACCAACCTGCAACAGCCCGTTGGCCACCAGACCTTCGCTCATGCGTTCGTTGCCGTGCTGCGCAATAGCGTGCGAAATTTCGTGGCCTAATACCGTAGCCAGTCCTGCTTCGTTCTGCGTGTAGGGCAGAATACCCGAGTAGACCACAATCTTACCACCGGGCATACACCAGGCATTCACCTGCTTATCCTGCACCAGATGGTATTCCCAGTTGAACCCCTGGATACGGGCGGCATACCCATTCTGGTTCATATAGGTCTCTACCGCCTGCCGCAGGCGATTACCCACCCGGTCAACCATAGCGGCGTCGGCAGTGCTGTTTATGACCCGGCTTGTATCCAGAAACTGTTTGTACTCCGTTGAACTGAGTTGCAGCATCTGGTCATTAGGCACCAGCAAAATCTGGGTGCGATTGGTTAAGGGAACCTTGGAACAGGCCACCGCAACGGCGAGAAGCAGCGCCCCAATCAGTATTCGTTTCATGGTAGTCTATAAGTGATTTGTTAGTAGTGTTCTGCGGATACTACTCTACAGACAGGTGGTTTGTTGCCAAAAGTAGCTTACCGGCCTTTTACCCGTTAGATTTGCAGCTGGTATATTCGTTTAACAGCCTGCTAAAAGGGCGTTAGTAATCTATGAAAATCATTGCCGTTGGCCGCAATTACGTAGAGCATATTCAGGAGTTGAACAATGAACAGACCGGCGATCCGGTTATTTTTCTGAAGCCTGAAACCGCTATTTTGTACCGCAACGCGCCTTTCTTCTACCCCGATTTTTCGAGCGATGTGCACCACGAGGTAGAGGTGCTGGTGAAGATCAACCGGGTGGGGAAAAACATTGACGAGCGGTTTGCGCACAAATACTACGACGAAATTGGGCTGGGAATCGACTTCACCGCCCGCGATGTGCAAAACAAACTGAAGGCCAAAGGCTTACCCTGGGAGCTGGCCAAGGCATTCAATGGCTCGGCACCGGTGTCGGAATTTATTCCTAAAACGGAATTCGGCGACCTGCAAAATCTGAATTTCGGACTGGCCATCAACGGCGAAACCCGGCAGGAAAGCAACACAAGCCTGATGCTGTTCAGAATCGATTTTCTGATCGCGTATGTATCGCGTTATTTCCTGCTTCAGAAAGGCGACATCATTTTCACCGGCACACCCAAGGGCGTTGGCCCCGTGCAGATCGGCGACCGGCTGGTAGGTACGTTGGAAGGGCGTGAGATGTTCAATTTCGGAGTGAAGTAGATTTTTCAGACGCTTGCCGGGGCAAAAACCGTTCTTGCCTGTGACTATTATTACTGTTTGACGATTTGAAATTCCTCCGCTTTCTCCTCCTGGCCCTTCTGCCCACGCTGCTGGTTGGGCAGGCACGCAAACCATTGCCTTTGCTGGTGCAACCCGGCTACCTGCTGTTTCCAATCAATCCCGGTCAGGCGGGGTCACTCTCGGGCGGGATGGGCGACCTGCGCGGCAACCATTTCCACGCTGGTCTGGACATTCGGACGGGCGGCGTTGAAGGCTTGCCCGTACATGCCGCCGCCGATGGGTACGTATCGCGCATCGCGGTATTCACGGGCGGCTACGGGAACGTTATTTTTCTGAAACATCCGAACGGGCTCACCACCGTGTATGGCCACCTGAAAACGCTCAACGACACACTGGGTACGTACCTGCGCGACAACCAGTACGCCAAAAAGACGTTCGAGATCGATCTGCGGCCGCAACCCAATGCGTTTCCGGTGAAGAAAGGGGAGATTATTGCCCTATCGGGAAATACGGGTGGCTCGGGGGGACCACACCTGCATTTCGAGGTGCGTGACCCAAACGACAACCTGCTGAATCCGCTGCTCTACGGTTTTCCTGAACTGTCTGACGACGTGCCGCCCTATTTCGAGCGCATCGCCATCAGGACTATGACGCCCAACTCCCGCCTGAACGGTGAGTTTCAGCGGCAAACCTTCACGCCCGTCCGTCGCGCCGATGGTACCTATACCATTACACAACCAATTTCCGCGTCGGGACTATTGGGGCTGGAGTTACTGGCCTATGACAAAGCCAATGGCTCGCCCTACCGCAATGGCCTCAACTGCGTAGAGATCCGGCTAGACGGAAACGAGGTGTTCGCTTATAACATGAACACGTTTCCAAATGAGCAGACGCGGTTCATCAACGTACACATGAACTACGAGGCCGAGCAGCTAAGCGGGCAGCGATACCACCGCGGGTACATTGCTGATGGGAATAAGCTTTCGCTGTATCACTCGAATGCGTACCGGGGCAAACTCCCGCTACTCGACGGAAAACCACACGAAGTGACCATTACGCTGTTCGACAACTACGAGCACTCGGCCATTCTCCGATTTATTGTTCAGCCCGAACCACTGGCGGCCCCTATCCTTGCTCAGACCATTCAAACCGTTGCCATCGACAGCGCACGGCAGCCCCCAATGAGTAACGTACCCAGCGTGACCCTGACGCCCGACGACAACATACTCAAATTATCGGTGCGGGGCCTGCCCGGCGTGCCACCCAACGCGTTGCTGTTTACGGGCAAAAAAATGACTGAACTGCCTGTGGCCTACACCCGCGACAGTAAGGCCGTTTACCTGATCGATCTCAACAAAACGCTACCCGATTCGGTACAGATTGGCCGGGGCCGCCTACCGTTAAATTTTCGGCAGGCTGTTCTTCCGGGACGTACCCAGGTCATCGACGCCGGCAATCTCAACCTCCGCTTCAACGCCGAATCACTCTTCGATACGCTGTACTTGTCGACCCGAACCTCGGCTGGCAACATCTTGGAGATCAACCAGAACACGATTCCGCTGAATGACTATATCGATGTTCGTTTCATGCCAACGTCTCCGGTCAGTATCGACACCATGCGCACAAAGATGTATATGCTTTCGGGCGGTCGTCAGCGCTATGTTGGGGGTAAATGGACCAACAACCGTATTGAGTTTCGTACCCGTGAGCTGGGCAAGTTTGGCCTGTTAACCGACCTGACTCCCCCCGCCATTCGCGTGGTGAGCGCAACGGGCAAGGGAATCAGCGCCCGCATCAGCGACGACCTGTCGGGCATCGATCAGTTCCGGGTCTTCGTTAATGGCGAGTGGACACTGATGCAATACGACTATAAACGGGCCTTGATCTGGTCGGACAAGCTGGACCCTGAAACGCTGTTTGAACCAGACTCCGAGGTGATTATTCAGGTACGCGACCGGTCGGGTAATGTGGGCGAAGTAGTAACGACGATTGCGGCAGCACCCGCCCCAAAACCGAAGCCGGTAAAGAAAGCCCCCGCAAAAAAACGCGGACGGAAACGCTAAGCTGAATATGTTTGCACTAAATTCCTGATTATGCCCCTATCCGTTGGCGACCTGGCGCCCGATTTCACCACCAAAGACCAGCACGGTAACCCACTGACGCTATCCGACTATCGGGGTCGTAAGGTGGTGCTGTACTTTTACCCGAAAGACGATACGCCCGGCTGCACCGCGCAGGCCTGTAGCCTGCGCGACAACTATGCCGAGCTGAAAAAAGCCGGTTATGAGGTGCTGGGCGTTAGTATCGACCCTGAAAAGGCGCATCAGAAGTTTATTACCAAGTATGCCCTTCCGTTTTCATTGGTAGCTGACACCGACCAATCTGTTGTGGAGGCCTACGGCGTCTGGCAGGAGAAATCAATGTACGGCCGAACCTACATGGGTACCGTTCGCAAAACCTTCATCATCGACGAAAACGGTCTGATCACCGACATCATCGAGAAAATAGATACGAAAAATCACGCAACACAAATTTTGAAATAGTTTACTGTTTACCGTTTACTGTCTTCTGTTGCTCCGCTAAAGTACCTGATTTGGGTTCAGCAGCGCAACAGAAGACAGTAAACGGTAAACAGTAAACTTCTTTTTTGAGACTATGGAAATACAACAACTTGAGCACATTGCTTCGCAGGTCCGTCGCGATATTCTGCGAATGGTATCGGCCGTTAATTCAGGCCACCCCGGTGGTTCACTGGGCTGCACCGACCTGTTCGTCGCCCTTTATTTCGACGTGCTTCGCAAGAAGCTGGACGCCGATGGCAAGCCGGTTTTCGAGATGGACGGTAAAGACGAAGACCTGTTCTTTTTGTCGAACGGCCACATCTCGCCGGTATTCTATTCGGTACTGGCCCGGACGGGCTATTTCCCCGTGTCGGAACTGGCTACGTTCCGCAAACTGGATAGCCGGTTGCAGGGTCACCCCACCACGGCCGAGCACCTGCCAGGCGTTCGTATCGCGTCGGGTTCACTGGGACAAGGTTTGTCTGTAGCCGCTGGTGCTGCTTTTGCCAAACGCCTGAACAAAGACGACAAACACGTCTATGTGCTCATGGGCGACGGCGAACAGCAGGAAGGTCAGATCTGGGAAGCAGCTCAGTTTGCGCCGAACAAAAAGCTCGGCAACCTCACCGCCATCATCGACTACAACCTGGCGCAAATTGACGGCACCACGATGGGCGTCAACGACAACCGCGACCTGGCTGCCAAATACAAGGCCTTCGGCTGGAACGTAACCGAGATGCAGGGCAACGACATGGGCGATATCATCAAGACCCTGAAAGAAGCCAAGCACGACCCGGAAGTTCCTACGCTGATTCTAATGCACACGCTGATGGGCTACGGCGTCGATTTCATGGCGGGTAACTACAAATGGCACGGCACAGCTCTCAACCCCGAACAAATGGCCAACGCCCTCGGCCAACTGCCTGTTTACTCGGGCATGGAAGACTATTAAAAAGGAGTTTGCAGTTTACTGTCTTCCGTCTTTTGTTGCTTCGCTTAGGTACGTATCGTGACTTGGCAGCGCAACAGAAGACGGAAGACAGTAAACGGTAAACTGTTTTGCTATGCAGATCAAACGCCTCGTTATCGAAAATTTCAAGTCCATTGAACGGATCGAGCTCATTGAGCCCAACCCGTTCACGGTCTTTGTCGGCCCCAACGGCTCCGGCAAATCGAATATTTTCGAGGCGCTGGAGTTTGGGAATCGTGTATCCAAATTCAACGCATCTGAGGCTTTCAGGTTATTTGGCGGAGCTGAATTACTAGCTCGAAAAGACGATAATGCCGGTTCGGATTTTCGCGTAGGCTATGAGTATGACGAACATCCATGGCAATTAGAGCAGGCGTATAATCTGCGTCCTAGCGAGCCATCAAAAGTTGAGGAACGTACAGGTGAAGAACCCAAACGGCTGATATTCGGAGAAGTTACTTTTGACGTGATTCCAAATCAGTTTCTACACAACTTTAGCAGAATCGCTATTTACGAGAAAAAGCCTCGTATTGATTTTCAGGATGGATCTGCTCTTAATACTTCAGCTTCCAATCTTGAGCCTGTTCTAAGACGGATTTTGTCGAGTAAACTTTTGAGGGAGGAAATTTTCGAATGGTTGGCCCTCTTCGTAGCTGAATTTAAGTCAGTTGAGGTTGTTGAAAACTCGTTTGATGGAAGCGACACATTGCTTTGGTATGAGCGATTTTCTAGTAAGCCTTTTACAAAACGGCTTATCTCAGACGGAACATACAACATCCTTACTTTACTAGCTGCTGTTTACCAAAGCGACGAGCCTCAATTCCTTTGTATCGAAGAACCTGAAAATGGTCTTCATCCACAGGTGATGATGTCGCTGGCAGCGTTTTTTCGAACCGTATGCCAGGAAAAAGGGCATTACATCTGGCTTAATACACATTCGGAAGCGCTAGTGCGTTGCTTGACTACAGATGAGATCGTACTTGTTGACAAACGAAATGGCACAACGATAACTCGGCAGATTAAAGGAATGGATATTTATGACATTCCAACGGATGAAGCTTGGTTAACAGGTACGTTAGGCGGTGGACTACCATGGTAAAAGTGGGCTTTCTTGTCGAAGGAGGTTGTGAACGGATTGTTTTGCGATCACCTGCTTTTTCGAATTTTCTTCTCCAACATGATATTGAAATCGTTGGTGATGTCATTGACATGGACGGTAAGGGAAATTTGACGCAAAGCAGTAAACGAATGCAAAGCCAAGTGCAGACGCTTCGTAACCGCGGCGCCAATTGGATTATAGTATTGGGAGACTTAGATGAAGCTGAAACAGACGAAGCAGTATCACGGATCAAAGCCAAAGTTTATAAGGCTGAAAACCTATCTACATGTTTGGCTGTGCAAGAACTGGAGGCGTGGTTTGTAGCGGATTCAGATACGTTATCAACTCTCTTTAATACACCATTTTACCATGATAAACCCGAAGCCATAGTGAAGCCATCAGCTTTTCTGAAAGAGCAACGCCTGATATATACCGGGCAAGGTATTAAAGACAAGAAAGGCTTTGCTACGGCAATGATTAACAACGGCTTCTCCATTAACCGTGCGGCGGCGCACCCGAACTGTCCGTCGGCGCGGTATTTTTTAGATAAATTACAAACGATCGCTTCGGCGAATTGATGATAACATGAAAAAATTCGACTACACGGATAAGAAAGACACCCGGTCTGGCTTCGGCGCGGGGATTTACGAACTGGGCAAGACCAACCCGAATGTGGTAGCCCTCACCGCCGATCTGGCCGGCTCCCTCAAGCTCGACGCCTTCATTAAGGATTTTCCGGATCGGTTTATCCAGTGCGGTATCGCTGAGGCCAACATGATCGGCGTATCGGCGGGCCTGACCATTGGCGGGCATATTCCGTTTGCCACTACGTTTGCCAACTTCGCTACGGGTCGCGTGTATGACCAGATTCGGCAGTCGGTGGCGTATTCGCAGAAGAATGTGAAGATATGTGCCTCGCACTCAGGCCTGACCTTGGGTGAAGATGGTGCTACGCACCAGATTCTGGAAGATCTGGGCATGATGAAGATGCTGCCCAACATGACGGTCATCAACACCTGCGATTACAACCAGACCAAAGCCGCCACCATCGCCATTGCCGAACACGTTGGCCCGGTTTACCTGCGTTTTGGCCGTCCGGTACTGCCTGTGTTCACCCCAGCCGATCAGAAATTCGAGATTGGCAAAGCGTGGCACATGAACGAAGGCGATGCCTGCTCGGTGTTCGTTACGGGTAACCTGGTGTGGGAAGCCGTGCTGGCCGGTGAAATGCTGTCGGCAGAAGGCATCGAGATCGATCTGATCAACATTCATACGATTAAACCGTTAGATCAGGAAGCGATTCTGAATTCGGTGAAGAAGACAGGCTGCGCCGTGTCGGTGGAAGAGCACAACATTCTGGGCGGTCTGGGCGAAAGTATCGCCCATGTACTGGCTCAGAATTTGCCCCGTCCTCAGGAGTTTGTCGGCACAAAAGATACCTTTGGCGAAAGCGGTACCCCCGATCAGCTATTGGAAAAATATGGCCTCAAAGCCGCCAGCATCGCAGACGCTGTTAAACGGGCAATCGCAAGAAAATAAGTTTCAAGTTTCTGGTTTCAAGTTTCAAGTGGCGCTGCTAATCAACCTTTGGTGAATTTGCAGCGCCACTTGAAACTTGAAACCAGAAACTTGAAACCAGAAACTTGAAGCCTCGTTAAATGACTGACCAGGAACTACTCGAAAAATACCGCGACCCGTCGAGCCGGAACTATGCCTTTAATCTGATGGTAAAAAAATACCAGCAGAAGATCTATTGGCACATTCGGAAGATGGTGATCGACCATGACGACGCCGACGACCTGGTGCAGGATACGTTTGTGAAGGTATGGGCGAGTCTGGAACAGTTTCGGGGCGACAGTCAGTTATATACCTGGATCTACCGCATCGCCACCAACGAATGCCTTAACTTCCTGAATAAAAAGCGACGACGATTCTTTCTGCCCATCGGCGATGTGGAAGGCGAGCTGATGGAGAAACTGGAGAGCAACGCTGATTATGTTACGTCGGGCAATGACCCTAGCGGCGAGGAGGTTCAACTGGCTCTACAAAAGGCCCTGCTTAAACTACCTGACAAACAGCGCCTTGTGTTCAACATGAAATACTTCGACGATATGAAGTACGAAGAGATTTCGGAAATTACAGGTACGTCGGTAGGCGCGTTGAAGGCGTCGTACCATCTGGCAGTGAAGAAGATTGAGGATTTTTTAACCAACCGTTAAACCCCGGCGCGGGCTGAGCATCAAAGTAGTATGAACAGTAAACAACCAATACGGCTTGAGGAGATCGACGCAGGGCATCCGCTGCGCCAGCATCCGTTTGAAGCAGTAGGTGCTGGGGTTCCCGACGGCTATTTCGACACGCTGGCTTCGCGGGTGCAGGCTCGTGTTGCGCATCAGACACAACCTGCTGGCCCAATTATCAGCTGGTCGTGGGGGCGCACCGTGGCTTCGCTGGCCGGGGCCGGGCTGGTGGCTACCCTCGTTTGGCTTACCTGGCCGCAACGGCAGGATTCGATCGGCCGCGATCAGTTGAGCGGTGTGAGCGATGCCGCCATTGTCGCCTATCTGGATGAACAGGGATTGACTCCAGACGAAGTAGCCACGCTTCAGGATAACGCGAACATAGACGATCCCAACTCACCCTCGCTTCAGTATCTCGAACTGAAATCTGACGCGATCCGACAGTACCTGGATGCACAGGATATCAGCGATGAACTTACGAACACCGGCTCTTAACTACTTTTTATAGAACACACCTATGAAACACTTATTATTCGCCCTGTTGTTACTAACGACCCTGTCTGTGGGCCGCGCACTGGCACAGAGTGACATGCAGAAGATTGAGTCGCAGAAGATCGCTTATATCACTAACCGACTTAACCTCACCACGGAGCAGGCGCCCCAGTTTTGGGCAATCTATAACGAGTATAACGGTAAAAAGAAGGAGCTAAACCGTAAGGTTCGTCAACTCACCGGCGAAAATTCCCGGCAGGGTATTGCAGCCAATGATGCGGCCGTGTTATCTAACCTGAAAGAGGTGAACAATGCCAAGCAAAAACTCGGGGATCTGGACGATGAGTATATGCCCAAGTTTTTGAAAGTGATCAGTCCGACACAGCTACAGGAATTATATAAAGCTGAGCGTAGCTTCACACGCCAGCTACTGGAAAAGCTAAACAGCAATCAGGACTAGCACTTGTACACGTTTACCGAAACGACCCCGATTTCTCTGCTGAAATCGGGGTCGTTTCGGTTAGTGCGCTACTGATGCAGGAAAATAGTACCTTGTCTGGGCGAATTCGGGCAAACCACGTCAGTCAGCAAGACGAATGTTGTACCAGGACAGTATCACCCCTTTTCAAAACAGACTAAACCGCTATGAAACGTATTGTTGAAAACAAGCATCCGCTGGCTATTCGCTGGTTTCACTGGGTCAACTTCCCGGTGCTGGCCCTGATGATCTGGAGTGGTCTGCTCATCTACTGGGCCTATCATCCGTATACGATTCAGCTGGGCGGTTTCACGCTACTTATATTTTTTCCGGAATGGTTTTTTAAAGGCCTGCACCTGAAACAACGGCTGGCCGAAGGCATGGCGTGGCACTTCGCGCTGATGTGGCTGTTCACGATCAATGGTCTTCTCTACGTTGGCTATACACTTGTTTCGGGTGAGTGGCGGTATCTGTTCCCTAAACGTGGTTCCTTCAAAGAGGCCTGGCAGGTAGTGCTACATGATCTGGGTATCCGGAAAGGGCCGTTACCCGTTGAGAAATACAACGCCGCCCAACGTATTGCCTACAGCAGCATTATCGTGATGGGTATTGGTTCGCTCCTGACCGGATTAGCCATTTATAAGCCTACCCAACTGGCATGGCTGACCACCTTACTGGGGGGCTACGAAATGGCCCGTCTGCTACATTTCGCCTTGACGATTGGGTACGTTCTGTTCTTTGTCGTTCACATTGCGCAGGTAGCAAAGGCGGGCTGGAACAATTTCCGGAGCATGGTCACGGGCTTTGATGTGGTAGACGAAAAAGTATAAACCGATGGAAACGAACGACCAAGAACCAAACATGCCCGAACGCGAGGCGTTGACCACCGATCAGCAAATTCGCCGCCGTACCCTGAAATCATTTGCCTGGTTCGGGCTGGCAGGTCTAGTGCCTGTGGGCTTCTGGAACTATGTGACCTCGCAGCCCAAAGAAGGCGGCATTCCAGCGCCGTTGCGGGCTATATTGACCAGCAACGAGCAGGTAGCCAACACGTATTTCTCGAACCAGCACCTGGCCCCTACGTTTCCACTGGACGAAGCCGCCAAAAACGTTCGGATCAACGGGCGCGAGGGGCTACGCAGTAAGCTGGACCCGGCCGCCTGGCAGTTGCACATTCAGCAGCCCGGCCGCGATCACCTGACGCTCAGCCTCGACGACGTTAAGGCCTTACCCAAATTTGAACTGGTCTTCGATTTCAAATGCGTGGAAGGCTGGAGTCAGGTGCAACATTGGGGCGGCGCCCGCCTCACCGATCTCATCACGCACTATAAACTAGGCACCCGCAACGGCCAACCGGCTACAGATGAAGCCGATTATTTCAAGTATCTCGGCATGGAGACACCCGACAAAGGCTATTACGTCGGTCTGGACATGGCCAGTGCCATGCACCCGCAGGCACTGCTGGCCTATGAAATGAACGGTGAACCGCTGGCCGATCTGCACGGTGCGCCACTCCGCCTCATTATTCCGGTGAAATACGGCGTAAAGAACCTCAAACGCATCGGCACCATGACCTTTGCCGACGACCGTCCCCGCGACTTCTGGGCCGAACGGGGCTATGATTATCATGTAGGGTTATAGGTACGTTGGTTGCTTTGAGGCACGGCTTCGCGCTGTAGGCCGGTTCGCCGGCGCAATCCCCGACAGGCTCAGGGCACGTAGCGCGAAGCAACCAATTAGTGAAACCGACGCATCAACTGCCAAAACGACGATTAATATGAAAATCAACCTGGTGATAGTAAGCGTACTCGCCACTTTCGCGCTGTCGGCAACGAACGTACCCACAACGAACCCTCCTGTGGCGGTCATTGAGCTGTTCACCTCGCAGGGTTGTTCGAGTTGCCCACCCGCCGACCGGCTTTTGCTGGAAACGGCCACGAAAGCAGCCACCACCCATCAGCCAGTGTATGCCTTGTCGTTCCATGTCGATTACTGGGATCGGCTTGGCTGGCGCGACCCGTTCAGCGAGGCAACATACACAGCCCGCCAACGGCAATACGCCCGGCAGCTTGGCCTGCAAACCGTATACACACCGCAAGCCGTATTGAATGGGAAACAGGCGTTCGTTGGTTCGAACCGGGCCAGGCTAACTAGTTTATTGGCCGATGCCCTCAACGTGCCCGCTCCCGTTAGGGTAAACGTCAAGGCCAGGTATACCGGGCAGTCTGTACTGGTCGATACAAAACTGTCAGGTACGTTGGCTGGCGCAGTCCTGAACGTAGCGCTGGTCAGTAATTCGGTCAGTACGGCTGTTCATCGGGGCGAAAACGCGGGCAAAACCTTAACCCAGCATAACGTAGTTCGGGCGTTCACCACTGTTCGTGCTACTGAGGCTAGCCAGGTACGTTTACCTGTTCCAGCCAATTTCGACCCGACGAATGGAGCCGTGATAACGTACCTGCAAAACGAAAAAACGCTGGCCGTACTGGGTGCGGAACGAACCCTACTAGGCCGGTAGGTACGTTCGTGTGCCCTTATGCCTATTCCCTCGGCAAACGTCAGCAACGAGTGTCTTATTGAAGTGTGAGTAGGTTCGTAAAGATATTTTCTTTTAAGATATGGCATCTTACTCACCTGCTGACTACGAACTTCTACGACGGCGGTGTGCCGCTCTTTAAGAGCAGAACTGGCCCCAAGTCAAAATTGCCCCAGCCTTAGGAATGACCGAAGGCTGGGTGAGCCAAACCCTCAAAAATTATCGCCAAGACGGCGCTGATACCCTGATCTGGAAAAAGGCCGCTGGACCAGCCTGTCGACTCGATGAGCAGCAACTGGCTCAGTTAGTCATCGAGTTAACCAAAGGAGCGGTAGCCCACGGCTTTGAGGGGGAGGTCTGGACTCGCCCACGCGTTAACGCTGTCATTACAAAGCTGTTTGGCGTTAGTTATGACCCCTCCCAAGTAGGCCGTTTACTCAAACGAATCGGCTGGAACGGTCCGCCGCCGCGGCCGTCAGTTACCGCAACAAAAGGCGCGTCAGCAGAACCCGGCCGCTGTCCAAGAGTGGCGGCAGGAGCACTTGCCTGCGCTTAAAAAAAGCCAAGGCTGAAGGCCGTGTTATTGTCTATATTGATGAGTCTGCCTGTTACTTATTGCCCTTACTGGCTCATACCTGGGCACCTAAAGGTCAAACCCCACTTGTAGTGGAGCAAGCGGGACGTACCCACTTCGGAGCTTGATAGCTGCCATTGCGCCCAACGGACGGCTCTACCTGGGTGGCCAGGATCGGCCCTTCACTAGCCAAGACATCGTCTGATTCCTGGATCGATTATGTAGTCGCTACCGTAGACGAAACTTGTTGGTGATTTGGCCGGGCCGCCGCTGCGGACGGGGCGGCCATTCATCGCAGTCAAGTTGTTAAAGAATGGCTTAGCCGGCGAGCAGGCCGAGTCCATTTAGAACGCTTACCAGCCTATAATCCAGAGCGGTCCGCCGCCGCGGTTAAATCCGGTCGAATTACTCTGGAGCCAGCTGAAGCGAAGCCTAAAAAACCAAGCCTTTATCAACTTAGAACAGCTGGCTAAAGCGGTGATCGTTCAGTTAGCTCAGTTGCGAATCAATCCTAAACTCATTACTGCTTTCTTTCGTAAAAAAGAGGTGGCATTCTTTACAGACTAATTCACGTGTCAATAACGTGAAAAACGGATGCGCTGACCACTGCTTAACGGTCCATTCGAACAACATGGCGTAGTTGATTAACGACCCCTACAACATGACCAATAGCCTGATCGATATCCGATTCAGTAGTGAACCGGCCAAGACTGAAGCGCACCGAACTATAGGCCAGTTCGTCTGATAAGCCCATTGCTGTTAGCACGTGCGATGGATCTGTTGACGCGGCCGTGCAGGCTGAGCCATTCGACACGGCAATTTCATTGAGGCTCATCAACAGTGCTTCACCGTCTACGTTAGCAAAGGCCAGATTGGCAGTATTGGGCAGCCGGTGACGCTGATTACCGTTCACCTGCGTGTCGGGAATATGGGCCAGAATACCTGCTTCCAACCTATTACGGAGGTCAGCGATACGTATGGCTTCGTCGGCCAGTAAGGCTCCGGCCAGTTCAGCGGCTTTGCCCAACGCCACAATGCCAGGTACGTTCAACGTACCCGAGCGGCGGGCCCGTTCATGGCGTCCACCGTCCTGTTGGGCAATGAGCGGCGTTTTTTGCCGAACGAACAACGCACCAATCCCCTTGGGCGCGTATACTTTATGACCCGAAAAGCTAAGCAGGTCAACGGGTAGCTGGGCGAGGTTGATGGGTAGTTTACCCACGGCCTGCGTTGCGTCTGTATGAACCAGTATGTTGTGTTGCTTCGCCAGCGCAGCAATCTCGGCAATGGGCTGAATAACGCCCGTTTCATTATTGGCCAGCATCACCGACACCAGCAACGTACCTGGCCGAATGGCTGCTTCGACCTGTTCGGGAGAAACAAGTCCCTCTGTGTCAGGCGTCAGGTACGTTACCTCTGCGCCTAGTTGTTCCAGATGCAGGCATGTATCCAGCCCGGCTTTGTGCTCGGTGGCCACGGTAATGAGGTGATGCCCCCGGTGGCTAGTTGCCTCAAATACGCCTTTCAGCGCCAGATTGATCGACTCGGTGGCCCCACTCGTGAACACTAATTCAGTAGGCAACGCACCAAGCAGGGCGGCTACCTGCCTGCGCGCCTGGGCCACAGCTTCTTCCGCTTTCAGGCCAAACACATGGGTTCGTGAAGCCGCGTTGCCAAAGTGTGTGGTCAGGTAGGGCAACAGCACGTCGAGCACCCGCTGATCAACGGGTGTTGTGGCGTTATAGTCCAGGTAGATCGGATACTTCATGTTGACTGGGTATGCGAATGATTACGAGTACGCGGATTTAAGGAATTAAACGGATGGGCGCAGATCTGGATCTGCGCGGATGATGGCTGACGCTAGCGTAGCAACAAAATCCGGTTAAATCTAAATCCACGCCCATCCGTTTAATTCCTTACATCCGCGTACTCGTAATCATCCGCATACCCAGTCAACATTTAATAGCGGGACACGTTGAGGCTCGATAGGCCGCCGTCGTAGCGGATCGTAATCTTCTTGGTCGATGCGTTATAGTTCGGGCTCAGGTACGTGCTTCCTCCCACTTTGTCGAAATCATCATCGATCTCGGTCGAGTTGAGGCCACCATCCGTCGTGATTTTAACACCTACCGACTTTGGTACCCGGATCTTCACCGACGCCATGCCCGACGAAATTTTCACGTCTGATTGGGCCGCTTTGTCGCCCAGACGGAGGTCGAGGCTCGCGGCGCCGGCTTCTACTTTCAGCGTTTTCACCGCGTAGCGGGTCAGGTCGAAATCGGCAGCGCCGGCACCGAAGTCCATCTGCATATCCCAAACCGGTCCCTCGTTCAGCTTGACGACCACCTCGCCAAAGTCAGAATCGCCATCATTGTCGAACAGGCTTATGTTTCCATCGCTCCCCTTGGCAGGCGACAGGCGCACGGTGGGCTGCCCTGCATTCCGGTCAATACTCATGCTGTAGAGGTTGATCGCTTTGGTGCGGGCATCGATCAGCTTCGGTGTCGTCTCATCCATCCTGAACTTAGCCGCGCCCCCTTCCAATACAAACCGGGCTTCGGCGGGTGCGGGGGTGGGCATATCTTCCATGAACGTGCCGGCTTTCAGGTGCCGGTCGTTTCGGTCATGGTCGTCGTCGTTATCATCCTCATCGTCATCATCAAAATCCATGTTCATCGATGGTGGATTGGGGGCATCGGGCGGGCTGGGGGGCAACGGCGGGTCGAAACGCATAGACAGATCGCGTCCTTCCCGATACCGATGGTGACGGCCCATGTAGCTGAACAGCCAGAATGGTAAGGCAACCGCCAGGATACCCGTAGCCACCACCGACATCAAAGGCGTGGTATTTCGGAGTATGAGTGCAATACCACCCAGAATGAGCAGAACGGGCCAGAGTGTACGCACGAAGTACCAGTCGGGCATTGGAAACAGGTTCCAGTTGCGGGCCAGAAACAACACGCCAAGCGTGATGCAGGTGAGGCCCCAGAAAAGATTGCGATGTGATTTCATGAGGGGAGGGAGCTTGGGGAAGCAGGCATCGGGCGTGGAGTGTCAACCACCCCAGCCCCGAGCCCACAGCCCTACGCCATTATACCTGATTGATTGGCCGGTTTGGATCGTACGGATCGTTCGACGGTGGAGTTGGCGGGGTAACTGGCGGCGTTGGGTCGCTATCCAGATAACTAGCCGACGAATGATTGATCGTACGATCACGATCACGCAGAATCAGCCAGGCACCGCCGCCGATCAGGAGCAGTGGCCACACATCGCTGAAATCGATGTCTGTGTAGCGTTCGAGCAGGGCGAAAACGCCGATGATAATCAGAACGGCACCACCAATGAGGTTGCCATTACGTTTTTGGTCGGGTGACGACATAGAAAAAGCAGGATTTGAGAAGACGGTTGATTGCGTTTGTGGTGTTAGCCCAAAACGGCGTTCGGGCAGCACAATCCACAAGATAATATACAGAATGAGCGCAGGTGCCGATGGCACAAAAATGCCTGCTACGAAAAGTACCCGGATCAGCGTCCGATCTATGTTGAAGTAATGGGCCAGTCCGGCCGCTACGCCCCCGATCTGTGCTTCGTCGAGGTATCGTTCCAAACGTTTTTCCATGTCAGTAGGTGTCTTCTGTTGAAGTACATGTCAAACGTACCGGGTCTGTGACAAACGGCAAATGGAGTTGGTAAGAACGGATACCGGTTTTGATGAAGGGCCTTTTTCAACGTTAGTTGGCAATACATAGTAGCGGGTAATGGATGGCTGGCTGCTACCTGATCTGCTTAAAATGGGTTTATCTGGTCATCCTGTGCCAGATCCTTTGTAAAAAGCAACCCGGGTACGTTATTTATGAGGTCGACTTATGGTGGTCGCCATTTACTTGACGTATGCGCTCATTCTTTCTCAGTTCCCTGCTGCTGTTGACAACGTACCTGGGATACGCCCAGACACCCGCCGCCGATGTGGTGGTCGACTTCATACGAACCAACCCAACCCGCGCTGCGATCTACCTCATTCGGAACGACACCGTGCTAATCAGCCAGCGACCCGATCAGAAAATGCCGCTGGCGAGCGCGGTGAAAACGATCATCGCCATTGAGTTTGCCCGGCAGGCTGCCGACGGTACCATCGATCCCAATGAACGTGTTCCGCTGGCAGATCTTGATCGCTACTACCTTCCCGGCACTGATGGCGGGGCGCATCCGGGCTGGAAACAATGGCTTACGCACCACAACCTGGTTCAGCATGAAACCGTGACTCTGCTCGACGTAGCCAAAGGCATGATTCAGTTCAGCTCAAACGCCAACACCGAGTATTTACTCGACAGGCTGGGCCCTGATGCGGTGAATGCAAACCTGAAGAAGCTGAACCTACCCAACCACGACCCCATTTACCCGATCGTGTCGGCGCTCTTTCTCTACTCCGTACCGCCAGCCAAGTCGGCGGAGACAGTCAATGAGACCCGGAAGCTATCGGCAAACGCTTACGCAGTCCGTTGTCAGACCATTCATAACCGCCTGAAGCAGGATAAGGATGGTGCATTCAAACAGACGTTCCTTTTCCCCGATATGGCGTTGCAAAAGGTATGGTCAGACCGGCTGCCGGCCTCAACGGTACGTGAATATGCCTCGGTGATGCAGAAGATCAGTTCACGCACCTACTTTACGCCCGCCCTACAGACCATCCTCGACTCGATCATGGAATGGCCCTTTGCGGTTAATCCCGACAACAGGAGCGTGTACAAACACCTGGGCATGAAAGGTGGCTCAACGGCCTTTGTGCTGACGAACGCGTTTTACGCTGAAACGATAAAGGGCAATCATATTTCGGCCGCTGTCTTTTTCAATAACCTCACTCCTTCGGAATTCGATAGGCTGAGTAAGGAGTTGAACACTACCACTATTCGCTGTATCGGCAAAGCACAGTCGGCCGCACTGGCAACCGCGCTGTTGAAGTAGTGGGTGGTGCCCGCTACGAAACGCCTTCTACCACCGCACGAATGGCCATTTCACTGCTCTGAAAGCGTTCGTATTCGCCGGGTACGCTGCCGGCCATAGGTACGTTCCCCCGGCGAAACTGCATCGGGCTTTCAGTCGTTACGCTCCCGCTCAGGTGCAGAGCCGTTACGCCTGTTCTGGCCAGTTGGGCTGCATTGTGCCCATTCACACCAGAACCGGCCATAATGGTTATGCGGCCCCTGGCCTGGCTGGCAAGTGCTTCCAATAGAGGCAGCGCATCAATAGCCCGGGGCTGTTGTCCCGATGTCAAGATGGTGGCTATCCCCAGGTCGACCAGCGTTTCGAGTGCTTCCTGTGCATCATTGGTCAGGTCGAAGGCACGGTGAAAGGTGACGGGTAATGGATGGGCGTACTTCACCAGACGGCGCGTCGTTTCGCGATCTACCTGCCCATCGGGTAGTAACGTACCCAGTACCACCCCATCGGCACCGGCCAGACGGGCCACGTCAATATCAGCCTCCATCACGGCCAGCTCCGACGCAGAATAAACAAAGTCACCGCCCCGTGGCCGGATCATCACGAATATAGGCAATAGTGTAGCCGCCCGCGCCTGCCGAATTAGCCCCAGACTGGGCGTCAAGCCCCCTTCGGCACGAGCCGTACAAAGTTCAATCCGGCTAGCACCGGCTTGTTGCGCTGCCAGGCAGTCGTCAACAGAATACGCACATACTTCGATTAGCATAGGTGGCAAGTTTCAGGTGGCAGGTGTCAGGTGTCAAGTGCTTTGGTAGTAGAAGACACCCTATTTTCGGTTTCTATGGATACAAATAACCAACCTAAATCAATGCGTCTGTCAAGTCTTTGCCTCGCTTCGCTTCTGATACTTTTCGTAGCCGCCACACCGCCCAAAAAACAACGTGTTACCTTGAAAAGGGAAACCGGCCGGGTAGCCGTATTTGTAGACGGACAGCTCTTTACGGCCTACATCTACCCTGGCCCGGACGTGCTGAAAAAACCGGTCTTGTACCCGATTCTTACCGCTACCGGAAACCCCATCACGCGGGGCTGGCCCATGGACCCACGTCCGGGTGAGCGCATCGACCATCCGCATCACGTGGGGTTATGGTTCAATTATGGTGATGTCAATGGCTACGACCTCTGGAATAATTCATCGGCGGTTGACCCCAAAGGCATGTACGGTACCATTGTCAATACCAACATCGCCCGCTTGAATGAAGCCGGTGACCACGCCGAATTAACTGTTGAAGCCGACTGGCAGGATCGGAATGGCAAGCCCATGCTGCACGAAACAACCCAATTCACCTTCTCGGCCGACGGTGCCACCCGCCGCATCGACCGGCAGACTACGCTTAAGGCCGTTGCTGGCGACGTCGTGTTTAAAGATAACAAAGAGGGTATGCTGGGATTACGCGTTGCTCGCCAACTGGAACATCCATCTACCAAGCCTGATCTTTTTACCGATGCTTCAGGAAAAACCACCGCTGTACCCAAACTCGACAACGAAGGCGTAACGGGTAAGTACCACAGCGCCGTAGGCATTGAGGGCGATGCCGTCTGGGGCACCCGCGCCCCCTGGGTTACGCTTACAGGTACGTTGCCCAACAATGAACCGGTGGCCGTCACGATCATTGATCACCCAACCAACCCCGGCTACCCAACGTACTGGCATGCGCGGGGCTACGGCCTGTTTGCGGCGAACCCATTAGCCCCCAGTGTGCTGTCGAGCGGCAAGGATGCTCCGATGAACTATACCCTGAAAGCCGGGCAGTCGGTCACGTTCCGGCACCGCGTTCTGATCACCCCATCGGCAGCATCAGACCAGACGCTGAACAAGGAAGCCGCAGCCTTTGCGAAGTAAGCCAGTGGTACGCGGATTTTGGAAAGTAAACGGATTGACACGGCTCTGGATTTTAACGGATTAACGTTTACGCGTTCGTAGCCAGTAGCCTGCGCAACTCCGCTTTAATTCCAAAACCCGCGTTAGTCCGTCTACTCCCAGAATCCGAGTACCATCATCATTCGCGCAAATCGGTCAAATCCATTTAATCCGCATACTACAGACATCCTGTACTATTTTTGTAGTGATGTCGCTGTTAATCGCCTCCAACTTACGTCGTGCCTACGGGCCATTACCGGTCTTGAATGAAGTGAGCCTGTCGGTTGCGGCGGGCGAAGTAGTCTCAATCGTCGGGGCTTCCGGCGCGGGGAAAAGCACACTCCTTCATATACTGGGCACCCTCGATCGGCCCGATTCCGGTTCTGTTACGCTGGCCGATCAGGATGTTTTCTCGCTGAACGATACGCAACTGGCCAAATTTCGTAATCAGAAAATAGGGTTCATCTTTCAGTTTCATAACCTGTTGCCCGAGTTTACAGCCATCGAAAACGTTTCGATTCCGGGATTCATTGCCAACCGCGACGAGCGGGCGGTGCGGCAGCGGGCCGAGCAGTTGCTGGCTAAGTTAGGGTTGAGCAATCGGCAAAGTCATTTTCCGTCCCAGTTGTCGGGTGGTGAGCAACAGCGAGTAGCTGTAGCGCGGGCGCTTATCAACCAACCGGCCGTTGTTTTTGCCGATGAGCCCAGCGGCAACCTCGACTCACGCAACGCCGAAGAACTTCATCAACTCTTCTTTGACCTTCGTGATGAGTTCGGTCAGACGTTTATCATCGTCACGCACAACGAGCCACTGGCTGCCCTGGCCGACCGGACAATTACTTTACGCGATGGACAGGTCGTTCTATAACACTCTACTTACTCAGTAGTATTTCCACGCCTCTTTTTAAGTATACATGCCTAAGACATACCGGTTACACTAAGTGTAATCTCCTATTTAATATGCTTGCTTTTAAAATTTTAATGTGCAAGTAGTAGCCTGATAATTAATTGTTTAACTGAATCGCAGAAAATTTTTATTGACGCCTGAACTGATTTATGAGATTTCTGCTTTATACTTGTATCGAAAAGAAAAGTTTTTCATAACGTTGAGTAAATCAGAAAGCCAAGGGGGAATCTCGCTTGGCTTTTTTGTTTGCCCCTGAGTTGAGCAATTTGGCTCCTTGCAATGCCTATTCGGGCAATTCCTGACATAATTCTATCAAGACCCCATTGGTTGTTTTCGGATGTAGAAAGCACACTAACTTGTTGTCAGCACCCCGTTTTGGTGTTTCGTTCAACAGCGTGAATCCTTCTGCTTTCAGGCGTGCCATTTCTGCCTCGATGTCAGCTACTTCAAACGCCAGATGATGAATGCCTTCCCCCCGTTTTTCCAGATACGTGGCAATCGGGCTGTCGGGGCGAGTAGGCACCAACAGCTCAATTTTTGCTTGCCCGCTCTCTCCGTTAAACCTAAAAAACGAGGTTAATACGCCTTCCGAAGCTACTTCTTCTGACTTGTAAGGCTGCGTATCGAATAGGCTGGTAAACAGGGCATTGGACGCCGCCAGGTCACGAACGGCAATCCCGATATGTTCTACATTGGTAAACATCTTCAGTAGTAAGTAAAGTAAGGTTTTGGTGAATCATGGTCTCGGCAAGGCTATTATGAACTTTTCATGAAGCACAGACCGTTTTTGGTAAAAGGAACGATGCATTGTCCTTGTTCCGCAGACATCTCTACAGCTATTACGCACAGACGCCATGGTAACGGTAACAGAACAAGCCAAAGATAAGATTGTTGAACTGCGCCGGAAAGACGGACTCACCGACGACTTTGCCATTCGGGTGGCGGTACAGGGTGGCGGGTGCTCGGGGCTGATGTATGATCTTCAGTTCGACACGGCTCAACAGCCTACCGATCATATTGTGGAAGACAAAGGGATCAAAATTTACGTAGACCGCAAGAGTTTACTGTATCTGGCTGGTACGGAGCTCGATTTCTCAGACGGCCTGAACGGTAAAGGATTCCAGTTTAAAAATCCCAACGCCTCGCGTACCTGCGGTTGCGGCGAAAGTTTCGCTGTGTAGACAGGACCGTTTACATTGATTTTCATACCATTTACGTGAAGTGACCGCCCGAACAGTTGTAATACGTTGGGCGGTCATTTATTTTTAGCGGGCTACTAACGACTTTATCGGCTTTGGATCCATACATGAAGTTATACATAGCTGTTGGCTCGGCCATGTTGCTGATGATGACCATGTTCATCATTCTCTTCGTGGCATTTTATCAAAACCGGCAGGTTCGTCACCAACTGGCGTTGAACGAGTTACGCGAAGCCTATCGTAAAGAGCTAATGGAAGCGACGTTTAACGGGCAGGAAGTGGAGCGCCGCCGCCTTGCCCGTGACCTTCACGATGAAATTGGTACGATGCTCTCCGTAACCAAGTTGAGCCTCAACCAGTTAGAGCGGAAACTAAACGATACACCAGAGAGTAGCCTTCAGGTCCAAAAAACACGTTCGTTGCTCGATGAGACGATGAGCAATGTGCGTCGAATCAGCCGGGATCTAGTCCCCACAACACTCGAACGCTTTGGCTTATTGGCAGCCATTGAGGAACTCACCGAAAAGGCCAGTGGGCCCGACGTTATGGTGTTACTTGAATCGCCTAACTCCCTGGAACACATCTCTCAGGCCCAGGAACTGATGTTCTACCGCATAGCCCAGGAACTGATAAACAACGCCATCAAGCACGCTGGTGCTACGCAGGTGGAAATACAATTTGTGTATCTCGATGACTCGGTGCGGATGTCGGTACTCGACAATGGCAAGGGTTTCGACTACGATGAGGCAGTGAAAGACCGCCGAAGCGGCTTAGGGCTACGAAATATTGAAAGTCGCCTGTCGGTAGTGGATGGGCATGTTACCTTTGATGTAGCGCCGGGAAGGGGCTCCCGGATTCACGTACAAACCCGCCTTCATACGGCTACTCCCGAAGAAGCCATTCCGGCAATGGCGTAAACCAATGGCAAAGATCAAATTAGCGCTTGTAGACGATCACAACCTGTTTCGGCGTGGTATTGCCTCCATTTTAGGGCAGGTAGCCGATTTTGAACTGGTGCTGGAAGCCAGCAATGGGCAGGAATTTATTGATAAGATTCCCCGGCGGGTTCCCGACGTGGTACTGCTCGATCTACAGATGCCCATACTTGATGGTACGGCCACGGCTGATTATCTCCGCGAAAACTACCCGCTGATCAAGATCATCGTGCTGACTATGCACGATGAAGACCGGATGGTGTTGCATCTGCTCGAAAAAGGGGTCAGCGGTTATCTGCTGAAAGATTCGGACCCCGATGAGGTCGAACGGGCTATCCGGAAAGTGATCGATGAAGGGGTCTACCTCAATGAATTCGTATCGCGAGCCATGCTTCGCAAGATGACCAACAAGACCACTGTGGTGAAACAGTCGACCTTGTATAACAGTAAGATACTGCTGTCTGAACGCGAGAAAGAAGTACTGAAACTGATCTGCGAAGGCATGTCGACGGCCGAAATCAGCGATAAGATTTTCCTGAGTCCCCGAACGGTGGAAGGGCATCGTCTGCGCATCCTGGAGAAAACGGGCACCAAGAACACCGCTGGGATGGTGGCCTACGCCTTTAAAAACGGGCTGGTATAACCAACTGATGGGGCCAGGCATTGCAAATAGCGGCTGAATGGCTGACCTTTGTGAACGCTCCCCCTGCTCCGCCGTTTCATTCATGTATCGCCTGTCTTCCCTGCTGGTTTCTTTTTGCTGGTTACTGCTCCTGGCCTGCACTTCGTCAGACACGCCCCCGGCCAGTCCCGGTCTTGATTTTGCACCGCTGGCAACAGGCAGGTACGTTATTTACGACGTCACCGAGCAGCGATTTTCCCTCACTGCCGCCCCCACAACGAGCACCTATCTGTTGAAGGAGACCGTTGGGGCCAGCTATACCGACGTAACCGGCCAACCCGCTTTTCGGCTGCAGCGCTTTCGCCGGGCCAACGCGCAGGCGCCCTGGCAAACCGACTCGCTCTGGACGGCTCGTGTTGATAGCCGCATGGCCATTCGCACCGAAAATGGATCCGATTTTGTCAAATTAAGCTTTCCAATCGCTGAGCGTAGCCGGTGGAATGGCAACCAGTTCAACCAGTTTCAGGAAGACATCTACGAACTTCGGTCAGTGAACCAGCCGTATTCGGTCGGTAACCAATCGTTTGCCGAAACAGCCACGGTGATTCAACAAAACGACTCAACCCTTGTTTCACAAGATAAACGAATTGAGGTGTATGCCCGGCAGGTAGGGCTCGTGTACAAAGAAACGGTACAACTTCAGTTTTGCTCGTCGAGTCCATCCTGCGTAGGCAAGGCACAGATCGATTTTGGCGTGCGCAGGTACGTTCGGATAGCGAGTTATGGCATGGAATAATAGCGCCCAACTACGTGTTGCGGCTTTTCTGATAATGCTCGTGGTTTGCCTTGTCACGCCAGGCATAGCGCAGGCACAGCGTATTGGCCGATATTTGCTCTTGTTCCGCGACAAAGCAGGTACGGCGTTCCGCACTGATCAACCCGAGCAGTTTCTGTCGGCGCGGTCTGTGGCTCGTCGGCAACGGCAGCAAATTGCCATCACGGCTCGCGATTTACCCGTTTCGTCGGCCTATGTACAGGGAGTACGGCAAGCGGGGGCAAACGTGCTCTACACATCGCGGTGGCTCAATGCAGCCCTGGTTGAAGCAACTGCGGCACAGTTGCCTACGCTATTGGCACTGCCCTACGTACAGGGACTGGAAACGGGTCGGGTGCTGAATAATGCCCGGCTGGCCACCGCCGATCAGCAGCGTATGGGCCACCAGGCCAGTAAATTCGGGCAGTTGGCAACGACTCCGGCCTACGGACAGGCCGATTTTCAATTACGGCAACTGGGCGTCGACAAGATGCACGACCAGGGCTATCACGGCGAGAACATGCTGGTTGCCCTTCTTGATGCGGGTTTTTTGCGCGCTAACCGGGTCAGCTTTCTGAGTACGCTTTTCGCCGAAAGCCGCGTGCTGGCCACCTACGACTTTGCCGATCGGGAAACCGACGTGTATGATGATGATGAACACGGCCTGAATGTCTTGTCTTTAATGGCGGCCGAGGCGCCCAATCAGTTCTACGGCCCTGCCTACAAAGCGAGTTACGTCTTACTGCGGACTGAAGTAGCGGCAACTGAAAACCCCGTTGAAGAGGCCTACTGGTTGTTTGGCGCTGAATATGCGGATAGCACCGGCGCCGACATTATTAACTCATCACTGGGCTATACCACCTTCGACAACCCGGCTGACAACCACACGTATACAGACCTGACGGGCACCAAAACGCTGGTTAGCCGGGCCGCCACCTGGGCCGCCGACGCGGGCATGGTAGTCGTTGTTTCGGCCGGAAATGAAGGCAACAGCGCCTGGCGGTACATTGGTGCGCCCGCCGACTCGCCGGGTGTACTAAGCATCGGGGCCGTTGACCGAACTAGCACCCTGGCCCGGTTCAGTTCAGTAGGCCCAACGCCCGATGGCCGGCTAAAACCCGATCTGGTGGCGCTGGGGCAGGGCACAACGATAGGTACGTCGGCAGGCAGTATTACTACCGGCAATGGTACCTCCTTTTCAGGACCGCTGGTTGCCGCGCTGGCGACCGGTTTCTGGCAGGCCTATCCAACACTCTCGGCTGTTCAGGTACGGAACCTGCTACGTCAGTCGGGCTCGCAGGCCAACCGACCCGATAGTCAATATGGTTACGGCATTCCAAACTTCGAGCGGGCTGGTGGGCTGGCCAATGCCCAGCAGACACTGGCTGTTTTTCCAAATCCGTTTACCGGTTCAGACCAGCTGACGGTAACGCTGACCGATAACGAATTGACCCAGCCCGTTACGCTTCGCCTGACCGATCTGGCTGGCCGGGCGGTTTTTCTTCGTACCTACACAACGACTCAAAACGGGACGCTACAGCCACAAATCCCTGATTTACAGCATGGTGTCTACCTACTATCTATCGAAGCCCCAAACCATAAACGAACAGTTCGCCTGTTGAAACGGTAGAAGCGGTAAGTTTGTAGCGATTGTCAGTCATTAACCGTCGCAATGCTTTCTTCGCCCCCCTCTTCCCGTTTGTTGGTCACTACAGATTCACTGCCTTCTATTCGGTGGAGTTACCTGATCGTCGGGCTGGCCATCAGTTTCGCACTCTGGATCAGTTTCGTACACCCACCCGATGGCGGTTACTTCACTACCGACGAGCAGTTTATTGCCGATTCGGGCGTGTTCATGCTCTTTGGCGCCACACCACGCTGCCTCGACTGGCCGGGCATTCCAATGGTACTCGTGTTCTACCTGCTGGCCTTGGGGCAGTGTTTAATCAACCTGGTTGGCGCGGCCGCTTCGGGTAGCTTATCGGCGGTTGGTGTATTCGAGGTGGTCGACAAAACGGCCTATACGTACCTGCTCGACCGGGTTCCCCTCATTGTGGCGGGGCGCATCGTTCAGATTCTCTTGGTTGGCGGGCTGCTGACCTGGTGCGTTCGGATCGTTCACCGGGCGGGCACATCGCTCCTGCCACCCGTGTTGCGGTTGCCCCTCGTCCTCATTTTATGCATACAGTACGATGTACTCACCAGCACGCCGGTCATTCGGCCCGAAGGGTTAAGCTATGCCTTGTTCGCGGTAGCCAGCCTGCTCATTCTGTTTGGTGAGTTTCCGGCCCGTTCCTGGCGGCAACCGGCTACGGTTCTGCTGTTGATTGCCTTGCTGATCAGCAATCGGTTGTTGTTCGTCTTTACCTTTCCTTTCCTGCTGGGAGGCCTACTGTTCCGTATGGGCTGGAGCTGGCTACGGGTGCTCGGTGTGTTAGGTACGTTCCTCCTGTTTGTGCTGCTCACAATGCCTTTCATCTGGACCGACTCGTTCGTGTTGCTGAAAGCCTTTGCAGGCGGCATGCTTATGAAAGTAAGCGGCACCCAGACGTCCTTTTTCAACTGGGATTATATCAGCAGCATGGTTTTGCCCGCGCCTACGGTCTGGCAGTTGGCGCTGCTGCCTGTTGGTGCCGTTGCCTTCTGGCGCTGGTATCCGAATAAGGGCATGGCGGCGTTACTGGTCGGGAACCTGGCCCTGCTAACCCTTTCGATCTTCCATTCGTCGACAATCTACATTACCCACACACTCCCCTTGCGAACGATGGGCCTGTTTCTGCTGGCCTACGCAGGCTACGGACTCTTTCAGGTTACGCGCCGACGCTGGGTATTGTATGGGCTGGCGGGATTGCTGGCCCTATCGCACGTAGCTGAAAGTATCCTGCTGGAAGCTGATCTACTGCGCCCCTCGACCTTCTGGCAGGCGGCCGATTTTCTGAAAACGCTTCCCGCCAATACGCCCGTTCTGATCGAAGCAGATTTTGATAATGTAACGCCACGCAGCAAACAGGCGCTGCTCCGCGAACTGACGGCCATTCAGGATCAGACGCTGACCCAACTGAAGTACAATCGTCAGTTTGGCGGAGCCATCGCCACCACGCTGCCCGTTGCCCTCCGAACCTCCTTATCGGAAGACGAGCGGCTCGCCATTTTACAACGACAGATTCAGGCGCAGTACACACCGCCGAATCGGTACGCCGACTTGTTTTATTTTTCACCTGCTACCGGCTTCGTCAACTACTTTGTTGAGCAGAACGCCGCCTTTGCCGATTTTGTGAAGGGGCGCTATACGTACCTGATCACGCACGAGCAGCTTCCCTATCCGCGTGTTGCCTCGTTCGATCAACCATCGCATGGTGGCGCTTATTACGTTTACAAAACGCCCGCGCAATCAGCCACTCCCTAATGGAACGTACCTACGAATGCCATCACGCCAACGTATCGATGGTGCTTCTTGAAGGCGACATCACCACGGTGGCCGTTGATGCGATCGTGAAGGCCGCCAATAGCAGTTTGCTGGGGGGCGGCGGCGTAGATGGGGCCATTCATCGGGCGGCGGGCCCCGAACTGGTACATGAATGTCGTTTGTTACACGGCTGCAAAACGGGCGACGCCAAGATCACCAAAGGCTACCGCCTAGGTACGTTATTCATACGGTTGGCCCGGCCTGGAATGGCGGCACCAGAGGCAAACCTGCCCTGCTGGCCAGTTGCTACCGCAGATGGCTGGAAGTAGCCAGTCAGCACGGCCTAAAAACCATTGCCTTTCCCACTATCAGCACGGGCATGTACGGCTATCCGAAAGCGGGGGCCTGTGCAGGCAGCCATTGAGACGGTCATGGATTTCCTGCAAGCGAACCCGGGCTTCGAACGACTCCTGTTTGTCTGCTTCGACGCGGCCAATTTGGCGCTGTATGAACAGGCGCTGGGTACGTTGGTGTAGCGGGCGGGGTGGCCGAGCTAAACATTTGCCAGCCGATGGCCGTTGGTTTATGCGTAAGCTACTCAACCTATGCCTGCCTCTAAAACACCGATTTACAGCGCTTTACTGGCCAATATTGCCATTGCCATTACCAAATTCATTGCTGCCAGCGTAACGGGTAGTTCGGCCATGATCTCGGAAGGGATCCATTCCCTGGTCGACTCGCTGAACGAAGTACTGCTGTTATTAGGGATTAAGCGCAGTAAAAAACCCGCCGACGAACGGCGGCCATTTGGCTATGGCCGGGAGCTCTATTTCTGGGCGTTCATTGTCTCTATTCTGATCTTCGGCGTGGGTGGCGGCGTGTCCTTTTACGAAGGCATCACGCATTTACAGCACCCGGAGATCATCAAAGACCCGAAGTGGAACTATATCGTGCTGGGTATCGCGTTTGCACTCGATGGCTTCTCGTTCATCACGGCATTGAGAGAGTTTAACCGGCAGCGGGGCAGTCAACCGTTCTGGGCGGCGGTGAAACGGAGCAAAGACCCATCTACCTTTGTGGTTCTGTTTGAAGATGCCGCCGACGTGCTGGGATTGATCGTGGCTTTCCTGGGCGTATTTCTAGGCCATGAATTAAACAACCCCTACTTCGACGGGGCCGCTTCGATCCTCATTGGCCTGATTCTGACGGCCGTTTCGGTGGTGCTGGCCCGCGAGAGTCGGGGCCTGCTCATGGGCGAAAGCGTAGAGGCAGAGAAGTTACAGCAGATACTGACCACGGTGGAACAGGATAAAGCCGTTGTGCGGGTACTGCGGTCGCCATCCATCTACATGGGCCCCGAAGAGGTGATCCTGATGCTGGTGGTCGATTTCAATAATGATCTATCGACAACGGATATCAATCAGGCGATCATTCGGATTCGGGAAACTGTTCAGCAGGCGTTTCCGATCGTTAAACAACTGTTTATCGAACCCGGCGAAGATCCTGCTTTGCTGGCAAAACCGCAAAGTGAAGTGCTGGCTTCCTAATGGATGCCTTGGCTCAGGCAAGATTGCTTCGCGCTGGTGTGGCTGACGCATGGCCCCGCAGCGGCGCGAAGCAATACGTGCGAAGCAAAACAGCATACATTACTCACTCCGGGGCAATGGCTCCTTCAAAACCGATCGTCATCGGTTTCTTCAAATCGTCGGCCTGGCGAATACCATCAGGCTGAAGCGTCACGTTGCGGTATTTCACGTACAGGAATCTATTGACTGTCGAGACGGTGATTGTTCCGGCCCCGTCATTGCCTTTCCAGTCCCGGATTTCACTTTTAGTGATATCGGAAAACGACAATTCCACTTTTTTCTGAGCGGGATTAGCCTTTTTGCTCACTTGATACGTCCCCACGGCGGGTGTGTCGGTGCCGAAATCCAGCGTCATCAACCGGTTCTTACTCGGTTCAACCGCCGTGAAGGTGTGCATCGTTAACTGAAAACCACCTTTGTAAGCATAGGCCGTTTTGGCTGCGTTATCGACCGTTGCCCGTACTTCGCCGTAGTTGTACCACCCGTCTGGGCCAGCATACAAGGCGCTTTTGGGGTTTGAATAGCGATCGTCCCGTGCGTCGGGAGCCTTGCCCCAGGTATCGTTTTTAGTCGTTGCAGGCTGTTGTGTAAAGGCAGGCAGCAGGCAAATGGCAGCGAATAACGTGCGTTTCATAATCGTGTGTTTAGGCGGGCAAGGTAGCAGGTTGCCAGCAACTTAACTAGCTTCCACCGGCAGCGTGAACCAGAACGCCGCGCCGTCGGTAACGCGGGTATCCAACCCGATCTGGCCGTTCATGCTCTGGATAAATTCGCTCGAAATAGCCAGCCCCAACCCTGTACCGCTGGCCTGCCCGTTTGACCCCGGTGCCCGGAAATAACGATCGAAGACCCGGTCGCGGTGTTCGGGACGAATACCTGCCCCATGGTCACGTACCCGGAACTCAACACCCTGTTTACCAGCTTTCGCCGACACCTCGATCTGGCCCTCATCGGGTGAATGACGCACGGCGTTCGACAGGAAATTGACCAGTACCCACGACGCTTTATCGGGGTCGGTACGTACCTGCGGCAACACGGCGGGCAACGTGACCTGCAACCTGATCTGCCGCTGGGATGCCGATACCCGCAGCGCATTCACGGCGTAGCTGACAATATCGGCGGGGGCTACAGGCTGCAAGTTGAGCTGAATCTGCCCCGACTCTACCTGCGCCATATTCAGCAACTCGCCCGTAATGGCCAGCAATCGGTCGGCGTCGTCGCGCACGTTCGCAATGAGTTCTTTCTGCTCGTCATTCAACCCGCCAATTCGCTGATCATCAAGCAGTTTAAGGCTCATCTTGATACTTGAAATCGGCGTTTTCAGTTCGTGCGACACCGTGGCGATAAAGTTCGTTTTAGCCAGATCGAGTTCTTTGTAGGAGGTCACGTTTTTCAGCACGATCACGTACCCGGCGCGAACGGCCTGCTCATCGCCGGTACGAACAATATCTACCGGTTGGGTCTGGCGGGAGAAATAGCTTTCCTTGTCACCATCGTAAATTTTAAGCAGTCCTGAGGCGCCTGCATCGTTCTGCGCGTTCCGGGTACGTTGCAGCGGCGGCATCACGTCCTGAATCAGCGTTCGCATCAGATCATTGGCCGCTGCAATATCGGGGGCGTATTTTCCCAGTAGTTCCGCCTCGCTCAGGCCCAGCAACCGGCTGGCTACCTGATTCACAAAGAGGATATACCGGTTCTGATCGAGCCCCACGATGCCATCCGACATGACTTGAATCAGCGTTTCGATGCGTTTTTTCTCGAACAGGATTCGGGCCAGGTTGGAGTGTTCGTACTCGTCGAGCTTTTCGGCCATTCGGTTGAACGACCGGGCCAGCTCGCCAAACTCATCGCTCGACTGTACATGCAACCGCTCCTCGAAATTGCGATTCGTCACCTGCTTGATCCCCTGCGTCAGTTCGCGAAGGGGGCGGGCAATGTAGGCCGGGAAGTTAATGGTGAACGATAACACGATCAGGAAGCAAACCGTACCCACCACCGCCAGCCAGACCAGCGCATCATCGGCGGTTTGCTTGGCAATTTCGTTCTTCCGCACCATCGCCTGCCCGTTAATGTCGTCCAGCTGAAACAGCGTTTGCAGCATTCGCTGCCTGGTTGCTTCATCGGCTGATCCCTTTCTATACTGATCAAATTCCCGCCGCAGGGTGGCCGTCGCTTCAGCTTCGCCAACTTCCGTGATGTTGCCTTCCTGTTTTTTCAGATTGCGCTCAAAATCGGCAACGGCCTCTGGCTCAGGTAACCGGGGCAGGGCCCGTTGCATCCGGCTCGAGTACTCGAACGACACATAGTTATCCTGCAAAATAGCCTGTGAATCGTTGGCCAGCTGGTTTAGGTAATAACCTCCCAACCCGCCCATCAGCAGAATAATGGCGAACAGAAACGCCAGCGCGAGGAATATCTTGGATTGAAGGTTCATGGAAACAATACGTTTGCAGTTTACTGTTTGCGGTCTTCTGTTGCGCTGCCAGCTAACAATATGTGCCTAAGCACCGCAACGGAAAACAGAAGACCGCAAACAGTAAACTGCTTTTAAGAGAGAATAATCAGATCGACGTCGGAGTCGGAGAGTTTGTTGAGCAGGCGGTTGAAGGCATTGGTGCGCAGAATAATCTGAATCAGGCTCAGGTGGGGCTTGCCGATGCAGACCGTCGTCACGTTTCGGTGCTCAACTTCTTCCATAATGCAATCTACGATGTTTCGTCCCTTCGACTGAATGACCTCGGCCCCCAGTTCGGTGGCTAATTTCAGGTTATTGATCAAATGCCGCTGAAGGTCCAGCTTAATTCGCTCGGGACTTTCGGCAGGCGTTTGCACATACAGCACATACCAGCGGGAATTGTAATAACTGGCCAGCCGGGCTGTTTTGCGAATGACCCGCCGGGCAATTTCCGGATTGCTACTGATGGACGCCATAAACCGTTCATGCCGCGAATTTCCCGCCAATGGCAGGCTCAAATCTACTTTCCGTTCCACCTGGCCAGCCACTTCTTTCAGCGCCAACTCACGGAGTTGCAGAATCTTATCGGCCTGAAAAAAGTTGGCCAGCGCCGTCTGTACTTTCGCCTGGTCATAGATTTTCCCTTCCCGCAACCGGGTGATCAGCTCATCGGCGGTCAGGTCGATGTTCACCACCTCATCGGCAATCTGCAACACCCGATCCGGCACGCGTTCCGTTACGTCGATGCCCGTAATGGCGTGCACCTCGTCATACAGGCTTTCGATATGCTGAATATTGACCGCCGAAATAACATTGATCCCCACGTCCAGAATGTCGATGACGTCCTGCCAGCGTTTCTCGTTTTTCGAACCGGGAATATTCGTGTGGGCCAACTCATCGACAATCACCAGTTCGGGATGCAGGTTGATAATAGCCTGTACATCCATTTCCTCCAACTCGCGGCCTTTGTAAAACAGCGTTCGCCGCGGAATAACCGGTAGACCAGCCACCAGCGCTTCCGTTTCAGCCCGGCGGTGCGTTTCGATAAACCCAATTTTCACGTCAACGCTGTTGCGTAACAGGCTGTGTGCTTCCTGCAACATCCGGTACGATTTGCCCACGCCCGCACTCATGCCAATATATACCTTGAATTTCCCCCGCCGCGACTCGCGGATGAGATTCAGGAAGCGTTCGGCCGGTCCGCCGTCGCGGTTTTGGTCGTTGGGGTTCATGAAGGTCTTTTTAAAACGAAATGGCCAAACTGGTCGTCAGCGACGTGTTCGACCGTACCTGACCGGCTATAGCGTTGAAAATAGCGTCTTTACTATCGTACACTTTCCCTTCCAGGCGGAACAGCGCAGTCGGAAGAATAGCGTAGTCATAGCCCAGCGAATAACCGATGGTTTTGAAACCGTTCAACGTACCTGTGCTGATGATCACGCCGTTAGGATCGTCATAATAGTCCACGCGCCCATTCAGGTAACTCCGGTCTGACGTTTTGTAGCGGGCAATCACAACGGGCGAATACCAGGCGTAGCTACCAGTGCCCACGCGCTGGTCTGACCCAGTGCGGATAACCGGTTTCCGGTCGGCCCCAATATCGAAGCCGAGAATGACACCGAAGCGCCCAGCCGGATTGATAATGGCGTAGAAGTTATTGAAGAACCGGCCCTGTTTCAGCGAGTCGGGGCGGTCGCTGCCCAGGAAGCTGCTCCAGTTGAGGGTCAGCTTCGATGATGGCCGGTACTGTATCTGTGTACTGATGGATGGGCCGCTGTAACCGTCCAGCTTTTTGATCCGCTGCCAACCGTTGAGCACCGATCCCAGCACGGTCCATTGGCCGTTGGGCGAGTTGTACGTCACTTTGGCGCCCGACAGGTAATAGGGTGAGTTCTCGGCCAGCAGGCTCCGGGTCAACGTCCAGCAGTCTTTCGAGATGGCGCTTTCAAAGCCGATGTGCGACGGGAAAATACCCGCATCGAGCCAGAGATCGCGGTTTTTCGACAGCTTCACCCCGGCGTTGGCCTCGAAGATGTTCTGCACCAGCGTCGGCTCGGCGGCGTAATTGTATTGCGCGTAGTTACCCACCTGCAAGGCCAGATTGCCCCGCACCCGGTCGCTGGTATAGGCTGCTTTCACAAACGCCAGATTGATGTTCACCTCCCGGTTACGCCGATGATTGTACAAAAACCCGGGCCGTTCCTGCGCGGTTTTCGGAGCCGTGAAGTCATGTGAATAATACGCCTCAACGTACCCGGAAACGGTTAGTCCCGAAGTAGGCGAGGCTTGCGTTTGGGCCTGGGCTGGCGCTGACGTAGCCGTAGTGTCAGTAGTTTGGGCAGTACCATCCAGGTACGTTGTTGTCAGTGCTACGGCGATTGTTGTTGAGAAAAGTGTACTTTTTTTCATGGTAGTGGCCTGTTTATCAGGCCGGTATCTTGTTGCACTCGAACAGACAGCTTACTGATTAGTGACCAGTAATTTCTGGCTGTATGGCTTTTGCTGTAGGCCCGGCGCGGCTGCCGCTTCGACCGCAGCGGCGGACCGTTCCGCTCAGGGCCTACAGCAAAAGCCATACACCGCAAATCCAAACGCGGGTAATCACCTACAACCCACTTCATTTAAGCGTGTCAAGTGCCACGTTGAGTGCTAATACGTTCACTGTTGATGGACCAAACAGCCCCAACAACGGCCCTTTCGTTTGTTCGTCGATCAGTTGGTTCAGACGGTCGGCTGTGATGCCGCGCACTTTAGCGATGCGGGCCACCTGGATTCTGGCTGCGGCTGGCGACAGGTCAGGATCAAGCCCCGAGCCCGAGGCCGTAACGAGTTCAGCCGGGATGTCGGCCTTCTGCACACCCGGGTTATGCACCAGGAACGTATCAATACGTGCCTGCACCGTTTTCAGGTAATCGGGGTTCGACGGTCCTTTATTCGAGCCCGCCGAACCAGCCGCGTTGTAATCGACCGCCGACGGACGTGAGTTGACATACCGGTCTTCGGTGAATTTCTGGCCAATTCGGGCGTAGCCAACTACTTTGCCGTTTACCGTAACGGTTTCGCCAGCCCCTCCGCCCGGAGCCAGTTTAGCGATGCCTGCCACCACCAGCGGATAAATAACGGAGGTCAGGATAAGCATAGCCACCGTTAACCGGATGGCTGGAGCAATGTGATTTTTCATGTTGTTGGTTTACCCCACCCCTAGCCCCTCCCCTGTTTTCAGGGGAGGGGGATGCTCGGCCCAGTAATTGGCGTAGCCAATCAGCAGCGCATCGCTCCTCTCCCCTGTTTTCAGGGTAGGGGCCGGGGGTGGGGTGATTTTTAAACAAATAGTCCCACTATTAAATCAAGTAGTTTAATCCCGATGAAGGGGGCAACCAGCCCGCCGAAACCGTAGATAAACAGGTTGCGACGCAGCAGTGCCGACGCCCCGATGGGCTTGTAATCAACTCCGCGAAGGGCCAGCGGAATCAGCATCGGAATGATGATCGCGTTGAAGATCACCGCCGATAGGATCGCCGATTCGGGGCTGTGCAGTTTCATGACATTGATCGCTTGCAGAGCCGGTATGCTACCGACAAACAGCGCGGGTACAATGGCGAAATACTTGGCCACGTCGTTGGCAATGGAGAAGGTCGTTAACGTACCCCGTGTGATGAGGAGCTGCTTACCGATCTCCACCACTTCGATCAGCTTCGTTGGGTCATTGTCCAGATCGACCATGTTGCCCGCTTCTTTGGCGGCCTGCGTACCCGAGTTCATGGCCACGCCCACATCGGCCTGCGCCAGGGCGGGGGCGTCGTTGGTCCCGTCGCCCATCATGGCCACCAGTTTGCCGCCGGTCTGCTCGGTACGGATATACTGCATCTTGTCTTCCGGCTTGGCCTCGGCAATAAAATCATCGACGCCCGCTTTTTCGGCGATAAACTTGGCCGTCAGCGGGTTATCACCAGTGACCATCACCGTTTTTACGCCCATCTTACGCAGGCGGTCGAACCGTTCGGCAATGCCGGGTTTAATGATGTCCTGCAATTCTACGACACCCATCACCCGCTCATTTTCCGTTACGACCAGCGGTGTGCCGCCATTACCGGCAATCTCTTTCGCTTTCTGCTCCGTTTCTGACGGGAACAGATTTCCTGCCTTCGTCACGATAGTCCGAATCGAATCCACGGCCCCTTTGCGAATCCGCAGCGAGCCACCATCCCGCGCCGCATCAGGCATATTGATACCCGATGAACGTGTTTCGGCGGTGAACTTGATCATCGTTGCTCCGCTGGTGCTCAGGTTCCGCGTTACGTCAGTGCCGGCCAGTTCCACAATCGACTTGCCTTCGGGTGTTTCGTCGGCCAGTGAACTCAGCGCCGACGCCCGGATCATCTCGGCCTGATCAATACCCGGTGCGGCATAGAAGTGGGTGGCTTTGCGGTTACCAATCGTGATCGTGCCCGTTTTGTCGAGCAGCAGCGTGTCGATATCGCCCGCCGTTTCAACGGCCCGGCCCGACTTGGCAATGACGTTGGCGCGCAGGGCACGGTCCATTCCCGCAATACCGATGGCCGACAGCAACCCGCCAATGGTCGTTGGAATGAGGCAGACGAACAGCGAGATCAGCGCCGCAATGGTGATGGGCGTATTGGCGTAATCGGCGAAGGGTTTCAGGGCCACGCAGACAATGATGAAGATGAGCGTAAAGCCCGCCAGCAGAATCGTCAGGGCAATCTCGTTCGGCGTTTTCTGCCGCGATGCCCCTTCCACCAGCGCGATCATCTTATCGAGAAACGATTCGCCGGGCTGGGTAGTCACGCGCACCTTGATCTTGTCGGACAACACTTTAGTCCCCCCCGTCACCGACGATTTATCGCCGCCCGCTTCCCGAATCACCGGGGCCGATTCGCCCGTAATGGCCGACTCGTCGATGGTGGCCAGGCCTTCGATGATTTCGCCATCAGAGGGGATGATGTCGCCGGGTTCGCACAGGAAAATGTCGCCTTTTTTGAGTTGGGCCGATGAGATCAGCTGCACCTCATTGAGGGTCATTTCGCCCACTTCCCGAATCACTTTGGCGGGCGTTTCCTGCCGTGTTTTCCGGAGCGATTCGGCCTGGGCTTTACCACGCGCTTCGGCAATGGCCTCGGCGAAGTTGGCAAACAGTACCGTGAGCAGCAGAATGGCCGTGATCACGCTGTTGTAGGCCAGTGTACCCTGTGTTTGATCGCCCGAGATGGCGATGTAGATGGTCACGGCCAGCATGATCAGCGTACCGATTTCGACCGTAAACATGACCGGGTTCTTGATCAGCATAGCCGGATTCAGCTTCGTAAAGGACTGTTTTATTGCGGCCCCAACCAGTTCACCCTGGAACAAGGACGGGGATTGTTGCTTTGCCATTTTTGTTATCTTTAAAAAAAGGTTTTGTTATGACTGTTGAGCAGGTTTCCATCGAGCAGATTTTTCAGAAAGCAGGCTACTCGTCCAGCACAGATTATGCGATCAAGAAGATGCAGGAAGAACTTCTGCACGAACTCAAAGCCTGCAACGAACGCATTGAGGTCTTTGAGAAGAAGTACAGCATGAGTTATGTTGAGTTTCATCTCCGCTTTAATGAGCTAACCCAAGTTGGTCAGTACGAACGTGAACTTGACAGCATGGATTGGCGTGTTGAGCTGATTACAATGAGAGAAATTGAGAAACAGCTTTCACGACTCATGCCATGAAGCACGATCTTGTTTCTTTCAGTCACTTGATCGTTGACGCTACCCCACTTGACCTAATTCACACCCCAACAGTAGACCAGTACGTGGCCAACTTACTTTTATTGACCAGTCGGTGCTATTCGTCAGAGAAAACTACGTGTTAAATTCTGGCTGGATCGACTACTCTTATCACTGGCAAACAGCCGATAACCAGATTATTCACCGCTGGGATAATGCTCATCCGGTTTTTCTTCCCACTTCTCCATACCACCAACATCAGGGTTCCGAAGAGAACGTGGTCGCCTCAGAGCCAATGACGCTGGAGAAAGTGCTCACCTTCATTGCTTCCCAACTTATTTCAAGCTGAAATACTCCGCCAGTGGACCCAGCGCCAGGGCGGGGAAAAACGACAGGGCCGTGATGATGATGATGACCGCGAAAGTCATTAGACCGAACGTGGGTGTATCGGTGGGCAACGTACCTGCGCTTTGCGGTACGAACTTCTTGTCGGCCAGCAGACCGGCAATCGCTACCGGACCAATGATGGGAATGAACCGCCCGAAGATCAGGACCAGGCCCGTGCTGACATTCCAGAAGAAGTTATTGTCGCCCAGCCCTTCAAAGCCCGAGCCATTGTTGGCGTTGGCCGAGGTGAATTCGTAGAGCATCTCCGTGAAGCCGTGATAACCGGGGTTGTTCAGCCAGGCCGATGGCTTCACCGTCCAGTTGGCGTCGGGGTAGTTGACCGTGATCCAGGCGGCGATGGCCACACCCCCTTTCACCAGCAGGGTGCTCAGCAGGGCCACCAACGAGGCAATCTTGATCTCCCGCGCTTCTACTTTCCGGCCGAATAACTCCGGCGTGCGCCCCACCATCAGGCCCGAGATGAAGACGGCGATGATCAGGTAGTAATAGTAGTTCAGGAAACCGACGCCGCAACCGCCATAGAACGCGTTGGTCATCATGCCCAGCAGTTGCATCGCGCCCGACAACGCCATCGACGAGTCGTGCATGGAGTTGACCGACCCCGTTGAAATCACGGTGGTGACAATGCTCCAGTAGGCCGACGACAGCGGTCCAAACCGGACTTCTTTGCCTTCCATTGCTCCCGTTGGCTGCACCACGCCGAGTTGCGCCATAGCCGGGTTACCGTGAAATTCAGTGATCAGCGTCGGGATCACGAGCAGCAGAAAACCGCTGGTCATCACCCCGAACACGATCCACGAAAACCGTTTCCGATTGATCATGTAGCCCAGTGCGAAGAGCATGACGATGGGCAACATCACCTGACCAATCAACTCAACCATGTTGGTCAGGTAGTTTGGGTTCTCGAGCGGGTGCGCCGAATTGGCGCCGAAATAACCGCCCCCGTTGGTACCCAGGTGCTTGATGGCAATCAGCCCCGCCGCTGGTCCGCGCGACACGTTGACGGTATCGCCCTGCATGGAGATGAACTGATCTTTCCCGTCGAAACTGGCGGGGGTCCCGTTAAAGGCCAGAACCGTGGCCACCACAAGCGAAGCGGGCAACAGAATGCGTGTGATTGCCCTGGTAAAGTACACGTAGAAGTTACCCGACAGATTCGTTTTTTCGGGCAAGAACGCCCGCACTACCAGCACCAGCGCGGCAATGCCCGTTGCCGCCGAAACAAACATCAGGAAGTTGATCACTCCAAGCTGGGTCAGGTACGTTAGCCCCGACTCGCCCGAGTAGTGCTGCAAATCGCAGTTGACCATGAAGCTGATCGCCGTGTTGAAGGCCAGATCCGGTGTCATCGATGGGTTGCCGTCGGGGTTCAGCGGCAGACCTCCCTGCGAAAGTAGCAGGACAAACGCGTAGACGAACCAGACGGCGTTGATAGTCAGCAGGGCCACCAGGTTCTCTTTCCAGGTCAGGTCACGCGAGGGATCGACACCCCCGATTCGGAAGATGAAGCGTTCCAGCGGGGCCATGAAGTCGAGGGCGTTGGGCTCGCCCCTGAAGATCCGGCCAACGACCTTTCCAAGCGGAATAGCCAGTAGCAGGGTGATCAGGTACGTTGCCAGAACACCAAGTAATTCAGTATTCATAGTATAAAGAGTGAAAGAGATGTTGAGTGAAACAGTGACTGGAATGAAGAGTGAGTGCGCGCTTTTTGTCATCCCGACGGAGGAGGGATGACAAAAACGAATGACCAGAGCGGACGATAGGTAGCGGACCACTCTTTCACTCTTTATTCCAGCCGCTCTTTAAAACTTCTCCGGTCGGATCAGCACGTACAGCATGTAGGCGAAGACCAGCAGTGAGATGATAAACAGGATGGTGAGCATGGCTATATTTTTTCAAACCATTCGATGGCTTTGTAGAAAATGGCAAAGCAGAGAAACGCAGCGAGCAGCAGAAGCAGTGACGTACCCATGAGGTCAGTTGATAAATTTGATGACGGTCAGGGTATGCCAAAAAATGGCCCAGGTAAGTCAATATTTTTAACCACACAATACAACTAGCTATCAGTCAGCATATTACAATAAGCTGTATGGCGTATTAGCTAGACCAACAGGCGTTCATTTTTTCATTTTGGAAACGCTTTTTTGTCATTTTGAAAAAACGGCTAGCTGGAATCCTTCTGGTTGAGTTATCTGCCTGTTGGCACGATCTTCGAGTGAAGGAGGCAAGTGATACGTGTATATTGCATCGTAGTATTGGCTTTGCGTAAGCAACTCACTAGAGCGCGAAGCCGACAAACAAAACCCGCTAGCCAACCCAAAACCAGTACCTCCTTTGAGCGCACACTCTTCTCGTAACATTGACAAAATGACGGCGGCGGGGCTGCTGGTAGCTGTCGGTATCGTTTTCGGCGACATCGGCACGTCGCCGCTGTATACGTACCGCGCCATTATTGAAGACCGGGTTGTTGATGAAACCCTGGCGCTGGGTGGCGTTTCGGCCATTTTCTGGACGCTCACCTTCCAGACTACCCTCAAATATGTATTGCTTACCCTGCGGGCCGATAACAACGGCGAGGGCGGGATCTTTTCGCTCTATACGCTCATTCGGCGGTATGCCAAATGGCTACTGTTTCCGGCCATTGCAGGCGGTAGCTTTCTGATCGCCGACAGCATCATTACGCCGCCCATTTCCGTCTCGTCGGCCATTGAGGGGCTATTACCACTGTACCCCGACCTGCCCACGGTGCCCATTGTGCTGTTTATCCTGTTTCTGCTATTTGCGGCGCAACAGGCAGGTACCGATAAGCTGGGTAAAGCGTTTGGGCCGATCATGACCATCTGGTTTACCATGATTGGCCTCATGGGCGCCCTGCAACTGGCGCGCGACCCCGGCGTAGTTCGGGCACTCAACCCCATTTATGCCTACGACATGATCGTGAACTACCCCGACGGCTTCTGGCTGCTGGGTGGTGTATTCCTCTGTTCAACCGGGGCCGAAGCGCTCTACTCCGACATGGGCCATGTGGGGCGGCGAAACGTGCAGGTGTCGTGGTTCTACGTCAAAATCTGCCTCATTCTCTGCTACCTCGGTCAGGCGGCGTGGCTGCTCGACCATATGGGTAAACCGCTGGGTACGCTCAACTCCTTCTTTGGCCTGGTGCCCGACTGGTTCATGCTCCCCAGCATCGGCATTGCCACACTAGCCACTATCATTGCGTCGCAGGCGCTCATCAGCGGCACCTTTACGCTCGTATCCGAGGCGTTCCGGCTGACGTTGCTGCCTAAAATGCGCATCGTCTTTCCGTCCAACGCACGGGGACAGGTCTACATTCCGGCGTTCAACTGGCTGCTGATGGCGGGCTGTTTTGTGGTGGTGCTCTACTTCCGCGAGTCGAAAAACATGGAGGCGGCGTTTGGCCTGTCGGTGAACCTGACCATGCTGACCACCACCGTGTTGCTGGGCATGTACCTGTACGCCAAAAAGCGGGTCAATGGCCTGATCGTGCTGAGCCTGCTGCTTATTTATTTCTTTATAGAAGGCGGCTTTCTGGTTGCCAACCTGCGCAAGTTTATGCATGGCGGCTGGGTCTCGCTCCTGCTTGGGTCGATCATGCTGACGGTGATGCTGGTCTGGCATAATGGTAGCCGCATTAAACGGCGCCTCACCCAGTTTGTCAGCCTGCGCGATCACCTGCCCATTCTGCGGCAACTGAGCAACGATGCCGACGTACCTAAATACGCCACCAACCTGGTGTACCTGACGGCGTCATCGCAACACCAGCTCGTGGAAGAGCACATTCTGGATTCTATTCTGGAAGGTATGCCCAAACGCGCCGACGTATACTGGCTTATTCACATCGAGCTGGTCGACGACCCGTACACGACCGAGTACGTGGTCGATATTCTGGAGGCAGAAGATGTGGTGCGCATCACCTTCAAACTGGGTTTCCGCATACAGCCGCGTATCAACCTGCTGTTCCGCAAGGTGGTGGAAGAGCTGGTCCGCTGTCACGAGATCACGATCAAGCCCAAGTACCGGCCACTGAAACCAAATCCCAACGCGATCGGCGATTTCCGGTTTATCGTCATCAACCGGTTCCTGTCGTACGAAAACGACCTGAACCTGCTCGAGAAGTTCATCATGAACGGCTATTTCGCCCTGAAACGCATCAGCCTCGCCGATGAAAGCGCCTACGGCCTCGATAGTCAGAACGTAGCTACCGAACAAATCCCGTTGGTCGTCAATCCCGCCAACCCCATCCGCCTGCGCCGGGTACACAAGGAAACCATCGCCGGGGAAGCCCACAATCAATCGGTTGAGGCGGATGAAAACGATGCGTAATAAAAGCCGAACCAAATAGCACAAAACACGGCGGTTGACTGCTCCGCCCAGCCTTTTCCTATTTGTTTTTTTAGTGCGGATTACATCAACCGCATTGGCTCTGGTGCGACCCGATCGGGTTTTCATTCGCTTTCCCGGCCAGTAGTCTGCTACATTTTTATTCGTCAATAAAGGCTAGTAGCTTCCTCAACATAGCAATTCTTGTATACGTAAAGGAATGATCTGATTTCCAGACCTCATAAGTAACGTTTAAATTATGTTTCTTATAGCTAGTAACCAGGTCTTTATTGTTGGTATGCTCATCGAGGAAAAACAGCTTTGTGTCGGCCAGTTCGTTCAGGTCGGCTGGCAATTTAAACGTCAGGGAGTCGCTCAAAACAGGTTTGTATAGTGCTTTACCAGACGTAATGGTCAATTCTGGATAGCCCTCGGCTTCTTTATACCAGTTCCCGGCTGTGCCGTTTGCTTCCGCCTTAGCGAAAGACGGATAAATATCCCATGTAGAAAGCGCAAATACTTTCTTAATAAATGGAAGGCGAGCGGCCGCTTTCAAAGCGACCCAACCGCCCATACTATGGCCAAACAAGACAAGTCGAGACGTATCTACATGTAGCAATCGCGCATTAAGCTTGACATGAGTCGCTATATTGACGGCATCATCAATACAGTTTTGAAAAGTAAATTCACCGGGCATACCCCAGCTGCCTCGGTACCTGAAGAACAAAACATTCCAGCCAGCTCGGCTTAAGGTGGTAGCTACATCAACATTGCCCGCCATTCCCGTATAGCCATGCAGCAGAATAAGGGTTGGGTGCGGGCCTTTTCCGGTTGGATAATACTGCAAAACAGGCAACGTAGCCTGCCCGGAAACCACTTTTATGCTTTTGATACTTGGATATATATTGTCTTTGATAATCACATCCTGACTTATTGGATCATAAGTCGTACCTGGCGCAACAGGCTTTTTCTGCGCTACACAAACCAGCTGGTAACAGAGAAGCAGACTCCATAGAACACCCCTGTAAGTAGCTGAATAAATAACAAGTTTTTTTGACATGAGACGGTTGCGATCGATTATCTGGCTCTTGTTATACACACGGATCCATCACGAGTTGGGTACGTTGCTACTGCTTACGGCTTCAACAGGCACTGATAAGCGTAACGTAGAAACCTATGACGCTTTCTGGGCTCTTTCTACGTGTTTCCTACTCGTAACCGCTCTTCTTCGTCCTGGCTACTTTTAAATCCTGTCTCCGCTGTTTGACAATGTAGATGGTGGCAAAAAACAGGAGCGGTATTTTAAAGAATAGCAGAAAAAAGGTGACTTTGGGAAAGAAAAAACTAAGAATAACAGACAACAATCCATTAACCATATCCAGATTGAACATAACCCGAAAGCGCTCTCTGTCAATATCTGACACTTTTTCGCCATCAATAAAATCCGGATTCAGGTCGGCGCTATCCCAAATAAAGTTCTGACAGGCTGATAGGGCAAAAATATTCAAACTGTACAAAAAAATGGCTGCTGAATCACCAAAATGAGTACTTAACAGACTGGTACAAAAAGGCAGGGTAATAATGAAAAATAACCAGACTATATTGTAAAGCATGGTCCGTTCTGTCATCTTACGAATATACGTATACATCCGGTTATGACTGCGCCACAGGTTGGCAATGTTGATAAAAGAGAGCAGAAAAGCCAGATATTTTTTCCAGGGCAACAGCAGATCATTAAACGTAAGATGAACCCCATCTGGAAGCTCTACTTTCAGGTCCAGTGCCAGTAACGTGATAGCAATAGCAACGATCGCGTCGCTGAAAAACAGCATGCGCTCAAAAGGAATTTCTTTCTTATTTACTTCGCTCATATCATCAACTAGCAGCGCGTTTATATTTCAGCCCCTGAAAAGCAACTGGTAAAGTAGACTTCGCCGAATTGAAATTATAAAGGTTACCAGCCAATTCGTTATGGGGACAACTCGAATTCAACCTACATAAAAAGCGATGATCCCAAAGCGACCATCTGAGACCACCAGCCATTGGTACAGCGAAGAACGTACCTGCTCGTTGGCATCACTTTTCATCCCCGCTAATAGTTGTCTGTCGAATAACCTTGCGGGTTACTGGCTAAACTTTCAGTACACCCCGAAATCCCCGGGCAGCGTAATACGACTGGGCACCGTTGTGATAGACGAAGACCTGACCATACCGATAATCGGCGAAGAGCGCACCGCCCAGCTTTCTGATCGCTGCCGGGGTATTCAGCCAGCTCGACGTTTTGGCATCGAACGTACCCAGGCGCTGCAAGGCCCGGTATTGGGCTTCGTCCAGGAGGCCGATACCCATATCGGCGGCCATATCCGCCGCGTTGTGTGCCGGCCGGTTGTCTTTTCTGGATTCCAGCCCCTCCAGGTCGTAACAGCAGCTTCGGCGACCTATCGGGCTTTCGGCCGAGCAGTCAACAAACAGGTATTCGCCCGTCTGCTCCTCATAGCCGACCACATCCGGTTCACCGCCCGTCTGCTCCATCTCGTAGAGTGACCCCAGTTTCTCCAGGTTCGCTTCCAGCTTCGCCAGAATCGGTGCCCAGGCCAGCCCTGTATGGCGATTCATATGCGTCTCAAAACGAGTTTTCAGCGTGTTAAGCAGTTCGTCGCGCTGTTCAGATGGCAGGGCAGTCGAAGTAAAAACAGACATACTGGTATTTTTTATCAAGCGGATTTCTATAAAAATTGAGCAACAAAAGTGGCTTTCCCTGTTTCACGAGAAAGCCCCGTAAATCTATTTCGATCGTAAAATCTTTTCCATCTTCCGCCCTTTTGCCAGTTCATCCACCAGCTTATCCAGATAACGTACCTGCTGCGTTAATGGATTTTCAATTTCCTCGATCCGATACCCGCAGATCACACCCGTGATGAGGGTAACATTCGGATTTAGAGACGCCTGTTGAAAGAACGTATCGAAGGTCGATTTACCGTCGATATGTCGCTGTAATGCATGGTCATCATAGCCAGTTAGCCACTGAATAAGCTGATGTAATTCGGCTACTGTCCGCCCTTTCTTCTCAACTTTCGCCACATAATGTGGATAAACTGAAGCAAACGTCATGGTTGCCATACGCGCATCGTGGTTACTTGTGCTATTCATACCCGTCGGCTTTTAATATTGATTATTAATATTTTATGACCATATCGATCGCTGCGCCAATAAGGATGGCCAACAGTAAAAACGTAAGTGTCCCCAGCATATACGAGGCGAATGCTTTTAGGTAGCTTAGTGGTTTTTTCTGGTCGAAAAATTGACCGACTGCCCAGCTAAAATAAAGTAAGCCGATTGACCCTTCCAGTTTCTGTACGTGTATGTGCGTCAATTCCTGAAAAATCAGGAACACCGAAAACAGGAGCATTACCATTCCCTGCACGAAACACAACAGGATCAGAATCTCGTAGAAGTTATAGTTGTATTTCCTGAAAAATAGCTTCGCCCAAGCCGCTATAAACGCTCCCCAGAGAATATTTGAATACCCATAGTTTCCGACTATCCAGCCGAAGATCGCGCCAGTAGCTGAACGCTCTTTTTCGTCGAATTGTATGATACCATCATGCACGTGGAAAACTTTGATCGCAATCGTATAGATCAGAGACGTGATAATGATGAAGATGACCGGTTTCACCAATCGGCTTCTATCCTCCGATATAAAATGCCGGATCGTTTCGCCCGGTCGTATGAGCAGTTCTTTTATGGTATATACAATTCCACGTTCAACGTGCAACAGGTGCTCTAGTTCATGGGCGATATAATGGCCATCAATCCGTTTAAGTTTGGCCGGTTGCCCGCAGTTGGCACAGTAATTCTGGAATACGTCTGTACTACAGTTTTTGCAAGTTGTCATTCCCTATAAGTCTTTCAAGTATAAGCTCCTTTGTAATCACCACCAATCCAAAAAACACACGTACCTACCAGTTGCCAATATACCAGATTTGGCCGTATCGACGCACGCCTTACCCGTCAATACCGTATTCTTGAATTTTGCGATAAAGGGTAGTGAGGCCGATGCCGAGAAGGCGGGCGGCTTCGGGTTTCTGGCCGTTGGTATGGCGTAGCACGTATCGGATGTGCTGCTGCTCAACAGTGGCCAGATCGAACGTACCGACCGATGCTGTTCCGCCCGTTTGCAGATCGAACGGCAGGGTGTCGGGGGTGAGTTCGGTTGGTCCGTCGTCGTGGGGGTCAGACAGGATTACGGCTCGCTCGATCACGTTTTTCAGTTCACGAATATTGCCTTTCCAGCTGTGCTGCTGTAGCCGCTGCACGAAGTCGGGGCTGAGCCGCAGGTCTCGTTTACCAATCTTGACACCTACCTGCCGGGCAAACTGAGCGGCCAGTTCGGCAATATCCTGCGGGCGGTCGCGGAGGGGCGGCAGGTCGATCGTGAATACAGAGAGGCGGTAGTACAGATCGAGCCGAAAGTGGCCTGCTGTGGCTTCCTGTTCCAGGCTTCGGTTGGTGGCGGCGATCACCCGCACATCGGTTTTGGTAGGTTTGGTATCGCCCACGCGCAGAAACTCGTGGGTTTCCAGCACGCGCAGGAGTTTGGCCTGCAGGTCGAGGGGCATCTCCCCAATCTCATCCAGGAAAATGGTGCCTTTGTGGGCTTCGGCAAAGAGCCCTTTCTGATCGCGGCTCGCCCCGGTAAAAGCGCCCGCCCGGTGGCCAAACAACTCACTTTCCAGAATATCCTTACCCAGCGCCCCGCAGTTAATGGCTACGAACGTACCTGACCGCCGTGGACTGGCCCCGTGAATAGCCTGCGCAAACACCTCTTTGCCGGTGCCGGTTTCGCCCGTCAGCAGCACGGTGGTGTCGGTCACCGCCACGCGCTGCGCCAGCGAAATTGCCTGCTTAATGGCGTTGGACGTACCTATAATCCTGGCGAAATCAGTGCGTTCGTTAATCTGCGCTTCCAGTTGCCGTACCCGGAACTGCAAGTGCGCCTTCTCGACTGCCCGACTCACCAGCGGAATGATCCGGTCGTTGTCGTCGCCTTTGGTGATGTAGTCGAATGCACCGTTCTTGATGGCCGTCACGCCATCGGCAATGGTGCCATAGGCCGTCAGCACAATGATTTCGGTGGCAGGGTACAGCTGCTTGATCTGCGCGGTCAGTTCAATACCGTTCTTGTCGGGCAGTTTCACGTCGCTCAGCACCAAATGCACGTCTTCCCGCTCCAGCGCTTTCAATCCTGCCCGGGCATTTTCGGCTTCCAGCACCGTGTAGCCTTCGAGGGTCAGAATTCGGGCCAGCAGGCCGCGGAGCCGGGCTTCATCGTCGATAATCAGGAGGGTAGCGGGCATAACACGAACGTTGATCAAAGACAACGCCAAAATTGACCTAAAAAAGCCGTGCCCACTAACAACGGACACGGCTTTTTCTAAAAACAGGACAATCTGGTCGTCATGGACCAGGCGGTTAGTCGCCAATGGCGGAATCATCGGCCCGCTTCTTGGCGCGCTTCCGGGCAATGGTGCTATCCTGGCTGGCGCCGACCGATGGCTTCTGCATTTTGTAATTGCGGTTCGCCAGCCCTTCGTTCAAGGTATGCGGCACCGTTACCCCACCCACCGGCGCCTGACCCGGTTGCTGCGTTTTGTAGTTGGCCAGGCGGCTATCCTGCAACGAAGGTGTTTGCACCGTCACCCCCTCTTTACTGTCCCAATTACGAGCCGCTGCCGCTTTGTTCGGGTGCTTGTAGTTGTGGGTCGAGTAGGTGTGGTCTTTCCGTATTTTTTGCTCATCCTGCGCTTTTGAAGGTGCCCCACAGGCTAGTATCCCTAGTCCGATCAGCAGTGTGAGAAATGATTTCATGACGTTCTGTGGTTTTGTTTTAATGCAAATTTAATCTACATTTCATCCATACAACAATTTCAGAGGCGGTGCTGTTTCAAAGCATAATCCTACTCTTTCTGACCATTTTGCAAAAATGATATAAGGTTAACTAAAGATTTGTGATCCGCTGAGAAACCTCAACAGATTGCGTTTTCTGACATGTTTTGCCGAATAAAATTTCCTTATTAGAATTTCCTTAAGAGGTCCGCAGTTCGCTCGTTGCCCGTTCAGGCCTGGTATCATTCGCTGATAACGGTGATCGTGTGTCGACTTCAGGCTCGATGAGCACGCCCGTGAACAGGTAGGTGAGTCATTTCGGTAGGTTTAGGCCAGCATGATCCAATTACAATGCAGGCGTAATCAGCCGCACCAAAACCCACATTGAGTCTACTCCGCATAAGCAGGCTGGGCTATACCTTTTATCTGGCGGATACTCTTTTTTCAATGGACACCTGCCAGGTACCTTCGTCTCCCGAAATTATACCCCAATGACGTACCCGATCCTTCCGCTTATTGCCGCTTTTGCCAGTGTGCCGGCACTGGCCCAGCCCACTAAATTGCCGCCCGCTTCCCGCCCAACAGCGGGCCTATCCAACGTTTGGGTGCCGGACCTGGGCAATGGCACGTACAAAAACCCGGTACTAAACGCCGATTATTCAGACCCCGACGCCTGCCGGGTGGGCGACGACTTTTATATGGTCGCCTCCAGTTTCGATGCTATTCCCGGCCTGCCCATTCTGCACTCCAGGGATCTGGTGAACTGGACGCTCATTGGCCATGCGCTGAAACGGCAACCACCGGTCGAGCATTTCGAGAAGACACAGCATGGCAATGGCGTTTGGGCACCCGCCATCCGCTACCACAACGGCGAGTTCTACCTCTATTACCCCGACCCCGACTTCGGCATTTACCTGACCAAGGCCACCAACCCGGCCGGTCCCTGGTCGGAGCCGGTACTGGTCGAAGGTGGAAAAGGGTTGATTGACCCCTGCCCCTTCTGGGACGACAACGGACAGGTTTATCTGGCGCACGGCTGGGCGGGCAGCCGGGCAGGTATTAAAAGCATTCTGACCATCAAAAAGCTGAGTACCGATGGCCGTAAAGTGCTCGACGAGGGTGTTATCGTGTACGACGGCCACGAAACCGACCCCACCATCGAAGGGCCCAAGATGTATAAGCGCAACGGCTATTATTACCTGTTTGCGCCCGCAGGCGGCGTATCGACAGGCTGGCAATTGGTGTTGCGGTCGAGAAACGTGTATGGTCCCTACGAACGGAAAGTGGTGATGGATCAGGGAAAAACCCCAATCAATGGGCCGCATCAGGGTGCCTGGGTCACCACCAACCCAACGAAGGGGAAACCGGCCGAAGACTGGTTCCTGCATTTTCAGGACAAAGAGGCGTACGGGCGTGTGGTGCATCTGCAACCGATGAAATGGATCAACGACTGGCCTGTTATCGGGGTAGATGCCGACGGTGATGGCAAAGGTGCGCCCGTGCTGACGTACCGGAAACCCGCCGTTGGCCGAACGTACCCACTAGCCACCCCGCCCGAATCCGACGAGTTTAACGTACCCACGCTGGGGTTACAATGGCAGTGGCAGGCCAATCCCAAAGGTGTATGGCATACCACCAGTAAGCAGGGTTTTCTGCGTCTCTATTCCTACAAAGTGCCCGACGAGGCGAAGAACTATTGGGACGTACCCAACCTGTTGCTGCAGAAGTTTCCGGCCGAAACGTTCACGACAACCACCAAATTCAGCTTCATGCCCAACCCGAAGCTGGTCAACGAAAAAGCGGGGCTGATCGTCATGGGGCTGAGCTACGCCAGTCTGGCGCTGAAGAGCCAGAAAGATGGGGTGGCGCTGGTGTATTCGGTTTGCAAAAAAGCGTCGGACGGGAAAGCGGAAGACGAAACGGTGATCACTAACGTTGCCAGCGGAACGCCCGTATACCTCCGCGTACAGGTGACTGCGGGCGCGAAATGCCAGTTCAGCTACAGCCTCGACGGGCTCACCTTTACACCAACGGGCGATGCCTTCCAGGCCGAAGTGGGCCGCTGGATTGGTGCCAAAATGGGCCTCTTCTGCACCCGTACCACCCAGATCAACGATTCGGGTTACGCCGATTTCGACTGGTTCCGGGTAGAGCCGGTGGCAAACTGATGGTCAGGCAGCAACGACAGTAGACTCGGGGTCGGGCTGCCTTAGGCTACTCAGTACCCGACAGGCCACGCTCAGCGGAGCCTTCACCTGCTTTCAATGCTAACTCACTCCGCTCTGCCTCATGAAATTCCTGATTGTGCTCGTCTGCCTGGGCTTCGTATCGCTACCGTCAGCCTCGGCGCAACCGGCCCGAAAACAGGGTGATTGGGTTTCCCTGTTTAACGGAAAAGACCTGACCGGCTGGGAGACGTACCTGGACCGGCCGTACACAGCAGACAAATCAACGGACACTAAGCCGCTGGGTCTCAACAACGACCCATCCCGCGTTTTCTCTGTGGCAACCGTAGATGGCAAGCCTGCCCTGCGCATTTCGGGCGAAACGTTTGGCGGCATCAATACGCTGGCGGAGTTCGGCAACTACCACCTCCGGCTCGAATTCAAATGGGGTACGTTGCAATGGCCACCCAAGCTCGGGCAGCCCCGCGACAGTGGTCTGCTTTATCACAGCGTTGGCGAACATGGCACCCCCATGCTCTGGATGGAATCATTCGAGTACCAGATTCAGGAGGGCGATACCGGCGATTACTGGGGCGTCATGAACGTGACAACTGATATTCCAGCCCGTAAGCACGACAACGGCAAATTCGTATACCAGTCAGGTGCCCCCCTCGTTCGCTTTCAGGATCAAACGCCTAACGGTCGACAGTGTGTCAAAAATCCGGACGCCGAAAAACCGTCTGGCCAGTGGAACGTGATCGACCTGTACTGCGTGGGTGATACCTGTCTGCATGTATTGAACGGTAAAGTCAACCTGATGCTGACCCACACCAGTCATCTGGTCAAGGGGAAGAGCGAACCGCTGACTAAAGGCAAGATCCAGATTCAATCTGAAGGGGCCGAAGTCTTCTACCGCGCCATTCAGGTACGTAGTATCAGCAGGCTACCCGCCAACCTGCTGCGGTAAGAAACGGTACTGGCTCCAGCTACAGCCTGGTCTTCCGCACCATGCGGCTGATGGATTCTGAGTTGGATAGCTGATCGGCCTCATCGAGCGATACCCAGCGAATGCCTTTGACCTCCCGATTTTCGCCGCCCAGGGCCTCGTCCCGGTTGGCCGTGAACAGAAAGCGAATATCATAATGCAGGTGCTCGGGCAGATCGCCCTTCGTCGGAATCGGGTGTATATCCACGTCGAAAATGGCCGGGCTCACCAGCTGTACGTCGGTTAGCAGGGTTTCTTCCTGCGCTTCCCGCAAGGCTACCGCCGCCACGTCCGGGTCGCCATCGGCATGGCCACCGGGCTGAAACCAGCGGTCGAGTTTGCGGTGATGGATCAACAGCACTGTCGGCTCAGCCGACGGGCTTCCAGGTACGTTGCCGGCCGACAGGATCCAGGCCGAGCCCGTGATGTGCCCCTCTAGCAGTGATCGCTCCAGGCAGTTGGGGTTCGCTTCTACAAAGGCGATGGTTTGGGCCGTCATATCGGCCTCGTTGGCGTCGGCAGGGGTGTGTTGCCGGAGAAGGGTCAGTAGTTGGTGACGTTGCATACTAACAGGCCCTGGTACAATGGACCGCATCTATGTAAGTTGGGAATGCCGAGGCGCAAGATTTTGCGTCTCTACAAGTATTTCGCATTAATTTCGTGGCGAAACTAACAGACCAAACAGACTCTGTACCATGAAAAAAATGATGCTCTCGGCCGTTGGCCTTGTGCTGGTAGCCCAACTCGCTACTGCTCAGATCAGAACGCCATCGCCGAGCCCGGGTGCCACCGTTGTTCAAACCATCGGCGTGACCGACGTGACCGTGAAATATTCACGCCCCAGCCTGAAAGGTCGCTCACCTTTTAGCGGTGAGTTTGTTCCCGCTGGTAAAGTGTGGCGTACGGGGGCTAACGGTGCCACGGCATTCACCACCACCACTGATCTGATGGTGAATGGCAAAAGCCTCGCCGCTGGTTCGTACGCGATCCTGTCGATCCCTGCCGCAACCGAATGGACGCTGATTTTCAGCAAAGACATGGCCGTAACTGAACAGACCTACAAGCAGGACCAGGACGTACTGCGCGTGATGCTGACCCCAACCAAGGCTGGTGAGAAAGTGGAGACGTTTACCATCGGTTTCAGTAACGTTACCGACAGCACCGCCAACATGGATATCCTGTGGGCTGACGTGAAAGCATCAGCAAACCTGGCCGTGAACACTTCGGCCAATGCCGCAGCTTCGGTTGATAAAGCCGTTCTGGAAAAGCCGGATGATGTGAATACGTTGACCGCCGCTGCCAGCTATAACCTTAGCAAAGGCCGTAACCTGGAACAGTCGTTGTCGTATGTTGATAAAGCCGTTGCCGCCAAAGAAACGTACCGTAACCTGTGGCTGAAATCGCAGATTCTGGCCAAAATGGGCAAATACAGCGATGCGTTGCCGCTGGCCCAGAAAGCGCTGGCCATGGGCGAAACGTCGGGAGATTCGGCGTTCCCGTTCTTTAAAGATGCCATTGCCAAAGGCGTAACCGAGTTCCAATCAAAAATGCCGGTTGCCGTTCCAGCCATGAAAGGCAAGGGTAAGAAGAAAGCCTAACGTACCTGACTTTCTCTAGCAAAAAGCCCGTCTTCCACCCTGTCGACGGGCTTTTTGCTGAGTGGCATTACCCCTGCTGCGGCTATACGTCCTGAACGATAAAAGGAACAGGCAACCACAAACGGGCGTTTACGTAGTGGTAGCAGGGGACCCATCTACAATGAAAAGGCCGTTCATTTACCTGAACTGCTAAGCGTGTAGCGCTGTAGCACCGAAGCTCCAGCTTCGGTAGTGGTAAACTGGTCAATGACGACCGAAGCTGGAGCTTCGGCATTACAGCGCTACACCGTGACGTTTGAATTAACCAAAGAATACCTCGACCAGATTCAGACGGCGATCGACACCGGCGACGATGCGATGCTTCGCGCCGAGATGGAAGAGTTGTATCCGGCCGATATTTCGGGGATTCTCTACGAGCTCGACACCGAATCGGCCCGCTACCTGCTCAACCTGGTCGACCGGGGCGTGGGGGCAGAGATCATTGCTAATCTCGATGATTCCATCCGTGATGAGTTTGTTGCCTCGTTCACCTCGGCCGACCTCGCGCCTTTCGTTGAGGAAATGGATTCCGATGATGCCGTGGATTTGCTCAACGAGCAGTCGGTTCAGGTACGGGAAGAGGTTATCGGTCTGATGGAAGACCGCGAGCAGGCTCGCTTCATCATTGATCTGCTGCACTACGACGAAGACGTAGCGGGGGGCCTGATGCAGAAGGAGTTGATCAAGGTCAACGTTAATACGAATGTCAATCAGTGTATCGAGGAAATTCGCCAGCAGGCTGAAGATGTAGAGAAGGTCTACGCCGTGTATGTAGTCGATGACGCCGGTATTCTGCTTGGTTTCGTGTCGCTGAAGAAGATCGTGCTGGCCCGGAAGTACGCCAAAATTGCCGATATCTATGAGGAGGACATTGTTTCGGTGGAAACCTACCGGCCCGTCGATGAAGTAGCCGAGATCATGCGGAAGTATGACCTCGACGCCATTCCTGTGGTAAACGTTCAGGGCCGACTATTAGGCCTGATCACCATCGATGACGTGGTCGACGTCATTACCGAGCAGGCCGAAGATGACCTTCAGGCTATTTCGGGTCTGTCGGGCGAGGTGGAGGAAGACGATACGCTCTGGGTACGTGCCAAGGCGCAGCTTCCCTGGCTGGTGGCGGGTGCCGCAGGCAGTCTGATGGCGGCCACGGTGATCAACGGGTTTCAGAGCGAGTTGGGGAAAGTAGCCGCCCTGGCGGCGTTCATTCCTATTATCGGTTCCACGGGCGGCAACGTCGGTATTCAAACGGCTTCACTCATCGTACAAAGCCTGTCTGACTCGTCGGGTCTGGATTATTCGCTGGGTCAGCGGCTCTTACGCACGCTGGTGCTGGCACTGATCAATGGCGCGGTGGTGGGCATGATGGCGGGGTGCTACACGCTGCTTATTGGCGAGCCGCGCCTGTTTCCGGTGGTGGCCTTATCGTTGCTGAGCGTGGTGTTGCTGGCGTCCTTCATGGGCACCATCACTCCCCTCCTGCTGGATCGTATCGGCATCAACCCGGCGGTGGCGTCGGGTCCGTTCATTACCACCGCCAACGACCTCATCGGCATCGGCGTTTACTTCACCATCGCCAATGTGTTGCTGGCTGAATTGTAGGGAGACACATTAGCGGCGTAATAACATGCCGCCCCTTTGGGGTTCCTCAAGCGAGAGCGACATACATTACTATTGACATCCCGCCCCTTTCGGGGCTAGTCGAATGAGCGTTCTCAACCCGCTACCTTTCTCCCTCAAAGAACACAGAATGAGCAGCGCAACCCAACGGGGTGACATGTCAATAGACAGGCATATCGGCCACGTTCAATGAGCCCTATAGGTACGGCATGTTAATTGACTAGATGAGAAGACATAACAACGTGCCGCAATTATGGGGCTCCTCGGGCGCAGGCGACCCATCCTCTCTCTATCCACATACCGCCCTTGCAGAGGCTAGGTGGTGAATCTAAAAACCGTTATTTTGGGCTTGGCTCTATATTTAGGCAGCGCAGCCCCAACGGGGTAATATGTGAATAGAAAAGCAAGGTGCCCCGTTCAACGAGCCCCATCGGGGCGATATGTTGAGTTTTATACTATCCTCCGATCCCATACTATGCCTTCTACCTATACACAACTCTATGTTCAGATTGTCTTTGCAGTAAAGGGAAGGCAAAACCTAATTTCCAGAAAAAACAAGGAGGAACTGCACCAGTATATTACTGGCATTATTCAGAACAAAGGCGCTAAGTTATTGGCTATCCACGCAATGTCTGACCATATCCATCTATTTATAGGGTTCGGCCCTACCTTAACAATCGCTGACCTGGTTCGGGACCTCAAAGCTAATTCAACCAGATTCGTTAAAGACAAAGGTTGGTCTCCGCATTTTGCGTGGCAGGAAGGCTACGGTGCCTTTACTTATGGGCAGTCACAGGTAAGCGATGTGATTCAGTACGTGCTGAACCAGGAACAACACCATCATAAACGGACGTTTCAAGAAGAATATATCCTTCTTCTTGAACGCTTTAATGTGAACTACGATCAAAAATACGTTTTCGAGTTTTATGATCAGGGCGAAGTAGCATCAGAGGCGTAATAACATGTTGCACCTACGGCGCTTTAGGGTTACTGGAGATCAATTCTATTAACATGTCGCCCCCGTTGGGGCTAGTTGAGAGCCCTCAATGAAGGTTGCATTTGACTATTTCTTAAGCAAATACGAGTTCCGGGTTAGTAAGTCCTGAGAGATGTAGCATCCGAACATATTGTATGACTGGGCGGCGCAACCCCGACAGGGGTAGTATGTTACATCGCCTACGCACGAAGAGCCCCGAAGGGGGCAGCATGTTAATTTTTCGGATGAATGCTCGTGTAATGAGCGATAAACAGACATGACAACATATCGCACCTACGGCGCTCACATTCTGGTCCGGTTCAATGATTTCTATTAATATACCGCCCCTTTCGGGGCTAGCTGTAAAAACGAATGAACGCTGATTTAAGGCGTCCGCTGCCATGACCTTGACTTACTACACCTGCGAAAACCTGCCACCCGCACCTGTTTTAGCTAAACTGCTCGATTTGCTGACTGGTATTTTCACCAATCAATCGCGGGAAGAATGGCTGACGGACCTGACTGTCAAGGCAACGTACCCAGGCTTTCAACTGATCGTAGCGCTTGCGGAGGATCAGGTTGCTGGCTGCAAAATTGGCTATACGTGGCAACCGGATGGGAAACCAACTACGACATTTTACAGCTGGTTGGGCGGTGTTGATCCAATTTATCGCGGAAAGGGCATCGCGGGCGAATTGATGCGCCTACAGCATGAAGCCTGCCGGGCTGCCGGGGGAATCCACCCCGGGTACGTTATCATTCGCACGCATACCTATAATCAATGGCGCGATATGCTGATCCTGAACCTCCGCCACGGGTTCCAGATCGTTGGCACCCAACCTGGCAAACACGGACTGACCATTATGCTGGAGAAAACGCTGGCGTAACTTTGTGTGCCGACTAACCTCCAACTCCCTTGCCGCTGGCTACACACATTACGAATTCACTCAGGCATGGCCCTGTTGAGGGGCATCAGTTCGGCTACTCGCGGCTGCCGTGGCCGAGGCCGGTTCCCGTCTGGACGTATTATGTCGATGGGCTGCTGATCGATACGGGGTCACGGCATACACAGCGGGAAGTGATGCAGACGTATGCCGCCTACCCAGTTGAACAGATAGCGCTGACGCATTTCCACGAAGACCATGCCGCCAATGCCGCCCCGTTGGCCCGGCAACATACCTGCCCGGTACGCTGTGGGTCGCTGACGGCCAACCTGATTCAGCAACCGTATCACCTGCTGCCGTATGAACATTACTGGTTTGGTGCTATTCACCCCTGTTCGGCGGCAGCAGGCGTTGAGGTGCTGGGTACGTTCCCCCAACCGTTCGAGACCGACTATCACCGGTTCTTGCCTGTGGCTACGCTGGGGCATTCAGACGATCATCACGTAGTACTTGAACCGAACGAAGGCTGGCTCTTCGCGGGCGATTTTTACGTGGGTAACCTGCGTATATTTCGGCGGGGCGAGAATATATACCAACAGATCGAAGCGGCCCGACAGGTGCTCACCCTCGATTTCGACACGCTCTTTTGCGGCCATAACCCGGTGCTCACAAACGGGAAGGCAGCGGTTCAACGCAAAATAGATCACCTGCAACGTATTGTCGATCAATCACTTGACGGAGAAAAGCAGGGCCTGTCCGAGATCAAAATTCTGCAGCGGATCGGGTTACGGGAAGACTGGTTTATGCGTTTATTTACCAGCAACGACGTAGCGGCAACGTACCTGGTGCGTTCTGCCCTGCGTGATAAGCCCAGGTAACCAATATATTTGAGCCTGAGTCAACCTGAAACCTACGTTTATGCTCGTTACTACTACCTCAACCATCGAAGGCAAAACCATATCGAACTACATCGGTCTGGTCAATGGCGAGGCCATTATCGGGGCCAATATCCTGAAAGATTTCTTCGCCACTATCACCGACGTGGTGGGTGGCCGGTCGGGGGCCTATGAGCAGGCGCTGCGTGAAGCCAAGAGTATCGCGATCAAGGAAATGATGGATCAGGCTACGCGGTTGGGAGCCAACGCCGTTATTGGTGTTGACATGGATTATGAGACGATCAACAATACCATGCTGATGGTCTCGGCCAATGGCACCGCCGTGGTCATTGACCAGCTGGTTTAGCCCTCTTTTTTTACTGGTTGTAGGCGTGAAAGAAAACGCTTCTTTCATTGCCCTGCTTTTCGCTCTAGGCCCTTCGACAGGCTCAGAGTGACAGGAAAATCAGGCACGTTGGCCCAACCCCCAGATGCGGTTTGTCACTCTAGGCCCTTCGAAGGGCCTAGAGTGACAAACAAGGCAATAAAGTAGCCCAAACCAACAAGATAACTCTCTTATTATCAATAACTTATGTTTTCGCAAAAAATATATTAAGAACACCCATAAATCAATGAATCTTGTCGTACAAAAGCCTGTTTTATTTGTAGTAGTTTTACCCCATAGCCAAAATCGACAGACAACCTCTTTCACTGCAACACCGTACGATGAATGTACTCACTCCGATCAGCTCCAACGGGGGGGAGCCGATGGATAACCAACCAATCAACAACACCGATAAGACAAAACAACAAGCCGTAGCGGCCAACCACGCTTTCGACGAAACCGTTAAACAGTTCCTGCGCGACTGGATTGAGCAGGGTACGGTCTCGGGCAGCGTGGGCCATGAAGCCATTAGTACCGCCACCGGTACGTTCGCTGACTTTGTCAGGTTTGTGGCCCTGGAAGAGGAGATCGAAACCTTTGTGGAGCAGGGCGCACTACGCAGCTTTTTTAAACACCATGACGATGCGCTCGAGCGATTGCTCAGCCATCCCGACATTGCCAGTCACTTATTGAGGCCGGGCCATGATGTGTTTTTTGAGCCAGATGCCTATGAACCCATGCTGGCCAAATTCGAGAAGCGGATCTATAACCTGGCCGCCCACCGCGAACACCTGGAAGTTCCCTTCCGCTACAGTCCAACCAGCCGCCAGGGCACGCATGGCGACTCGATCGGCTGGTCTGATCTGCCCCTCGACCACAACGTTCGGGAAGATATTGGCTATTATTTCGGAACGCGGCGGTCTGATGCTACAGCTTTGGGCATTCTTGGGCGGCAGTTGCACCGGGAGGCACAGCTTGCCGATCAATTGCCTGTCCATGTCATTCTGGAAGGGCATATGGATGAATCGCTTCGGGCTGTCAGAACGGCTACCGAGCACCTGCAGCAGGAAGGCGATACACGCCTGCACTGCTTTGTGATCCAACGCCGCCACGCCGCCGACGACCGTCATCTGGGGGCTGCTCTGCTGCTGATGGACCCGGCCCGGCCTGACCAGCCACAACGGATCATTTTTTGCGACACGCTCAATCCCAACGGACAACCACCCTGGTGGCAATCGTTCAAGCGGAAAATTGACGCGGCCTTTCCCCTACCGGAAACAACTGCGCCGGTAGCTGACCGTCTCGAAGATGGCGGCGTGAACCTGCAACGGTTGCACGATGGCGTTCCCGTTCGGCATCAGGACATCGACTGTGCGTTTTACACGGCGTCAATGGCCCGCGCCTTGATTCAAACGGCTATTCAGCACCCGGAAGTGATTCTGTACGGTCCGATCGATGCCGTGGTGAGCCACATGACTAGCCGGATGACGGATTATTTCGAGTCAGCTAATTGCCCGAAAGAGCCTGCTGTCGTGCGTGAGGTCAACATCATCCGCCGCTGGAACACGGGGCGTGAAGCACTGCTGGCTATTCAACGGCAGGAAGGATAAGGTGTATTGACGTGAGTGTAAGGTTGCTGTCGCTGTGGTCGAAGGGCCCAGCGGCAGCAACCTCACTCTCACGCCAGCATAGCCATTGATGTTTTCAGCGCGTTGGCGTGCAAAATCAACTGTTCGCGCCAGCGGGCATAGCCTATAGGGCTCAGATGTAAAGCATCGGCTTCATATAAATCCCGCTCCGGCTGGCCATCCTTTGTCAGCATAACCGACGTAGCGTCAACGAACTGGAAGTTGGGTAATTCCTCTATCGCTTCAGCGATCAATGTATTGGCCTGGCGTATCTGCTCAACGATAGCCCAACGCGCCGGACTAGGTTTGATGGATAGGAACGTTACGGGTACGTTGGGTAAATGGTGCTGAATTTTCTCGGCCAGGGCGTAAAAAAACAAACACACCTCTTCGGGCTGACGGCCTTCGGCCAGATCGTTATCACCTGCGTAGAGCACCAATGCACGGGGCTGGACTGGAACGACGAGCCGCTCAAGATGCCAGGCGCAAGCCGCCAGCGTTGATCCGCCAAACCCTACATTTATTGGCTGAATTTCGGGGAAATCCTGCTCTAAGGTAGCCCAAAGGCGGATAGACGAGCTTCCGTAAAAGACGGTACCACCCGTTGGGTACGTGCTGATCCTGCGTTCCAGCTCGCGAACTTCTTCTTCAAATAAAACCATAGTGACGAACAGCGACGGGCAAATAAACCGCCTCTGCTCTGCATCCATTGCTTCCGTGACACAATGGGGTACAAGACTCTTGTACAACAACTCGATTCTGATTCCAATATACATCACCAAGTGATTATATGGTCATCATTTGGCACAAATATGCCGGTCCCGATGACAGATTAAGAGTTGATTAAATTTCGTTTAGACGAAATTCGTTTAAACGAATATTAGTTGTCTTTATGAATACCTACCGAACCCATGGATAAACAGTATCGCAACGAGTATCACCGGCTGATTGGCAATCTGCACAAGACAGATGGGTACATCATGAATTACTTCAGCCAGAAGCTGGCTCCGTTTGATCTCTCGGTACAACAATACATTGTGTTGCGCCGTCTCTCAGAAGTTTACCCAGCTAGTTTGACGGCGGGTGAACTGAAAGACAAAATGACGGAAGTAAACTCCGACATCACCCGATTGACTGACCGGCTGGTAGCCAAGAATCTGATTGTGCGGGAGATCGACCCTCAAAACCGGCGCCGCGTGAACCTGAGCCTGACTGAAGACACGAACAAGTTTGTGGAAAATGTAGCGCTTGAGTTTAATGATTTTGAATCGGTCGTCAGCCACCTGACCGACGATGAAGTACACACGATGAATACACTCCTGGATAAAATTAGAAACCGACTAACATGAAGACGTACGTAGTAGGAGCCAGCCTTTGGTTACTGAGTATGGGGCTGGCAGCTGCCCAACCCATGCCATTGAGCCAGGCTATTCAACTGGCCCTCCAGAATAATAAAGGCATTAAACTGGCCGATTCGCGGACGCTGGCTGCCGAAGCCCGTTCGCAGGAAGCCAAAGATCGCAGTTTACCGCAGGCCAACGCTTCGCTGGCCTATTCGCGCTACAGCCTCACCGGCCCTTTCGCATTAGGTCAGGGTAGCGATGGGAAACCATTGCTGGGTATTCCGGCCGGGGCGTTCAATGCCACGATTGGTGGGGTGACGATCAGCAAAGAACTATTTGGCGGCTTTGCCGAAAAATCGGCTGAGAAATCAGCCCAGTTATTGGCCAGAGCCAGTCGGCTGGATGCGCAACGCAACCGTTCTGAGCTGGTGTATACCGTCACAGACGCGTATTACAACATTGTCAAGCTGATTCGATCAACGACCGTTATTGACCAGAGCATCAGGCAGTTCGACGAGAAAGAGCGCGAGGCCAATAACCTGCTGAAAGAAGGTATCGTCACCGCCAACGAGGTACTGAAAATTCAGTTGCAGAAGAACAACCTGCAACTCAGCCGCCTTCAGGTCGACAAGGCCCGGCAAACGGCGCTGTACAACTTCAACCTGCTCGTAGGCCTTCCCGAAGACCAGCAGGTAACGGTTGACACGACCCTGACGAACCCCACCACGACGGTTGAGCCATTGGGGAGTTTCCTGGCGCAGGCCGTTCAGGTACGTCCCGAAGTGCAGGCGAATACCCTGCGGTTGCAGTCGGCCGAGGCATTGCTGGTGAACACGAAGAGTGCGATGTACCCCCACTTTGGCGTGTCGGCGGGCTACAATTACATTAACCCATCTGCCCGCCTGGTGCCTGAGGCTGGTTCATTCATCAGCGCCTGGAACGTGGGTGCCGGCCTGAGCTACAATATCGGTTCGCTCTACAACATGAAAGGCCGACTGAACACGGCCAAAACGGCCATTGATCAGGCAAACCTGCAAGGCCAGCAACAAACCGACCAGATTCGGTCGGAAGTGGTAACGGCCTACAACAATTACCAGCTCGCACTGGAGCAGCAAAACGTGATTCGTACGGCCGTAGCGCAGGCACGGGAGAACTACCGCCTCACCGAGTCGCGGTTCCGCAATGGGCTGGTTGGCTCAACTGATCTACTAGAGGCCGATAGCTTCCTGCTTCAGGCCCAACTCAACGTGATCAATGCCACCGTAGACGCGCAACTGGCTTATCAACGGCTACTACGGGCCACGGGAACAAACCTCAATTAATCTCTTTTCGATAGTACAATCCGTCATGAACAAGACAATATTATTTCGCGTAGGGGGCGTCATTATTCTGGTTGCGGCTCTCTTTTTCGGGTACAGTGAATTCAGTTACCTGCAGCGGCACGAAACAACCGACGATGCCCAGATTGATGGCGACGTGAACCCGGTGATTCCGAAAGCCGGTGGGTACGTCAAGGCCATTCGCTTCAACGACAACCAGTACGTTAAAGCGGGCGACACCCTCGTTGTGCTCGATGATGCCGATTACCGCATCCGGGTGGCTCAGGCCGAAGCGGCGCTGCAAAGTGCGATGGCCAGCGCAGGCGTGACCCGCTCGAACGTAGGGGTGGCATCGGCTACCGTGCAGAGTTCGCAGGCCGGGGTGCAAACGGCCCGTAATCAGGTGCTGACCGCGCAGGCCAACGTAACGGCTGCTCAGGCCCGGTTCCGTCAGGCCAGTCAGGATTTTGACCGGTATGGTCGCTTGCTGGCCGAAAAAACGGTTCCTCAGCAACAGTTCGACGCGGTTCAGGCCCAGCGCGATGCGGCTCAGGCCCAATTGCAGGCGGCTCAGGCACAACTGCAAACGGCCCAGGCGCAGGTCAGTGCGGCGGGTACGCAAACGGGCGTAACGAACTCACAACGCCGGGCCACCGAAGGGCAGATCTCGGTAGCGCAGGCAACGGTGAAGCAACGCCAGACGGAGCTCGACATGGCGAATCTGCAATTGTCGTACACCATTGTTCGGGCCCCTATTTCGGGCATCGTGTCGAAGCGGTCGGTGCAGATTGGCCAGTTGGTTCAACCTGGTCAGGCGCTGTGTTCGGTCGTTGGCAACTCATCGTTATGGGTGACGGCCAACTTCAAGGAAACGCAGTTGAACGAGATGAAGCCCGGCCAAACGGTTGAGGTCGAGGTCGATGCGTTTGACGGGCAGAAGCTGGTTGGCCACGTTGGTTCGTTTGCCGGGGCTACGGGTGCCAAATTCACCCTGCTCCCCCCCGACAACGCCACGGGCAACTATGTAAAAGTGGTGCAACGCGTCCCCGTTCGTATCGATCTGGACAAAAACAGCCCGGTATTTGCCAGCCTCCGCCCCGGTATGAGCGCAACGGTAGCCGTGGATATTAAGAAATAAAGGTTGATTGGGTAACTCCGTTGTCGCTCAAAATTATGAACAAGCTAGGTTTTGATAAATGGGTCGTTGTGCTGACGGTGACGACGGCCGCCCTGCTGCAAACCATCGACTCGTCGATCGTTAACGTTACCCTGAACCAGATGATGGGTAACCTGGGCGCGTCGCTCGGTGATATCAGCTGGGTAGTAACGGGCTATGCCGCGGCCAGTGCCGTCATGATTACCATGTCGGGCTGGTTGACGGCCAAGCTGGGACGACGGAATTACTTCGCGGCATCGATCGTCCTTTTCACGCTGGCGTCTATTTTCTGCGGCACATCGACCAACGTGTGGGAGCTGGTCTTTTTCCGGGTGGTGCAGGGCATTGGCGGCGGCGGCTTGCTGACAACTGCCCAATCCATTCTGATTCAGACGTTTCCGAAAGAAGATCTGGGTATTGCCAACGCTATTTTCGGGATGGGCGTGATCATCGGCCCGTCGATTGGGCCAACGCTGGGTGGGTACATTACCGATAACCTGTCGTGGAACTGGGTGTTCTACATCAACATTCCCTTCGGTATTCTGGCCACGGTGATGACCTACGCCTACATTAAGGAACCCGCCGAGAAAATAGCGGCCGGTTCCATGGACTGGCTGGCGTTGATCCTGTTGATCATGGGTATCGGCGGGTTGCAGATCGTCCTGGAAAAAGGCCAGGAAAAAGACTGGCTGGACTCAGGGTTCATCGTGGGCATGTCGATCGCGGCGGGCGTTGGCCTGATCGGTTTCATCTGGCGTCAGTTGACGGTAAGCATTCCCATTCTTGATCTGCGGCTGTTGAAGGAGCGCCGCTTTGCGGTAGGTACGTTGTTCAACTTTATTCTGGGTTTCGGACTGTTCGCGTCGGTATTTATTATCCCGGTTTTCTGCCAGACCATCCTCGGTTTCACGGCCAGCCAAACGGGTTTGCTCTTGATGCCCGGTTCGCTCATGACAGGGCTGATGATGCCCATCGTAGGCGGGTTGCTCAGCAAGAACTACATCTCCCCGATCTGGTACGCGGCCATTGGCTTTCTGCTGTTCTTCGGCTTCTGCTTCGACCTGTCGGGCATTAGCCTGGTTGCCGGACCAGACAATTTCTTCTGGCCACTCATTATACGGGGCATTGGCATGGGCATGATCTTCATCCCCCTGACAACCATTACCTTAGCCAGTTTAAAGAGCATTAGTATTCCACAAGGCTCGGCGCTGACGGGTATGATTCGCCAACTCGGCGGTACGTTCGGAACGGCCATTATGACCACGTACATTTCAACCCGGACCATGTTTCATGCGTCGCGGCTGGGTGATAACGTATCGATCTATAATCCGTTTTCGGCTGATCGGATCAAGCAGTACACCAGCCTGTTTCTCTCAAAAGGCGATGCGCTGGCCTCAGCAACCAGCAAAGCCTATGGCTTGATGCAGGGTTCCGTGATGAAACAGGCCCTGGTCATGACCTACGCCGATACCTTCCTGGTTATCGGTGGTTTCTTCCTGGCCTGCGTGCCCCTGCTGCTGCTGTTTATCGGTAAGAAAATCGAGAAACCGGCCCACATCGACATGGCGATGGAATAAAAAAAGTCTTCCGTCTTCTGTTGCGCTGCTACATCACCATACTGGATGAGAAGCAGCGCAACAGAAGACTTTCTTTGTTGAGCCCTGTTCTGGCGATACGTCGCTGGATCAGGGCTTTTTTGTTGGGCCTGGGTACGTTGGCTTTACCCCTCTAGGGCGGGGCGGGCCACCGCTGCGGGACACAACGTACCCAGGCCCGCCCCCTAAACCCTACTAAAACTATCGGAACAGTTATTATTAGATGTCGTTAAGTACATTAAAATGTTTTAATCCAACCAGTATACTCAACGACACGAAATGAAATTAATGCTTCGCCCCCTGCTCCTGACAGGCATCGTCTTTACGTCACTATTAGCGGCCTGCAGCAAAGATGAGATTACGGCCAAAGTTCCTGAAACAAACAAAGAGCCAACATCGGCCCAGGTTGTCGGTAATGTCTTCGAGCCAGCATTGGTTCCAGCTACTGATGCCCGCGTTGCCCAGTTGCGCGTTCCAGCCGGTTTCACCATCGCCAAATACGCTGATTCACTTGGGAAACCGCGTCAGTTGGCTGTTAGCCCGGCCGGGTACGTATATGTAACAAACCGGGAAGCCGGGACCGTAACCCTTCTGCGCGATACTAACGGCGACGGAAAAGCGGATCAGAAACGGGTGGTGGCCACCATTAAAAGCGTACATGGCATCACCATCAACAACGGACAGATGTACCTGGCTACCATCAAAGAAGTGTTCCGGGCGCCGATCAATGGCGATGGTACGCTGGGCAACCTTCAGCAACTGATCAACAACCTGCCCGACGCCGGCCAGCACCCAAACCGCACATTGGCCATTGGGCCCGACGGGCTATTGTACATCACCGTAGGCAGCACCTGCAACGCCTGCGCCGAACCTAACCCTGAGCACGCTACGATGCTACGCGCCAACGCCGATGGGTCGAACCGGACGGTCTTTGCCAGCGGTCTGCGCAACACGATCGGGTTTGGCTGGCATCCGCAGACGAAGGAACTGTATGGCTTTGACCACGGCATTGACTGGCTGGGCGATGAGCAGCAGAAAGAAGAACTGAACCTGATCAAACAGGGAGCGTTTTACGGCTGGCCTTACATCTACGGCGATGGCAATTACAACCCGCACCCCCGGCCCATGGGCGATACCACCTATGCGCAGATTCTGTTGCGCACCACCCTACCGGCCCTTTCGTACAATGCTCACGCAGCGCCGCTGGCCATGGTGTTCTACACCAGCACGACCGGGGCCAGCGCTTTTCCAGCCGACTACCAGAACGACGCGTTCGTAACGATGCGCGGCTCGTGGAACCGGACGCAACCGTCGGGCTATAACGTGGTGCGTGTGCATTTCGAGAACGGGAAACCAACCCGCATCGATGATTTCGTATCGGGCTTCCTGGTTGACAATAACCAGTCGCAGTTTGGCCGGCCGGTTGGTATTGCCACCCTCCCCGACGGTTCGGTTATCTTTTCGGAGGATAACAATGGCGTCATTTACCGGGTAAGCCGCACGAAATAGGCCGTTAAGAGGCATTACCAGTTAATAAAGGAGGTAGCGAAGTGGCCCTAAATTTGTGGCCACGCCGTTACCTCGTTTTGCTTATCTATCAGTCTGTGAGCAGATTAAAATTTCCAGTAGTCATATAGACATACTATTTTTTATAAATCGGCCAGTATATTAGTCGAATTATAACAGCAGACACCTAGATATAAACTTCTAGTTACCCATACGCCAATATATGCCACTTAAATAATACACCCTTCCTGTACTAATCCCGCCTTTATAGGGCCAATCGCCTCGTACTCACTACGCACAACGCCCATCACGGTAGGGATTGGCCTGCGATTTGCGCCTACGTCGCTACCCGCTTACCCGTCTCCTTTCCTACCCCTTAGCTTGACCATTATCCTCTTTTTCAAGACCTCATTACGTCCAATCAATCCACACCGTAACGAATCGCCTTATGCGCAAACTACTACTCGGTACCTTCCTCTTTTTTTTGGCGTTCCTGACACGGGCGCAAACCAATCCGGCCCCCGTTCGATTAGGCATTACGTCGGTGACACCGAGCGAGAATACCGGTCAGGATTACTCGCCCTGGCTGAACGACAACCTCAACAAACTGGTACAAAGCGCCTGGTCGGGCAATGAGAAGTGGGTGCAGGTCACCCTGAAGCTTCAACAGAAAAGCCTGGTTACCAGCCTCTCTCTGTATGATTATGACGGTACATTCACCGATAAACCCGCGCTGTTGTATGCCCTTAATGGCACTCAGCGCGTACTCATCGGCGCGTTTACGGGCGAGAGCTATAAGGCGTGGGTGACGCTGACGCCCTTTCAGCCGCTGGTGGCCGACGCCATCATGATCTACAAATACGGCAACAACATTCCGCAAAAGATCAAGGCGTTTGGCCAGCCCCTTACCCCCAGCACCATTATTCCAAAGCCGCTCGATCTGCTGAAGCTGGTATCAGCTACCGATAAACCCGTGACTGGTCAGGATTATTCGGCTTACCTCAACGACGACATGAGCAAACTGGTGCCTACTCACTGGGCACCGAGCAATCAGCAGTGGACCGACGTGACCATCAAATTCGACAAAAAGAGCCTGTTGACGAAACTGGACGTCTATGATTACGAGGATTCGTTCGAAGCTACTCCCGCCGATATTTACACCTACAACGGAAAAGAGAAAACGCTGCTCGGCCGGTTTACAGGTGATCGGTATATGGAGTTTAAAACCTACGCTATCAATGAACCCATTGTGGCTGAAGGGCTTGTGATTCACAAGTACAACAATGCCATTCCCGTGAAATTACGCGCCTACGGCAAGGTGCTGCCCGCCGATCCGCTCGATGCTATTCTGTATGCGCAGGAGCGGGTGAAAGTCGTTGCTGTCAGCACGGATTTGCCAACGCCCCAAAGCTACGCCGCCTATCTGAACGACGACATGAACAGCCTGGTGCAGGACGAATGGCACCCGGACAACAGCCGCTGGATTGAGCTAAACCTAAAACTCGAACACCTGGCGGAGGTGACCAAACTGGAGTTGTTCGATGGCTCTAACGTATGGAACGATACGCCCGCTTCGCTCTATGCCGTGAAGGGCACGACCCGCACCTTGCTGGGTACGTTTACCGGCCCTGATTACATGACATGGCAACCGTTGACACCACCCCAATCACTCACCGCCGACGCCATCATCATTCGAAAGTACGGTAATGCGCTGCCGCTGAAAGTCCGGGTATATGGTCATCTGGTCGATGAAGCGGTTGTTATCACCCCTCCCACATCGCCTACCGTAGCCCCTCCCGTTTCGCTGGGCGACAAGATCCCACTTACAGCCAGCCGCTGGTATCAGCTCAACAACACGACCAGCGGCCTCGACGGGCTTTTCGACGGGAAAACCGACGCCGAAATACAGACTGGCTGGGGCAAGATCCTGAGCACATACGACGCCTACTATCCGCTGCAACCCGGCGAGGCGATGACCATTAAAGCGGTCAAGTTCTACGATGGCAATGGCACCAACACCGAAAAACCACTGCGGTTGTCGATCATCACCAGCGACTGGCGGCGCGTGGAAATTGCCCAGTTTCAGGGGCTGGACTACACTAACTGGGTTGGCCCCTACCCCACCCGGCAACCGGCTGGCGACGCCAAGTTCCTGCTCGACAACGCCATCACCGACGCCCGCTACCTGGTGATCAACACCTCGGATTTCTGGCCGCGCGAGATTGAGCTGTATGGGTCGTATCAGGCACCCACACAAACGGCTGGCGCTGCCCCGAAAAAGACGCCGACCTTTAAAAACCTGACGGGCATCAACGGGTTCGAATGGGATTTCTTCCCGCCAGGCGTGTCGACCATCGACGAGGCCAAGATGAAGGCGTTGCAGTCGTTCGGGGTGATCCGGCACTACATGGACTGGGAAAAACTGGAGCAGACGGAAGGGAACTACACCTTCAACCCAACGCATTCGGGCGGCTGGAATTACGACCTGATGTATGAACGCTGCAAAGCGGCGGGCATGGAAGTCATGGCCTGCCTGAAAGACATTGCGCCCTACCTGAAAGCAACGTACCCGGCCGACCAGCAAGGCAACGACAACGTACCGGTGGCCTACGGTCGCGATTATTCAAAACCAGCCTCGTACATCGAACTGGCGCGGGTGGCGTTCCAGTATACGGCCCGCTACGGCAAAAACACACAGGTTGATCCAGGGCTTGTAAAAGTAAACACCGCCACTCGCTGGAACACCGACCCGGCTAACGTGGTGAAGATAGGCCTGGGGCTGATCAACTACATCGAGTGCGACAACGAACGCGACAAGTGGTGGCGCGGACGGCTGGCCTACCAGACCGGCCGCGAGTATGCCGCCCAGCTGTCGGCGTTCTACGATGGCCATAAAAACACGATGGGACCTGGTGTAGGCGTTAAAAATGCCGATCCGAGCATGGTCGTTGTCATGGGTGGTCTGTGTTCGGTCTATGCCGGTACCGACTACATCAAGGGCATGATCGATTGGTGTAAGGAGTTCCGGGGGTATAAAGGCAATGGCCAGGTGGATCTGTGCTGGGATGTGATCAATTACCACCTCTACCCCGACAACAACAACTCATCGCAGGGCGGCAGCTCAACGCGGGGTGCGGCCCCGGAGTTATCCATTGCGACGCAGGTAGCGCGTAATGTGATCAAACTAGCTCAAGAAGCCTGCTACGACATGCCGGTTTATGTGTCGGAAACGGGCTACGACCTCAATCAGGGCAGTCCGCTCCACGCCATCGCCATTGGCCCGAAATCGGTCGAGCAAACCCAGGCCGACTGGAACCTGCGCACAGCCCTGTTATATGCCCGCGAAGGCGTAGAGCGGGTCGATTTTTACCAGACCTACGACCTGAACATCGACTGCGCCACGCAATTCTGTTCGATGGGCCTGATCAATCAGAATTTCAGCCGGAAGATCACCGCCGACTATTTCTACCAGACTAAAAAACTGATGGGCGACTACGTGTTCAAAGAAACGCTGAGCACGAACCCCAACGTTGACCGCTACGAACGCAACGGGCAGTCGGTCTACGCGCTATGGGTTCCTGATGAAGTGGGCCGCACGAGCCAGTATACGTTGAGTTTGGGTACGTCGTCGGCGAAAGTCTACCGGCCACAGGCAAAGCAGGATACGCTGGCCGTAGAAATGCGCCAAACGGCCGGAGGTAATCTGGCCCTGACGGTCACCGAAACGCCGGTCTTCGTGGTGGCCGACGGCTTCACGGGTGCCCCCCGTATGGCGGCCAACGCGGAGGTGACGGATCAGCCACTGACGATTCGCGCTTACCCAAACCCATCTACCGACTACGTCACGCTGGAATGGGCTAATGATTACGTCGGCGACGTTGCTATTCAAGTAGTTGACGGCAACCTCGGCACTACGCATAAACAACTAACGGTCCGGAAAGAAAGCCCGTCGATTTCAACCAAGATCGACTTATCGGCGTTGCCCTACGGCCTGCACCTCATCAATATTCAGCAAGGCAATGAGCGGTTTGTGAAGAAGATTTTGCGCGTGTGGTAGAGAGGAGATTCGCGCTGGTGTGTACTGCTGACGCGAGTTAGGTTGCTGACGCTGGGCCCAGCGTCAGCAATATTGTAAACCGCGAAGCTTTTTTCACCTTATCCACCGAACGTACCCAGCCAGATAATTACACCAAAGCTGGGTACGTTTGACTTAAATGATCGTTAAAAAGGAGCCAGAACGGACGTTTACGCGTTAGTAAAGTTGGATCATCAACCTGGAAACGTTCGTATGGCCCTTTCAGCAACGGCAACGCATCTGGAATCCTTTCGCGGTAAGTGGACCGATGACGACGTCAGGCACCTGCTCAGACGGGCTATGTTTGGGGCCAAACCAGACGATGTGGCGTACATGCAGGCGCTCTCGCCCCGGAAAGCATTTCGCGAACTGTTGGCCGATGAACCCGCCCCCACCCCGCCGATCAACAATTACAACGACGATAAATATACCGACGACGAGATTCTCCCCGGCGATACCTGGACGACCTCCATCAACTACGATGGCCTGAATAACGGGCGGCGGAAGAACTCGTTCAAAGCGTGGTGGCTGGGTCTGATGCTCAACCAGAACCGGACGTTGCGGGAAAAAATGGTGATCTTCTGGCATAACCACTTCACCACCGAAACCAACATGGTCGATAACGCGCTGATGTGTTACCGGCATAATGCCCTGTTGCGCCAGCATGCGCTTGGGAATGTCAAAGACATGGTGAAGGCGGTGACCAAAGACCCGGCCATGCTGAAATACCTGAATGGAACGGCCAGCAACAAAAAAGCCCCCGACGAAAACTATGGTCGCGAGTTGCAGGAACTGTTTACGGTAGGGAAAGGCCCCGGCTCACACTATACCGAAGACGACGTCAAAGCAGCCGCCAAAGTGCTGACGGGCTTCCGGAATGACACCACGACCTATGTGAGCCTGTTCGATCCTGGCCGCCACGACAGCAGCGATAAAACGTTCTCCGCTTTTTATCAGCATACAACGATCAAAGGGCGGCGCGGACCGGAAGGTGAACAGGAACTGGATGATCTGCTGACGATGCTCTTTGCGCAGGAGGAAGTGTCGCGGTTCATCTGTCGGAAGTTGTACCGCTTCTTCGTGTATCACCAGATCGACGAAGCGACCGAAGCCCGCCTCATTACGCCATTGGCCACCGTTTTCCGGGAGAGTAACTACGAGATAAAGCCGGTGTTGCGCGAGTTGCTGGGCAGTCGGCATTTCTTTGAAGCTACGAATCGAGGGGCCATCATCAAAAGTCCGCTCGATTATACGGTTGGCCTCTGTCGCGAGTTTGGCGTAGCCTTCCCCGACGCGGGCAGTTTCGCCGATCAGTATGGTTTATGGCAGACCGTACAGAACCAGACGGCGGGCATGCAGCAGAACATTGGCGACCCGCCCAACGTAGCAGGCTGGCCCGCTTACTACCAAGAGCCGATGTTCGATAAGCTCTGGATCAATTCGGATACGCTCCCCAAGCGCAATGTCTTTTCGGATAACATGGCCAGCGGGAAGTTCAGTCGGAATGGTAAAAAGCTGGCGATCGATGTCATTGCATTTACCCAAACGCTGGCCAATCCCGCCGACCCAGCCGCCCTGATCGACGAGGCCGCCCGTCGACTATACGCCATCTCACTGTCTGATAAAGACAAGCTGTACATCAAAACAAGCATTCTGCTGTCGGGACTTCAGGGTATGGTATCGGACCATTACTGGACGCAGGCGTGGGAAAACCTGACTGCCAAACCCGACGACATGGCCAATAAATCGAACGTGACCCGGAAGTTGCAGAACCTGTACAAGTACCTGATGAACCTGCCCCAGTACCAACTCACCTGATGGCGAGTGGCGTAGCTGGCGCGAGGATGTCCTCGCGCCAGCTACGCCGATAAACCACTCTTTACCCCCATGAAACGCAGACACTTTCTTCGACATACGGCCGTAGCCGGGCTGGTGCTTCCTCAGTGCCTGAATGGGTTTTCTGTTCGGGCCATGGCTCAATCGGCGCTGGTGCCCGACCACGCGCACGATTCGACGAATGACCGGGTGCTGGTGCTGATTCAGCTGAATGGCGGTAATGATGGACTGAACACGGTGATTCCCGTCGATCAATATGGAACGTACCTGGCGGCCCGCCCGAACATCGCGCTGCCCCGGGCCAAAATCCTGCCGCTCGATGGGGTGGATGCGACGGGGATTCACCCTGCCATGACCGAGTTTCAGCAGCTGTTCAATGACGGTAAGGCAGGCATTGTGCAGGCGGTAAGCTACCCCAAACCCAATTTCTCGCATTTCCGCGCCACCGACATCTGGATGACCGGCTCCGACGCTGACAAAGTGCTCAATACGGGTTGGGCCGGGCGGTATCTGAACGGGTCATTTCCGGGTTTCCCCGACAAGTACCCCAACGAAACCATGCCCGACCCGCTGGCTATTCAGATCGGCTCGGTGATTGCTTCGGCCTTCCAGGGACCCGCTTTCACGATGGGACTGGCCATCAGTAACCCCGCCAACTTCTACGATCTGATCGAAGACAAAACCGACGAAACACCCAACACGCGCTGGAGTGAACAGCTGGCTTACCTGGAGAAGGTGTCACAGAAAACCGATCAGTATGCCGGCGTGATTAAAAAGGCGGCGATGAGCGTTACGAAACAATCAGATAGGTATCCGGCGCCGGGAAAAAATCAGCTGGCCGACCAGTTGAAGATCGTGGCCAGACTAGTAGCAGGTGGCTTGCGCACAAAGGTGTATCTGGTCAGTACGGGCAGTTTCGACACCCACGCCAGGCAGGCCGAAGTCGATGATACCACCACTGGTACCCACGCCCAGTTGCTCCGCCGCGTGTCGGAAGCGATCGGTGCGTTCATGGATGATTTACAAGGCCTGAACGCCGCTGATCGAGTCATGGGAATGACCTTTTCAGAATTTGGTCGACGGATTAAATCAAACGCCAGCGGCGGTACAGATCATGGCGCCGCAGCACCCGTTCTCTACTTTGGTAATGGGGTAAAAGCGGGCGTGATCGGCACTAATCCGCCACTGCCAACCAACGTCACGCCGAACGATAACGTACCCATGCAGCACGACTTCCGGTCTGTTTATGCCACCGTTCTGCAACAATGGCTCAACCTCCCTTCATCCGACGTACAGAACGTCTTGATGGGGCAATTTGCCCCGCTGGCAATGGTGGTTTAGTAGAGACGGGCAGTTAGTTACTAGTGTTGCTTTTTGCTCCAGGCCCTTCGACCGCAGCGGCGGAGCGATCCGCTCGAAGGGCCTGGAGCAAAAAGCAACACTAGCGCCTGGCAACAAGACGCGAAGCAGTACAACGTGCGTCGGCAGTTTCCCCTTACCGCTTCAACCCTACATAATCCAGCCAAAAGCCGACTGGCTGCGTGGTCGATGGCATTACCTGGATGTCTATACGCTCACTGTCAGTGATGTTGAACGTACCTGATGTGGAAGGCTGGAACAGGAGCGGTTGAAAGTCGGGGTAGGGCCGTGGCAGTAACAGCATGGCATCTCGTGTCAGGCTAGTGATGGGCACTTCCAGTTCCGTTAATTGCTGCGGTAGCTGCACCACCGTTGAAAACGTAGCGCCATACTTGTCAACCAACCCGATTTTCAGGGAAACAGATTGACCAGCAGCGGATTTTCCGCGTACGACCAGCTTCGTAAGATCGGACAACTCCGTTCTGCGGCCTTTTATTTTGTCGCCGAAATAGACCTGAAAGCCCACCGGCTGATTAGCCCGTGCCGTTCCGATAGTGGCGTTGAGCAGTAATTGGTTCGGCTGCTCGTCGGGTGCAAAGTCAACTTTATTGTTCCGATAATCCGGGTTATTCATTAGTAAACGTGTGCGGTCAATAGTGGCGTTGAACAGATCCAGGCGCGTCGTTGCCGGTGTAACAAGCGTCTGATACATGGCCGTAGGCAGGTAATCCCAGGCATACGGATCACCTTTCTGACCGGCTGGGTACGTCCAGTAATCGGCTCCTTTTTGCAGAATGATCCGGTACGTCAGCAAGCCAGCCCTGACCAGTTCGGCCGGTATGCTCACTTCGTACCGATAGGGGGCCACCGGTTGCATCGCCAGCGTACGAGCACGGTCGGCGCCCGCAGCATGCACCTCAACCGTAGCCCTGCCGGTCGAATCGAGCCCCACGAGGGTTGCCGATAGCGTCACCGGCTGCTGCGCCGATACCTCAGCATAGGCTGCATGCACGAGTATTGGCGTGTCCGTCGACCGGTCGGCGGGTGCCACGAATTCGGTCAGGCCGATCACGGTGGAAGGCATCGTCGCGGGCATTTTAGCGGTGGCCGTTTTCAGCAGGTACGTGCCGGGACGGATCTGGAAGCTACCGTTAGTGGCTGTGGCCGTAAACGAATTGCCCGCGTTCTGTGCCGTGATGGCAAACGACGTGCCCAGATCGGGCAGGTCGATCTGCATGGGGTGCGTAGCCCAGCGGATGGTCGTCACCTCTTTGCTGAGCGATGGGCGTTCAAACGGGTCGCGGATCAGAATCGCATCGGGCATCACTTCGAGCCGCCAGACGCCATCGCCGATTTTATCCAGGAAATACGCGCCGGTTCCGGGATACTGAACCACCGGTGAACTGCCTACGCCAGCCACCTGAGTCAGTTGGGCCGGGGCGGTCGGCTTCGTCTGGGTAGTGTTCGAATAAACGAAAGCTCCCTCCCGGTTCATCTCGCTCAGTGACTGGCTATAGCTCAGGCGAAATGGCCCAAACGCGCTGTCTGGCGGGTACTTGCCGTAATTTTTGAACCGGGGCGTTTCGCGGAACACCCGCCCGGCGATGAGCATGCTGATCGCTTTAGAAGGCGTATAGGCCAGATTCAGGTAATGGGTCTGGTATTCGGTATTCGCGTAGGCTGTCGACATCGGATCATAAGCGAACTGGGTAGCCCACTGAAAACCCGCGCCCCGGAAGCTCCGCGCCATGGCCGGGTACATGTACGACGCGTAGATGTCGCCCGCGTCGAACTCGTATACGATACGCGCCTTGTTCTTGTATTCGGGAATGGTATCGAACGGAATCTGGTAAGTGTCTACGTGCATCAGCGGGTTGCCGCCCAGGGTGCGGCCAGCCACCAGCCCCAGCGGATACCACTGAAAGGTATAGCCATTCACCGCCGATTTTGCCACCGCATCGGCATACCAGGGGTTCTGAGCCATGTTGTAGACGATCGGTTTATCCCAGCCCGTGCTACGTACCGCCGCGTTGATCCGGTTGATGTAGGTTGTCACATTGGGTTTGGGACCGCTGTGGACGGGCTCGTTGTTCAGCTCCACGGCAATTACGGATACGTCGTTCCCATAGGTCGATTTCGTGTACGGATTGACGTGCCGTAAAAACTGCCGGACGTATTCTTCCTGTGCCTTGATCGCCAGTTCATTCTGGTTGGCTTGCCCTTTACCATAGACCCGCGAAAAACCGGGGGTACGTTCGTCGCGTTCTGGATAACCGTTTCCCCAGTATGCAATGGGTGTAATGATGATCTTGATCTTGCGCTTTTCGAGTTGCGCCAGTAGGTAATCAAATAAACGCAGGTGCTCATTGTCCAGCAGGTTGCCCAGCGAGTCGCTGATTTCGGTATCCCAGACATGCACCCGAAACGCATCGACACCCATACGGGCCATGTGGTACACATCCTGCTCGATCGCCGTTTCGGGCCTGATGCCCAGCTTTTTCACCGCCCGGTACCCGTAGGCAAACGGCAGGCAGTAGTTCACTCCATAAAAAGCCGCTTCCTGCTTTGTTTTGGTATACCGAATTATCCCGGCCGGGTCTATGTATATCAGATTTTTGGGGTTAGGACTGGTTTGGGCAGCACCTCCCAATGCAGCACAAACGAGCACAAAGAGCAGAAGAAACCGGGTATGGGCTAAACGCATATATGGTGTATTGGAGGATGAATAAAGTGTTGGTAACGTAGTTTGTTAATTCACTGATATGAATTGCTTTCGCGGCGTAAGTTGCTTCGCGAGCCAGAGCGCGAAGCCAACACCACACAGCAACGTCAATGAAGAAAAGCGTCGAGGGCGGCGGTTGGTTTCCCGGAATCGTCGAAAGCGCCCAGGCCGTAGCCCTGCCATTTTTTGTAAGCTTGCGGTTCCCAGTAAAAAACGCCCAGGCCATTGCCACTCGGCACGGTTTTCAGTTTGGCGCTTAGATCGGCAATAAACGCGTTGGCGGTAGCCGGGTCATTGGCAGGCATACCCACTTCCACCACCATAACCGGTTTTTTGTATTGCACAGTCAACTCGTTGACGTTACTCAGACACTGTTCGTTCTTAACAGCCCAATCTGTCGCCGACGGGTACATCGACAGGCCGATCATATCAAATTGGGCGTTGTTACTGGCCAGTCCACCGAATAGCCATTGAAACAGCGACTTGTCGTAGCCGTTCGACAGATGAACCAGCACCTGCGACGTGGGACTGACTGACTTCACCGCCTCATAACCCGTCGTAATCAGCGCCGCAAAATTGGCCATGCTGGTCGATGCCCGCCCGTCGGGCCAGAGCATGCCGTCGTTGGTTTCGTTGCCAATCTGTACCCATTCCGGCGTAATCCCGTTCATTTTCAACCGATTCATGACGTCGGCAGTGTGATCAGACACCGCTTTTTTCAGCTCCGTAAACGTCAGCTTTTGCCAGGCGGCGGGTTTGGCTTGCTGACCAGGATCGGCCCAGGAATCGCTGTAGTGGAAATCGATCAGCAATTTCATGCCCGCTGCGTTGGCTCGTCTGGCCTTGGTCAACACATCGTTTATGCCGTTCCAGCCGCCAGCCGGATTCACCCATACGCGCAGCCGAATGGAATTTATGCCTTTGCTTTTCAGAATGACAAAAATATCATCGGCCGTTCCGTCAGGACGATAAAATCGTACGCCACTGGCCTCCTGCTGGGTCACCCAGCTCACGTCGGCCCCTTTAATAAAGTCAGTCACTGGTGTTGGGGCGGGCGTCACTGGCGGCTGGGTATCCGCCTTTTGGCAACTGGCTAAGCCAGCCAGCAACAGCAGGATCAACATTCTTTTCACGACGTTCATGTCACCACAACATGGAGCCATCTGTTTCCATTCCAGCGGCTTCGCAGGCGTTTTTGCCACTACCTGGTCAACTTTATGGGCCGATTACCGGGCCTGGCTGACATAGCCACACGTTATACCAACGTACCTGCGTCACCAGGGCTTTCTCATAAAAGCACTTAATAGGTTGTTTCGCGAGCTAGGCCCTTCGACAGGCTCGCGAAGCAACCTATTAACCCCTTTCATGAGAAAACCTTGCCTGCGTCACGGATTTCTGTCAGCGGCAGATCGTCACCCAGAAAACGGTGGTAATGCGCCCGGCAGATTCGGCCATCGGGACCGATCAGTAACTCGGCCCCCATCCGGTCAGCGTGGCCGTCCTGCTTTGGTAGTTTGGCCGTCAGTTTTTTGCTCGCCTTCAGCTTACCAATGCCTCCGTGCAACATGACACCGCTCAGCAGCTTCCCAAACGACCGTTCCACACCGTATAGCCGGTAAAGTTGCTCGGTCGGGTCGGGAATCATCCGGGAATAAGGCTGGGGCCTCCCGTCAAGGTATTGGCGCATGTTCGCGGCCGACGATTCGTAGACAGACAGCACCACAATACCGTTGGCCTGCAATTCGGCCTGGTGCTTTTCCAGCTCATAAAAACGCAGGTTGCAGATCGGGCATCCTACATTCCGGTGGAAAATGAGCCATACTGTTTTACCGACGTAATCGCTCAGGCTGATCGGTTTTCCGTTTACATCGAGCGTTGAAAAATGGGGGGCGGCCTGGCCTGCTTTGAGCTGACTCATGGTGATCTGGTGTTTGATTCACCTCTTGATACCCACGAACGTACCTGGATCACCCATCCCGATCGCGTTACCGACTATTGACGGCCACACGCTTCACCTGCTGCACACATTTGTACTTCTGATTGGCGGCGGTATGTTTATTCTTCCACCCCATCCGAATCAACAGCAGTTCCATTGGCTCATTGTCGAAAAAGACAGCCCGCAACAATGCGCGGCAGAATGGCGTCGCCTGGTCGAGCCAGCGCATCACCAAGTTGGTAGGTACTGCTTCATCAGCGGGTGGTTCGGGCAGGTCGTCGCACGCTGTGAGGTCGGTCAGCGGCAGGTGACGGCGGGCACGGAGACGATTCAGCCAGATATGATGCGCAATGCTGGTCAGGTACGTCTTCAGAGAGGCCGTCAGTCGAAAATCAGGGTCTTTTACCTTTTCGGCCAGGACCATCAGCGTTTCCTGAAACACATCTTCGGCATCGGCCACGTTACCCCCGTTGCGCTGTACATACTGCACAATCGACGGCATCACCAGCCGATAAAGCACGTCATAGGCTGCCCGGTCCTGCAAACGGAGGCTATCGATGGTAGGCGTTGATAGGGGGCTCATAGTTGATCAGACGGACGGTTAGCCATGATAGTTCCGTTATTACGGAATACCCGATGCGTCGGGTTATCACCCACATACCGGAAAAAAATTTCCTGATTCTGAGCTATCTGCCAAAAGCCGATGGCCTCACGGCTGTTTTGGCCTAAATTACCAGCACAGAATCAATCTGGGCATTCATCTTCAACAATCAAGTCAATGAGAAAACTGGTTACCTCACTCCTCGTTTGTCTTTCCTTTTTCAGCTACGGCCAACAGGCCGACTCGGTCGTCATCCGAAAGATTTATAACGAAGCCCTTGCCAACGGTAAATCGCACGAATGGCTCCGCTACCTGACCAAGCAGATTGGTCCCCGGCTCAGCGGCTCGGCAGGGGCTCAAAAGGCCGTCGACTGGACCAGGCAACTAATGGAACAGCAGGGGTTCGACCGGGTATTTTTGCAGGAAGTAATGGTGCCGCACTGGGTACGTGGCGCTAAAGAAGTGGCCTACATTCAGAACGGCAAACAGAAAACGAACGTACCTATCGCGGCGCTGGGCGGTTCGGTAGCTACCCCGGCCAAAGGCGTGGAGGCGCAGGTGATCGAAGTAAAAAGCTTCCCCGAACTGCGGGCACTGGGCGCCGAAAAAGTGAAAGGCAAGATCGTCTTCTTCAACCGGCCGATGGACCCCACCAAAACAATCACCTTCGACGCTTATGGCGGCGCAGTTGACCAACGGGCGGGCGGGGCCACCGAAGCAGCCAAGCTGGGCGCTGTCGGGGCCATTGTGCGCTCTATGGGGCTGGCGCAGGACGATTACCCGCACACAGGCGGCACCCGCTACGGTACAGGAGTGCCCCTGATACCAACGGCGGCGATCAGCACCAATGGCGCCAACCTGCTGAGTAAATCGCTGGCCGAAAACCCGAGCCTGACGTTCTACTTCAAGCAGAATTGCGAAACCCTGCCCGACGCCAAATCATACAACGTAGTGGGCGAATTGAAAGGCTCCGAAAAACCCGACGAGATCATTGTCGTTGGCGGTCACCTCGATTCATGGGATCTGGCCGAAGGTGCACACGACGACGGTACCGGCTGTATGCAGTCTATTGAAGTGCTGCGGATCATGAAGGCGCTGGGCATTAAACCAAAGCGGACCATTCGGGCGGTGATGTTCATGAACGAAGAAAACGGGCTGCGGGGCGGGATCAAATACGCCGATCTGGCCAGGCAAAACAACGAAAAACACATCGCCGCCATCGAGTCTGACGAAGGTGGCTTTACGCCCCGTGGCTTTGGCATTGTGGGCACGCCCCAACAGAAAGAGCAAGTTCTTCAATGGAAACCACTGCTGGCCCCGTATGGCCTGCATGACATTGGCCCCGGCGGTGGTGGTGCCGATATTGGTCCGCTGGTCAACATCGGCACGGTGCTCTTCGGCTTCAAGCCCGATTCGCAGCGGTACTTCGATTTCCACCACACTGCCGCCGACCGGTTTGAGATGGTGAACAAACGCGAGCTCGAACTGGGCGGAGCCTCCATGGCGGCGCTGGTTTACCTGCTGGATACGTACGGGTTGTAGTTTTGACGTTTTGAGTGATCCGCCTGACTATGAGTAACTTATTTTGAGTATTGCTTCGCACTGTAGGCCCTTCGGCTACGCGAAAGCAACCTATATTCAGAAGTAAAACTATTCCTACTAATGGCCACTTCTCTTCCGCATCCGGCAACCCTCACCCGCGCCGATCGGCAACACCAGAAAAACGGGTTTATCCCCAGTCGCCTTATGTCGATGGACGCGTACCGGGGGTTCGTTATGTTTCTGATGGCGGCCGAGTTGTTGCAGTTTTCCAAGTTGCATGAGGCCTTTCCAGCCAGTTCGTTCTGGGCTTTTCTGGCCGATCAGCAAAGCCACGTCGACTGGGCGGGCTGTTCACTGCACGACCTGATTCAGCCGTCGTTTTCGTTTCTGGTGGGGATGGCCCTCCCCTATTCACTGGCCAGCCGGGCAGAACTGGGTACGTCGGCGCGGGCGCAGTTTATTCGGGCGCTGCGCCGGTCACTGGTGCTGGTGCTGCTGGGCATCTTCTTGCGCTCGACACACAGCACGCAGACCAACTTTACGTTTGAAGACACGCTAACGCAGATTGGCCTCGGCTATCCGTTTCTCTTTTTACTTGGGCACACCTCCGTCCGAACTCAATGGCTGGCGCTGGCGGGTATTCTGGCTGGCTACTGGCTGGCGTTTGTAATGTATCCGGCACCCACGTCGGCAGTCAATTATGCGGCCGTGGGCGTACCGGCCAACTGGGTACATCACTACACAGGGCTAGCCGCACATTTTAACAAAAACAGCAACCTGGCCTGGGCGTTCGATACCTGGTTCCTGAATCTGTTTCCACGAAAAGCTTCGTTTCTATTTAATGGCGGCGGGTACGCTACGTTGAGTTTTATACCGACCCTCGGTACCATGCTGCTGGGTTTACAAGCCGGTCAGTGGCTGCGTTCCGGTCAATCGAACCGCCTGATCGTGCGGCACCTTGTAGCGGCAGGTGCCATAGGGATTAGCCTCGGGGTTTTGCTGCACGTAACCGGTATTTGCCCCATCGTCAAACGCATCTGGACACCCGCCTGGACCCTGTTCAGTGGTGGCTGGTGTTGCTGGCTGATGGCCTTTTTCTACACAGTGATCGACGTGATGAAGCGCCGGAACTGGGCCTTTTTTCTGACCGTGATCGGCATGAACTCCATTGCCATTTATTGCCTGGTCCACCTGATCGACGGCTTTATTAGCAACTCCTTCTACATCCACCTGGGCCACGCACCATTTCAGTTGCTCGGCCCCGCCTTCGAGCCGTTGCTCATCGGGGCAGCCACGCTGGGTACGTTCTACGTCATCTTACTGTGGATGTACCGCCGGAAGCTGTTTATTCGGGTGTAGTGCTGGTTTAGTGTGTTGCTTTACTTTACAAGCTAGTGAGTATGGCTAACGATTTTTGTCATCCCGACGACAGGAGGGGTCTTGAGGATTCCTTACTATGTCGTTGGGTTACCCTCAGGGTCCCTCCTGTCGTCGGGATGACAAAAAATCGTTAGGCCAAGTCCGGCTCCGGCCCACGGAAAGCATCTGGCTTCGTGGCTGCCGGCAATTTCACAGGCTTCCCTTCGCGGGCTGACTGATAGATGGCTGCCATGATCTTCTGATCCTGAAGGCCCTCTTCGCCGGGCGTAAACGGCTGCTTGTCGTTCATCACACAGTCTGAAAAGTGGTCGATCTCGGTGGCAAACTGGTTTTTGGGAGCCATCGTAGGCGTTTCCTTGCGTTCAACCATTCCGTCGGCATGGGCAGTTTCGGCGCGAAGCCCCTGATACGAGAAAGCCGGATCGAGGCCCATCCAGCCCCGTTCGGCCAGTACCCGGTACCGCCGCGACTCATGTACGTTGTAATGGGCCGCACAGTTGGCAATGACGCCGCTCGGGAACCGCATCTGCCACGACATCACCTCTTCCACCTCCCGAAACAACGGATTGCCGGGCGTACTGTACTGGTAACCAAACACTTCGATGGGCTCTTCGCCCAGCACAAAGCGGGTCGTATTCAGGCAGTATAGCCCAATATCGGGCAGCGAGCCGCCACCAGCCAGCGCCTTGATATGCCGCCAGTGCTGCGGATTAGCTGAACTCTGGCAGTTGAACGACTCAATGAATTTAGGCGCTCCAAACTGCTTCGACCGCACCATGTCGCGGATCATCCGGTTGTTGGGCTCGTACTGAATCCGGTAGGCGACCATCAGCTTTTTACCTGCCTTGCCGCACGCGTCGATCATCGCCTGTGCTTCCTGCGGCGAGTTGGCCATTGGCTTTTCGCACAGAATATGTTTCCCCGCCTGCGCCCCCCGAATGGTGTATTCGGCGTGCATGGAGTTGGGCAGCACAATGTAAATAGCCTGCACCTCGGGGTTATTTTTCAGTTGGTCGTATTGCTCATACCTGTAGCAGCTACTGGGTTTGATACCGTACTGCTGCGCCACTTTCTGTAACTTCTCGGGGCTACCACTCACCAGCGCCACCGGCTTCGATTTTTTGCACTGCGAAAACGCCGGCAGTATTTCTTCGAGCGCCAGATGCCCCAGGCCAACGATGGCATACCCAACCCGCTGGTCCATAGGCAGTGGCGTTGGGGTCGGAGCTGATTTAACGTCGACGTCTGATTTCCACTGCTCCAGTTCAATCGGCTTGTCAACCTCCTTCGGTACGGTAGCCGGTGGTGAATAGGGGGCCGACGACGGAACCTGCTGGCCTGATGGCGATCGGTACACCGTTGCTGGGTCGGGTTGCGACGAGGCCGCTGACTGACCCGCCGACTGGCAGGAAGCCGCCAGCCCACCCACCACGCCAATGGCTAACCCTTTACCTGTAAGCCGCAAAAAATCGGTTCGCGAGAGTCCGGGGCTTTCAACCTCAATGTCTGTTTTAACGAGTTGGAGCAGGTGATCGATCTGTTTCATAACGTCGGAGTTTATGTAGATGCAACCGACGCCTGTCGCTTTGGTTACGGAAAACGAGGATATGCCAGCCAATACGTAAAAAGCCGCCAGTGATCCCTTGAATCAACTGGCGGCTAGTCTTTATGAACGTACCTGACTTAGAAACGATCATCATCGTCTTCTTCCTCATCCTCTTCCCCGAAATGCTTGGTGGGGTCGAACATGGAGCCGACGAGGTCTTTGAATTGCAGGCCGGTATCGAGTGCTTTCTTACCCACCAGCGAATATTCGGCAATGCCGTGCAGGGCAAATTCCATCATAAACAACCGTTCCTGTTTGCTCAGGCGAGGGTGGAATTGATCAACCAGATCATCGAGGCCATCGATGGTACGCAGTCGACTTTCGTAATCCCGGTTCGACAGATCGTTGAGCAGATCCATCGTGTTGCCATCGCCAAACCAGTCGGTGATTTTCTTGTAGGGGTTACCGCGCTTATCTTTCTTGGCCTTCTCCGGGTTCGGAAAATAATTCAGGAACTGGGTACGTATCGCTTTGCCGATCAGGTTCTGCGCCACAATAACGGGGCCTTCCACTTCACCTTCATACACTAGTTCTACCTTACCACAAATAGCTGGCACCACGCCATACACATCGGCGATGCGCACGTAGGTCTCTTTCTCGCTATTCAGCAATGTACGCCGTTCGGCCGACGACAACAGGTTTTCATAGGCCGAAATGGTCATCCGGGCCGATACGCCCGACTTGGCATCCACGTATTCGCTCTGGCGGGCTTCAATGGCTACCTGTTCGATCAGATCAGCCACTAGGTCGTTGGTTTTTACGAGGCCTTTCTGCTCGGTTTTCACGATGGCCTCCTGCTGGGTGATCTTCCGGCCCATCTCGATCGTCTTCGGATAGTGCGTCACGATCTGGCTATCGATCCGGTCTTTCAGCGGCGTGACAATGCTCCCCCGGTTCGTATAGTCTTCAGGGTTAGCCGTGAACACAAACTGGATATCGAGGGGCAACCGCAGTTTAAAACCACGAATCTGAATGTCGCCTTCCTGCAAAATATTGAACAGCGACACCTGGATCCGGGCCTGTAAGTCGGGCAATTCGTTGATCACGAAAATGCAGCGGTGCGAGCGCGGAATCAGACCGAAGTGGATCGTCCGTTCGTCAGAGTACGGGAGTTTCAGCGTGGCGGCTTTGATGGGGTCAACGTCGCCGATCAGATCGGCTACCGACACATCGGGCGTGGCCAGTTTTTCAGTATAGCGGTCGCTGCGGTGCATCCACGAAATAGGTGTGGCGTCGCCATGCTGGGCAATCAGGTCATGGGCAAACCGCGACAATGGCTGTAGCGGATCATCGTTGAGTTCAGAGCCTTCCACCACCGGAATATATTCGTCGAGCAGATTGACCATCAGGCGCGCAATACGCGTTTTTGCCTGACCGCGAAGACCCAGCAGGTTAATGTGGTGCATCGACAGAATGGCGCGCTCCACATCAGGAATAACCGTTTCTTCGTAGCCCCAGATCCCTGGGAAAACCGATTCTTTAGCCCGGATTTTTTGAATCAGATTCTCACGTAACTCTTGTTTAATTGACCGGGATTGGTACCCAGCGGCTGTCAATTCACCGAGGGTTTTAATAGCAGTTAACTCCTTTGCTTTCAGGTTATAGTAACTCATTCGTTGGGAATGTTCGTTGGCAACACTCGTTGAAGAAAACAGATAGAATGAACGGGGACTAACATAGAATGGACAACGGCTACTGATTCGTTGCAAAACCTGCCTACAGTTCAGTAACTATTGTCCATCATATCTTATAAATCTAACAGGCTTTGGCAGCAAATGGTTTAGTCCCTCATTAGGCCGCTATACAGCAGAAATCAGTGGATCGGCCATGCCTTCGGCCCAATATATCCTTGAAATAAGTCAATAAATAAGGCGCTAACGGGGCTTATGCCTCAAAAAAATAGCATTCACATCGGGCAGCTGTAATCTTAGCCGTAGTTTTGCGTTTTAAAATTCAAACCGGCTCAGGTACGTAGCATGATAAAATACTGTTGGCTCGCGCTCCTGCTACTAGGGTGGCTGTTTAGCCCACCTGGTCAGGCGCAGGATCCAAAATCTCTTCAGATTATTCTTCCGCAACAGCCCGACTGGAACGTTGTTGCCGAGGGTCAATCCATTCAACTGACGTTAAAAACAACCGGCAACGCGGCCGATTCGGTCACCTACAGCATTGCCCAGGGAATGCTTGATGGCATGGCCTTCGATTCGCTGGGGCACTTCCGCTGGACGCCAGGCTACGACCTGGCCGACCGGCTAAAAACAACCCGTACCGTTCCCATCATCTTCGAAGTCAGAAACCGTCGCGGTGAATCGGCTACCCAATTGGTCGATTTTCGGGTGCAGCATGTGAACCGGCCGCCGGTAGTTGAAGAGTTGCCGCCGTTCTATGTTCGTTTTCAGACGCAGAATGTGTATAAGTTCGACCCGAAGCAGATTTACGATGCCGACGGCGATCCTATAGCGTTCATCGCCATTCCCGATCAAATGCCGGAAGGCAGCAAACTCAGTGCGCAGGGCGAGTTGACATGGACCTTATCGAAAAACCAGTTTAACCAACTCAGAGCCAAACCGATCTACATTGAATTCTGGGTGGAAGATCAGCCCGCCAAAACCCGCACCAAAGGGCGGTTGAAGATCGACGTGACTCAGATGGACCTCCCGCCGGTCATTTCGGTCGTGCCCAAAGAACGTACCTACCATGTTCGCGAAAATGCTACGATCAACCTGAAATTCTACCTCGCCGACCCAAATGGCGACGACGACATCAACACCTTCGATTTTTTGAGCACAGACCAGCGCGTACCCAAATCGGCTTTGGTTAAGAATACCAACAACCAGTACGAGTTCATCTGGATCCCAGGCTATGAGTTTGTGCGTGACCCCAACGATACGCTACGGGTAAACCTGACGTTTTTCGTGCTCGACAAGGCGCAAAACCGCGATGAACAAACGATTGTGATCACGGTCCAGAATACGGTTAATGAAGAAGCGAAAGATCGTTACACCTACGCCCTCTACAACCAGGCTTTGGTGCAGGCGTGGAACCTGGTTACGCAACTCGATGAAAAAGAAGCCGAACTGAAACGTGATTACCGAAAAGCGAAGGGTGGAAAACGAAATCGTTCGGTGGCCAATGCTTCACTAGGCGCTGTTACGGGCGTTGCGCCGGCTGTAACCAATGCGCAGTCGAGCGTTCAGGCACAGAGCAACCAGCGGCTGATCTCGGCCATTGGTGGCACTGCCGTACTGACGATGGGTACGTTGGAAGCCACCGAGGTCATTGGTAAATCGATGAAAGATTTGCTCGACCGCTATAACTACGTGTTGGGCAAGAAAAGTGAGCTTCAAAACAAAGGTGATGTGTTTGCCCGCGAGTTTGCCTTAAAATCGGCACGCCGTTCGACCGAGTTTATCAAACGCCTCGACGAGTTCAGAAATGCCATGAGTTTAAGTGGGCTGGTGGCCCTGGAATTAGATGCGAACTGGCAGAACAAGAAAGAAGCGACCGACAAAGCCCTGAAACGCACATTCAAGGATTTCACCCCACTCGACGAGGCACAATAGGCGATTGGGGCATTAAAATTGATCGATTAGTGGCATGTGCTACCGTGACCAGTCGATCAGTTCTTTGTCTCAAAAGTATAAAAATTGCCCAACCGTCTTGCTCAACAGTTACCCGATAAAGCCACTAACCAGTACACTACTGGTACTCTACTTTATTGTGGCACACTGGGCAAATGGGTTAGCCAGCCCCGGGCCCCTGCTCACCCCTCCCACGACCAGTCGTGTTACGCTGACCATATCCTGTTCAACAACGGAAGACCCCGTTCGGCTTGCCTCATTGCCCCCCGTTCATTTTTGTGGCGAAGTGGTACCTATCCATGAAGAGCGCGTTGCGCGGCGGCTCATCTCGGCGCTGTCGCACAGTACGATGCAGGCATCGGCGCTCATTCGTATGCGGCAACGGGCAGCTGCCTTTTTCCCACTCATCGAACCGGTATTGGCTAGATACCATATTCCTCCCGATTTTAAATATTTACCGCTGGTAGAAAGTGCGTTGAATGGCACGGCCATTTCCCCAAAGGGAGCCGTTGGGTACTGGCAGTTGATGCCAGCCACCGCCCGCGAGTTGGGGCTGGTTGTTGAGCCATACCGCGATGAACGGCTCAGTCTGATGCGGTCTACAGACGCTGCCTGCCGGTACCTCCGCTTTCTTTATGACCGGCTGGGTTCCTGGACGCTGGCTGCCGCCGCCTATAACGTGGGTATTGGCAGTTTACTGGGGAATATCAGAAAGCAGCAGCACCGTGACTATTATTATCTGCGCCTAAACGCCGAAACTGGCAAGTATCTATACCGCATTCTGGCTTTCAAAGAGCTATTCAACAACAATCGACAGTATCGCGAGCTATTATCTGAGCGGATTTTAGCCAGCCTCAACCAGCCGGTTGCTTCAGAAGCGCCAGCCCAGGCTCAGGAAGTTCTCTTCGACGAAAAGGTACTGGTTAACCTGGAACGAGAAGCCGTGACTGCGTCGGTGGCCGCCGTGGCATCTGCCGCCACCGACAACCGATCTGAAGACATCCCCTTGCCCAACGCCGCCTCCGTTTTTCAGGGAGGTATCAAAGCAAAGCTCGCCGAAGCTGGCGATTTACAGCGGGGGGCAGTCTGGGTTTTTAATTTAACGCGAAATGGTATGGCCGATGATGTGACTGTTAGCGAAGGCGATCGTCTCTATGCTGTGATTGAAGATATCGACAATAAAACGGGTAAAATATACTTCCGGGCCGATAAATTGCACACAGCCGGTAACCAGCAAACGCTGAACCTACCGCTGGCCGCCGTTGACGCCTCAACGGGCCGGGTCGGCATTAAACTACCCGACGTAACACAGATGAAAGCCGGTTGGATTCTGACCTGGAAAGTTCTATAAAACCTTACCACAGCCCACTAAAGGCCCGTTCGGATGGATAAAACCGTTTTGAACGGGCCTTTGCTTTAACCCCTCGTTAAACCGTTGGCTCGTTGGCTAATCGAATAAGAACTTATACCCGTGAGCATCCGTTTTGTAAAAGCACCAATCGAATTGCCTTGAAACAAGAAAACCGTTTGCCTAAGCAATTCATAATGAGTTGTTTATCGCTTCTATTGATTGCACATTTCTCCGTCGCGCAGAAAACAGCCGTTTTGGTAAAGGGGAACAGGAAGCGTTCTGCCAAAACACAGCCTCCTGCTCCTCAGCCCATTCAGCAGACAAATTTCGCGGGTGAGCTTGTCCCCACCGAACAAGGGAACGTCGGCGCTAAACTGGCTATGGCGCTGATGAGCACGGCCGGGTACGCCAAGCGTGTGCAGGCCTTGCATCAACGTTCGGCTCCTTATTTCGCCGTGGTTGAGCCCATTCTTGCCAAACACCATATTCCAAACGACTTTAAGTACATGCCGCTCATTGAGAGTAACTGGAAAGCCGATGCGGTGTCGTCGGCGGGAGCGGTTGGCTACTGGCAGTTTATGGACGAAACGGCCAAAGACATGAACCTTCGTATCGATTCGGGCAACGACGAACGGATGGATCTGGTCAAGTCGACGGAGGCCGCCTGCCGCTACCTGAAAGCGCTATACAAACGGCTGGGTTCCTGGACGCTCGCGGCGGCAGCCTATAATGGCGGTATGGGCATGATCGAGAAAAAAATTGTTCGGCAGGCCACACGCAGCTATTATGAGATGGCCATGAATGAAGAGACGGGTTATTACCTGTACCGGATGCTGGCCATAAAAGAGATCATGCAAAATCCAGGGCGTTATGCGGGCCTGAACTCGGGCATGCTGGCTTATGCCGATGACCCGTATGAACGAGAACGTCAGCAGGCCCGCCGCATGGGCTGGATTATTGACGAAGATTCCGAAGAAAAAGGTGTACCCATCGACGCTTATGAGCCGGCTCCCGGCAGCGAGGCCGCCGTGATGGACAGTATACTGACAAACCTGTTGACGCAAAAGCCCAAAGCAGCTGCCATTTTTACGGGTGATGTCGAGACTACGCTACAGAAAGCTGGCAAAGCTCAGTTAGGCCAAAGCTGGGCCTTTGTTATTACCCATGATGCACAGGTTGGTGAGGTTGAATTGAAAGAAGGCGATCTACTGTATGCCGTTGTTGATGACATCGATAACCAGGGATATATTTTTCTCCGGGCCACAAAAACAATCTCTGCCCAGACTAAAGAGGTCACGCCCATCACTATTTCAGCCATGAATCCAGCTACAGGGCTACTGGGGCTACCATTACCCAAAAAAATACCGGCTGGCTGGCGAGTGCAGTGGAAAACTGAATTCTAGTTCAGGTACGTTGCTTCACTAAACGAAAGCACTTTCTCGCTAGTTATGCCTGGTATACACTGGCATTGACCAGGTATGCAACCAAACAAACTATGAAAGCTATTTGGAACGGTCAAACCATCGCTGAGAGCGACGATACCATCGTTGTTGAGAATAATCACTATTTCCCGAAAGAGTCGGTTAGGGCCGATTACCTGGCCGACAGCCAGACGCATACGGTTTGCCCCTGGAAAGGTCTGGCATCTTATTATTCACTGTCAGTTAACGGACAGACGAACACAGACGCAGCCTGGTATTACCCCGACCCAAAACCAGCTGCCAGCCAGATCAAAGACCGGGTGGCTTTTTGGAAAGGCGTGCAGGTTGTTGCCTAGTCAGGAACGTACCTACATAAAAAAACGGCATTGGCTAAGCTCCAATGCCGTTTTTTTATGTAGGTACGTTCCTGACTACAGTTGTGGCTGTTGAGCAGCTACTGAATCCAGTTCGTGACTTGGCTTCTTATTGCGCATGTAGAAGTACAGGCCCGTAAACGCCACAATCAGAATGATAGGGAATGTAGTCATTTTAGCCAGCGTTGCCTGACCTGCCGCCAGTTCCAGCGCGTCGCCAGTTTTACCAGCGGCCGCCTGTATGGCCCGCTCTCCATCGAGCCAGCGGCCAATAATTGGCTGGAAAATAGAGGTAGAGAACATACCCACACCGCCTACGATAGACATGCCTAACGCACCACTCAGCGGAATACGTTCGGCCACGAAGCCAATCATGGTTGGCCAGAAATAACAGACGCCGATGGCGAAAAAGACAGCCGCAACGTAGGCCATTGCCCCTGTCTGCGTGCTGAACAGGTAAATACCAATGGTAGCAAAGCAGGCACCGCCCAGCAATACGCCGGTTTGGTCGAGCCGGTGGATGATTGGTCCACCAAAGAACCGGCCGAAGGCCATCAACCCTGTTACCAACGCCAGAATAAGCATGGGGCTAGCACCGCTTTTGCTCATAATCAAGCCAACCCACTGTTGCGGCCCGAACTCTGAAATAGCCGTTAACGCCATGCAGCAGAAGATAAAGAGGTAAAGCGGCGTAAGCATAGCGGCGAAGTTTTTGCTGATCGACGTTACACCTTCTACACGTGGCTTTGGAAACGCCTGTCCGAAAAAGAGGAAGGCATAAACCAGCGTTGGCACCATAATAGCCCAGATTTGCGTCTGCCATGAAGCCCCCGAATCGGTCATGAACTTAGAAAGCAGGCTACCCACTACAATGCCACCTGGAAACCACATATGGAAACGGTTCAGCTTTTTGTTCATTTCTGCTCCCGAGTACATATCGGCGATCAGGGGGTTACAGGCGGCTTCTGTGCAGCCATTGCCGATACCGATGAACAGGGTCGAGATAAGCAGGCCCGTATAGCCACCTGAATAAATGGTCAGCAGAATACCCAATGTGTGCGATACGAAGGCTACTGTCATAATTATTTTCGGCCCAACCGTATGGTATACCAACCCGCCAACGATCATGGCTATTGGAAAGCCCAGAAACCACATTGAGTTGATGAATCCCAATTGTTCGGCAGTCAACCCAAACTCAGTACCGAGCTGAGGCAAAATGCCTGCTCTGATACTAAATGAGAAGGCAGTGGTGATAAGGGCGAAGCAGCTTGCCAGGAAGAGCCTCGAACTATTTACAGTCGTGTTCATAGAATGACAATAAAGAAAGTTTGATCGAACAAGTAGATTAGGTTTTCAGATAAAGGGGTCAATTAACAGTAATTACCCGATTGGGTAGCGCAAGGCATACAAAATTTCCTAAAAAAAAGGAAATCCGCTAATTTTCCGGTCAATAAGTAGATGATTGTCTCCTGAGCTATTTACCCTATACGAATAGCTGCTAAACGCTTTCTTTCGCCTTTTTATGACGCCTCAAGCCTCAACAAACCTCTCTCCTTCTGTTAGTCAGACCAATACACACCGCAAACTACGCATGGGTATGGTAGGCGGTAGCCTCGACGCCTTCATCGGGGCCGTTCATCGCCGTGCTGCTGCTATGGATAATGAGATTGAACTGGTCTGTGGTTCGTTCAGCTCAAACGCCGAAAAATCGAAGCAGACGGGCCATGCGCTCTATTTACCAGAGAACCGCGTCTACGCCAATTTCGAAGAAATGATGCTGCGGGAAAAAGAACTTCCCGAGGGCGAACGGATGGATTTCGTGACCATTGTGACGCCTAACCACATGCACTTTGCCCCCGCTAAAATGGCGCTCGAAAACGGTTTCCACGTTGTTTGCGACAAGCCCGTAACGCTGAACATGGCCGAAGCCAAAGAATTGAAACGCATCATTGACGAAACCGGCCTACTCTTCTGCCTCACGCACAACTACACAGGCTACCCCATGGTGAAGCAGGCACGAGCGATGGTGAAAGCGGGCAAATTGGGGCAGATTCGGAAAGTTATTGTTGAGTATCCACAAGGCTGGCTGGCACAGCTCGTTGAGGCAACCGGGCAGAAACAGGCTGGCTGGCGTACTGACCCAGCTCGTTCGGGTGCGGCCGGTGGCGTTGGTGACATTGGTACCCATGCCGAGAACCTGGCCGAATACATCACTGGCCTTAAAATTACCGAACTCTGTGCCGACCTGACCATTTTCGTGGAAGGTCGCCTGCTTGATGACGATGCCAATATGCTGCTGCGGTTCAACAACGGAGCCAAGGGAACACTCGTCAACAGTCAGATTGCCAATGGCGAAGAAAATCCGTTCTCCATTCGTGTCTACGGTGAATTTGGTGGCCTCGAATGGCGGCAGATGGAACCCAATACGCTCATCTACAAAACGAATGAAGAAGGCGCCCGTCTATTACGCACTGGCGTTGGCGATCTGGCACCCGAAGCTCAGTCAAATACCCGTCTTCCAGCCGGGCATCCAGAAGCGTTCCTGGAAGCTTTTGCCAATATCTATTACAACTTTGCGCTCACCCTCCGCGCCCGCCTGAACGGGCAGGAACCCGACCCGATCCGGCTTGATTTCCCCGGCATTGACGAGGGCTTACGTGGTATGGCCTTTATTGATACAGTCCTAGCCTCCGATAAGTCGTCGGAGAAGTGGACAAAGTTTTTGGACTGAGTGAATGTTTGGTAAACATGTATTATTCACCTGAAGAAAAAGCAGAATTCGCGCAGCCAATTGAGACACGGCTTAAAGCGTTCGCTTTACGAGGTATCCGAGTCTTCAGGGCTTACCAAGCGCTTACGAAGCCCAGCCTTTCGGCAAACAACTCATTCGCTCTTCCTCTTCGGCTGTCGCCAATTACAGAGCTGTTCGGCGTGGTAGGAGTCAAAACGAATCGCCAAATTGAGTCTTACTATTGAAGAACTAGATGAATCTCTTTTCTGGCTGGAGATGCTCATTTTCGCTGAGCTCGTTGCCGCCAACCGACTCGATGAGCTTTTAGACGAAGGCAAACAACGCTTGAAAGTTCTCTCAAAAGCCCGCAGCAGCACTAAACAAAACAAGATCCAAACATTCACTCAGTCGCTCATTTACTAATTCACTCATTAAATACAATGTCAAAAATTCAAGTTGGTGTGGTTGGCACCGGATTCATTGGACCCGCCCACATCGAAGCCCTGCGCCGTTTACCAAATGTAGAAGTAGTTGCCCTTTGCGAGGTAACTCAAGAGTTGGCTGAAACGAAGGCTGCCCAACTGGGTATTCCCCGCGCATACACGTTCGATGAACTGCTGAAGCAGGACGATATTCAGAGCATCCATATCTGTACGCCAAACTTCCTCCATTACAGCCAGTCAAAAGCGGCGCTGTTGGCCGGTAAGCACGTTATCTGTGAAAAGCCATTGGCGAAAGACCTGGTCGAAGCAGAAGAACTGGTTCAGTTGGCGAAGGAATCTGGCCTTGTCAATGCCGTTCATTTCAACCTGCGTTATTACCCGCTGGTCCGTCAGATGAAAATCATGCGCGAGAAAGGTGAACTGGGCGATGTCTACAGCATTATCGGGTCGTATCTGCAAGACTGGCTCTTCTACGAAACCGACTATAACTGGCGCCTTGAACCCGACAAATCGGGTGATTCACGGGCCATTGCCGACATTGGTTCGCACCTGATGGATATTATCGAATACATCACTGGGTTGAAGACTACGGCCGTACTGGCCGATTTCAATACAATTCACAAGACGCGGAAGAAACCACTGAAGCCGGTTGAAACGTATTCCGGTAAGATGCTTCAGCCAGACGATTACGCCGACGTACCCATCAATACGGAAGACCATGCCAACGTGCTGCTCCGGTTCGATAACGGTAATCGGGGTGTAGTGACCGTATCGCAGGTATCGGCTGGTCGTAAGAACCAGTTGAAGCTCGAGATTTCGGGGGCAAAGAAAACCTTCGCCTTTGATTCGGAGTCGCCAAACCAACTCTGGCTGGGTAACCGCGATGGCTACAACCAAACCATGACCGACGATCCGTCTATTGTTCATGCTGAAGTGCGGTCAGTGATCGGCTTTCCCGGTGGTCATAACGAAGGCTTCCCCGATACGTCGAAACAGATGTTCAAAGAAGTGTATGCCGCTATCGAAGCCGGTAAACAACCCGAGAACCCAACGTACCCAACCTTCGCCGACGGCTATCGCGAGCTACTGATCTGCGAGCGTATTCTGGAAAGCAATAAGAAACAAGCCTGGGTAGAAGTGTAAACTCAATGAAGCTTCAGGTACCTTGCTAATGGCTTCGCGCTTGTGACCCTTCGACTAGGCGTCCCCGACTAGGCCGGTTCGCCGCCGCGATCCCCGACTAGGCGTCCCCGACTAGGCCGGTTCGCCGCTGCGATTCCCGACAGGCTCAGGGTGACACGCTCACTCAAGGTCGTCATGCATATTCTTAGGTTTCCTGTCACCCTAAGCGGAACGGTCCGCCGCTGCGGTCGAAGGGCCACAAGCGCGAAGCCATTAGCAAGGTATCCAACCCCATATAATCAACAAAAACATGAAATCACTTAAAGGCCCTGCCGTTTTTCTGGCGCAGTTTATGGGCGATGAAGCGCCCTTCAACTCGCTGGATACAATCGCTAAATACATGGCGGATCTCGGCTACAAAGGCGTTCAACTCCCAACCTGGGATTCACGGGTTATTGATCTTCAGAAAGCTGCCGACAGTATCGAATACTGTAATGAACTAAAGGCGAAACTGGCGGATATCGGGGTAGAGATTACTGAGCTTTCAACGCACTTACAAAGCCAGTTGGTCGCTGTTCACCCAGCCTATGCCCCCATGTTCGATGGTTTTGGTCCTGCGGAATTAGCAGGTAAACCAACCGAGCAACAGGCGTGGGCCGTGAACCAGATGATGCTGGCCGCTAAAGCCAGCAAAAATTTAGGGCTTACCTCTCATGTTTGTTTTACAGGTGCCCTACTATGGCCATTCATGTATCCCTGGCCACAACGCCCCGCCGGATTAGTTGAAACAGGTTTCGCTGAACTGGGTAAACGCTGGAAGCCAATTCTCGATGCGTTCGATGAAGCGGGTGTGAACGTTGGATTCGAGTTACATCCTGGCGAAGACGTGCATGACGGCGTCACGTTCGACATGTTCCTGGCCGCCGTGGATAATCACCCACGCGCGGGCATCAACTACGACCCAAGTCATTTCGTATTACAATGCCTGGACTATCTGGATTTCATCGACATCTACCACGACCGCATTTATGCGTTCCACGTAAAAGATGCCGAGTTCAATCCAACCGGTCGTCAGGGCGTGTATGGTGGTTTTCAAGGCTGGGTAGAGCGTGCTGGCCGGTTCCGTTCGCTGGGCGACGGTCAGGTCGATTTCAGCAGTATTTTCAGCAAACTGGCTCAATACAATTACGATGGCTGGGCAGTTCTGGAGTGGGAGTGCGCCATCAAACACCCTGAGCAGGGCGCTGCCGAAGGCGCGCCATTTATTCAGGATCACATGATTCGCGTAACCGAGCGTGCCTTCGATGACTTCGCAGGAGCAGGTTCAGACGAAGCCTTTAATAAGCGTGTGCTAGGTTTATAATAGTACTCTTTTCTACATAAAAGGCCAGCCATCAGGTACGTACCTGATGGCTGGCCTTTTATGTAGAAAAGGATAGTCGAAAGAGGATATCGTCTTGTCTGTCATCACTACCAGTTGTCAACTACATCCTGCTGACTAGCCAGCTACTCCCCTTAAATACGGACGCTTGGTCGGCATGCAGGCCCTTTAATAATTATATAGGCGAATTGATAATTGAAAGAATACTAAATCTATATATTTAGTTTATTGACATAACTACCTAGAAACCAACCTACTAGTTAGTGTACCGTCTGGTCGGCAATCCTTTTCCCTATACACTTAAACTGTATTAATGACGAGTACTCAACTACGTTTAATGCGCTAACTATGGCTTTTGTTAACTGTCGTTTTGGCTTCACAATACGCATCTGCTGATGGGGTTGGCCGCCAGCGATACCCGGCCAACCGCTCAGTTTACTCCAGCTATCTCAGTTACGCCGTCCTCACTAACTTTTCTTAATTCAACCCAGTTGCCTGGTAGTAACTCAAAGACCTATGTTGTTTCAGCTACCGGTTTAACCACGTCAGACTTCCGGGTCACTGTGCCAGTCCCCTTTGTTGTGAGTGTTCCTAATGCTGGTGCCTATCCTGGCGGTATTACTTTACCCGTTAACAGCGATGGCACCCTGACGCCAACAACCATTACTGTTGCCCTACTGCCGTCTTCGCCAGGTACGTTCACTGGAAATATATCAAACACCAGCGGCTCAACGACGACAACGGTTGCTGTTAGCGGCACCACTGTAAGTCCTTCCCTGAGCGTAAATTCGTTGTCTCTAAGCCAGTTTTCAACCTCCACAGGCACCCCGTCAGCTAGTCAAAGCTATACGATCACAGCACTAAGCCAAACAGGAGGCACCGTCACGGCCCCGACAGGATTTGACATTCGTACGGGCAATAATACGTTTGGTTCTTCCTTAACAATCCCCAGTAGCCTTTCTGCTATCGATATTCCGGTAGCTGTACGGCTAACGGGTAGCACAGCCGCACAGCGCTCGGGTTCGATCAGTCATCGATTAAATAATAGCTCAAACCAGTCGATTGCCAACGTAGCCGTGCGTGGTACTGTCTCAGACCCCGCGACGCCATCGATTACCGTGACACCATCCTCGTTAACAATAGTTGATTATAGTGAATATCCAGGCTCTTTCCCGGCTTCCTTCACCGTGTCGGCTCGTGGTTTAACAGATGATCTACAGATTTTTGCGCCGCCATATTACCTGCTCATGGCAAACGGCTAGTCTGGTCCTGCATTGCTGATACCGGCTACTAATGGGATTGTCCCCCCTACATCCGTTTCAGTCGCGCTTATTTCGTCATCGTCCGGCGTGTTTGACGGACAGATTATCAACTGGAGCGGTTCATCTACGGCTACTGTTGGTCTTAGTGGAACCGCCCTGTCTCAATCGGTAACGGTTACTCCCTCATCGCTAAGCAACTTTGCCACTACGTTTGGCACCCCTTCTGCTAGTCAATCATATACGGTCGCAACGCAAGGCGTTTTACCGGTGCTCGTCAACGCACCAGTCGGATTTGAAATCCGTTCCCGGTAACCATCCATTTAGCTCGTCGTTCACAATCGGCACGAGCAGATCTGTTGTTCAAACGCGAGTAGATGTCCGCCTAACGGGCAATACCATAGGCCCGGTCACGGGTACAATTACACAAAATACCTATTTCCACTCGAGCCATGGCGTTTATCCTGTAGCCGTCAGTGGGCTTGTTACCCATACCAGCAACGTACTGCAAGTACTACACCGCGATGTAGACAATTATGCGGACAATAACGCTATCCAACCTTTATTAGAGGTAATTAATCAGGGTAACACTACCCTGGCACTCTCAGGCCTAACGTTACGCTACTACCTGACAGTGGAGAACTTTACCCCTTTAACCAATCTGACCGTCCCATACGCCAAACTAGGCGCATCCAATGTCAGAGTGCGTTACGTGCCGCTAGCTCAACCCAGACAAGGGTCTTTAGGCTATATCGAATACAGTTTCACTTCAGGAGCGGGCAATCTAGCGCCCGGTGCAAGCACAGGCGCTATTCAAAGCTACATCGCCAAGGCCGACTATTCAGGCTTCAATGAGTTAGATGATTACTCGTATGCCAGTGTTCACGATCGTCTGATGGCCACCTCCCGAATTACAGCCTATTATAACGACGTGCTAGTAGCTGGGCAGGAACCAGCCACAGTGACACCCCGAGGCTACTTGGTGCCCTACACAGAAAGCAAAAATGGCCCCTCGGCCACTCAAATTGGAACGTACCTGGAATTGCGCAATGAAGGAAACATGCCCATCAACTACAGCGATATAACAATTCGCTACTACTTTACTGCCGACGGCTCTCAACCGTTAACTTTCGAGCTAGATTACAGCGCACTGGGGATCGGCGCTATTCGTTCTCAATTTATTCGGATCAATCCACCCCTGGCTACTGCAGATACGTACCTGGAACTGAGCTTTGCCAATACAGGTCAGCTTATGCCACAAAGCAGTACAGGGCTGATTCGCTACCGTGTCAGCAAAGTTGGCGGCGGTCGATTTGACCAGCGTAATGATTATTCGTATCAGGAACAGCCAGCGAATCTGAGTGCTAATCCACGTATGCAAGTGTATGTAGGAAACCAGAAATATTGGGGTAATGAGCTAGGTGCCAGACAAGCAGCCACCGCTGATGCTCGCTACGAATTCAATGTGTTGGTGCTGGGCAATCCGGTACGAGACAACAAGTTAACTTTTGACGTTGTAGGTGCTCGTTTTGAGTCATTACAATTGCAGTTGGTAAGCGCTCAGGGCCAGCTCGTTGCTCAGAAGCACGTGATAAACGCCCAGGATATAGAGCGTTATCAGTTCACTTTGTCTAACCAAAAGGCAGAAATTTATCTCCTGAATGTGAGCACGCCCACACAACATAAAACGGTAAAGGTGTTGAAAGTTGAATAGGCCCGTTTAACAGATTAGGGTGACAAGACCGATTTGAATGGTCATAACCAACTTGAATGGAAATGTCACCATGAGCGGAATGGTCCACCGCTGCGGTCGAAGCGCTTACAGCTCAAAGCAGCTTACAACCTATAAGCGCATCGTTTGCTGAGGGGTATATAACAATAAAAAGTCCCGCCTCTTGCGAAGCGGGACTCTGTTGTCTAGGGGTGGCGACCGCCTACTCTCCCGGTCGTGACACCAGTACCATCGGCAGTGCGGGGCTTAACGGCTCTGTTCGGAATGGGAAAAGGTGTGCACCCGCCCG